>CALNAU010000105.1 GCA_937874275.1 uncultured Clostridia bacterium | reverse complement strand
CACCATGTTGGCGTGCGCGCTCCAGCGCGTAGGCATCGGGCCGGTCGCTGACCACCAGGCAGATATCCCCGCTGGCCAGCTGGCCCGCCCGCTGCGCGTCCAGCAGCGCCTGCAGGTTGGTGCCCGAGCCGCTCACCAGCACGGCAACGCGCGCTCGATTCAGCATAGCGTCATGGGCTCGTCGGAGGCGACCACCTCGCCCAGCACATAGGGCTGCTCCCCGGCCTCACGCAGCGCGTCCAGCGCGCGGTCGGCCTCTGATTTGTCCACCGTGACGCACATGCCCACGCCCATGTTAAAGGTGGAGAACATCTCCCGTTGGGGGATGTCGCCTGCACGCGCAATCAAGTCAAAGATGGCGGGCACCCGCACGGCGCTGCGCTCAATGCGCGCGCCCAGCCCCGCGGGCAGGCTGCGCGGTATGTTTTCATAAAAACCGCCGCCGGTGATGTGGGCCACACCCTTCACATTCACCTGCTCAAACAGCCGAAGCATGGGCTTAACATAGATGCGCGTGGGCGCGAGCAGCGCCTCCCCCAGGCTGGCCCCGCCCAGCGAGTCCGGCTGATGGGACAGGTCGGCCTCCTGAACGCGCAGGGCTTTGCGCACCAGGGAGAAGCCATTGGAATGCACGCCGCTGGAGGGCAGCGCGATGAGCACATCGCCCGCGCGCACGCGAGCGGGGTCAATGATTTTCTCCTCATCCACCAGCCCCACACAGAAGCCGGCGATGTCGTACTCATCTTCGGTGTAAAAGCCGGGCATCTCGGCAGTCTCCCCGCCGATGAGGGCGCAGCCCGCCTGCACGCAGCCCTCCGCCACACCGGATACGATTTGCGCCACGCGCTCGGGCACATTTTTGCCCACGGCGATATAATCCAGAAAAAACAGCGGCTTGGCCCCGCAGCACAGCACATCGTTGACGCACATGGCCACGCAGTCAATGCCGATGGTGTCGTGTTTGTCCATCAGGAAGGCCAGTTTGAGCTTGGTGCCCACGCCATCCGTACCGCTGACCAGCACGGGCTTTTTCATCCCGGTGAGGTCGGGCGCGAACAGCCCGCCGAAGCCGCCGATGGCCCCCATTACGCCCTTGGTATGCGTGCGGGCGATGCTGCCCTTCATCAGCTCCACCGCGCGGTAGCCCGCGTTGATATCCACGCCCGCCTGGCGATAATGCTCACTTTGGGATTTCATGCACTCGTCTCCTTGTCGGCCTTCTGGCTGAGGTATCGCTCAAACTTGCTGTGGCCAGCATCCCCATGCGGGATGGGCGCCGGGTATTCACCGGTGAAGCACCCCTTGCAGAAGCCGCATTTGGCGCCGGCGGCCAGCTTGTCGCAGGCGGTCAAGCTGAGGTAACCCAGGCTGTCCACACCGATGATCTGGCGGATTTCCTCCACCGTGTGATGGTGGGCAATCAGCCCCTCCACCGAGTCGATGTCAGTGCCGAAGTAGCAGGGGCTGATGAACGGCGGAGAGCTCAGGCGCATATGCACCTCGGTGGCCCCGGCCTCGCGAATAAGCTTCACAATGCGGGCCGCCGTGGTGCCGCGCACAATGCTGTCATCCACCAACACCACCCGCTTTCCGCGCACGGTGTGGGCCAGCACATTCAGCTTGATGCGCACCTGGTCTGCCCGCTGCTTTTGCGTGGGCTGTATGAAGGTGCGGCCGATGTAGCGGTTTTTGATGAACCCCACGCCGTAGGGGATGCCGCTCTGGCGGGCATAGCCCAGCGCCGCGTCGATGCCGGAATCGGGCACGCCCACCACGATGTCGGCGTCCACGGGGTGATCCAGCGCCAGGTACGCCCCGGCGCGCAGCCGCGCCTCGTGCACGCTGGCCCCCTCGATGACCGAGTCCGGCCGGGCAAAGTAGATGAACTCAAACACGCACAGCGAGCTTGGGTGCTTTTGTGCCACATGATAGCTCTGGATGCCTTCCTTGGATACGCGCACCACCTCGCCGGGCTCGATGTCCCGCACAAAGGTAGCGCCAATGGCGTCCAGCGCGCACGACTCGCTGGCAAATACCACATCGCCGTTCAAGTCGCCCATGCACAGCGGCCGGAAGCCCCGCGGGTCGCGCGCGGCAATCAGCTTGGTGGGGCTGGTCAGCACCAGCGAATAGGCCCCCTCCATGCGCTCCATGGCAGCCAGCACCGCGGCGTCAATCGAGGGCGCGCGCAAACGCTCCCTGGTAATCAGGTAGGCGATGACCTCGCTGTCGGAGCTGGTGTGAAAGATGGCGCCGCCCAACTCAAACTCTTCCCGCAGCGTGAGGGCGTTGGTCAGGTTGCCGTTGTGGCACAGC
>CALNAU010000104.1 GCA_937874275.1 uncultured Clostridia bacterium | reverse complement strand
CAGCGTGACATGGTAAACGGAGTCCAAAGTTGCGAACTTGATTTGACAGTACCGTGGGGTGGCACGGGTCGTTCTTTTTTATCGTGAATGGATGGAGCGGTTATGGATTATTTAATCATTGGCATTATTCTGATACTGGCGCTGCTGGCCATCCGGCTGTCAAGCAAGCACGGCATCCCGGCGCTGCTGCTGTTCATCGTGCTGGGCATGGGCTTTGGCCTGCTGGGGCTGGATTTCAGCGACTACCAGCTGGCCCATGGGCTGGCCACGGTGGCGCTGATGGTCATCATGTTTTACGGCGGCTTTGGCACCAACTGGAAGATGGCCAAACCCGTTGCCAAGGAGGCCATCGTGCTCAGCTCGCTGGGCGTGGTAACGACGGCGCTGCTGACGGGGCTGTTTTGTCACCTGGTGCTCGGGTTTCAGCTGCTGGAGGGCATGCTGATCGGATCCATCGTGGGCTCGACCGACTACGCCAGTGTGTCTAACATCCTGCGCTCCAAGAACCTGAACCTCAAATACAACACCGCCCCACTGTTGGAGCTGGAGAGCGGCTCCAACGACCCGACCGCCTATACCATGACCATGGTGTTCCTGTCGGTCATCATGGGGTCCGACCTGTCCGTGCCGATGTTGGTCATTTCCCAGGTGGCGATTGGGCTGCTGGTGGGCTTTGTATTGGCCTTTGTGTTCGGCAAGCTGCTCAAGAGCATGGGCCTGCAGGAGGATGGGCTGTCCGCGGTGCTGATGGCGGCGGCGGTGCTGATTACCTACGCGGTGGCGTCCATCTTGGGAGGCAACGGCTACCTGGCACTGTATATCCTGGGCATCTGGTTGGGCAACATTCAGTTTCGCGGCAAGCGGGATATTGTGTTTTTCTTTGATGGCTTCTCGGAGATGATGCAGATTGCCCTGTTCTTTATCCTGGGGCTGCTGAGCAACTTCCAGAACTTTCTGAAGACCTTCCCGGTGGCGCTGGCCATCATGCTGTTCATGACCATCCTGGCCCGCCCGCTGAGCGTGTGGGGGCTGATGCTGCCCTTCAAATTGAAGCGCAACCAGCTGCACATGATTTCCCTGGCCGGCATACGCGGCGCCGCGGCCATCGCCTTTGCCATCATGGTGGTCAACAGCGGGGTCAAGTTCTCCATGGATATCTACCACATTGTGTTCGGCATCTGCGTGCTCAGTTCTCTGGTGCAGGGCAGCCTGATGCCGCCCGCCGCCCGAAAGCTGGACATGCTGGACCCCAACGATACCGTGCTGCAGACCTTCAACTATTATCAGGACAAAGCCGAAATCGGCTTTTTGCAGACCAGGCTGCACCCGGGCAGCAGCCTCATCGGCCGTCAGGTGATGGAGCTGCGGTTGACGTTTGACTTTATCGTGGCCAAGATTGAGCGGAATGGCCATACCATCGTGCCCCGCGGGCATGTGGTGCTGCAGGAGAACGACGTCATTGTGCTGGGCGGCGAAAAGCATTTCGATGCCAGCGGACACGACCTGGTTGAGTTCACCATCCCGCATGGACACAAGTGGGTTGGGCGCTCGGTCAAGGAGCTGACGTTGCCCACGGACCGGCTGATTGTGATGGTGCAACGACAGGGCAATGACATCATCGTGCCGTTGGGCGACACGGTGATGCAGGAAAGTGACAAGGTAATCCTGTTGGAAGTGAAGGACAAGGCACAAAAGGGCCTGCCGGTGGATTGATGGCGAACGCGAAGGGGCATTCACTGTGTGTATGATTGTTTTCAAATGCAATTCACACGTTGACTATCGCGTTTCCTCCATAACTAATCGCATGGAAGACGTTGCGTCTTACCAATAAAACTGAACCTTTATCAAGAAAATCCTTTGATAATCAAGGGCTTTGCCTATTATCACCGCATTGGCATCAACAAAATGCCGGACGGCGGCGCAGATTCATCTTGCGCAACCGGCAATATCCGATATAATAGGGCACAAGTACGAGAGAGGTGATGCGGATGAATTGGAAAACCCTGTTCACCAAGCAAAAAATGATGCGGACCGTGCTGTTGGCCCTGCTGCCTGTGGGGCTGATGTCGGTCTATCTGTTTGGCTGGCGGCATGTGGTCATGGGGCTGGTGGTGGCGTTGGCCGGCGCGGTAGCCGAATACCTGGTGATGCGCACCATCAACAAGGAGAAGACAAAGATCAGCGAGGCGGTGTTCGTCACCGCGGCGCTGTTTACCCTGTCGCTGCCGCCACAGACGCCCATCTGGATTGCTGTGGTCGGCATGGTGTTTGGCATCGTGTTCGGCAAGGCGGCGTTTGGCGGCTTTGGCCGCAACATCTTCAACCCGGCGCTGGTGGCGCGCTGCTTCATCTACATCGCCTTCCCCACGCAAATGACCATGCAGTGGGCGCAACCGTTTGCCGGCCTGCCCGGAGGCTTTGCCCAATGGCTGCCGCAGGCGGCCGCTGACACGGCCTCCTCGGTCACGCCCATCATCACGCTCAATGCCGGCGGCGCCGCAGCCCCGCTGGGCAGCATGCTGCTGGGCACCATAGCAGGCAGCCTGGGCGAGACCAGCGCGCTGCTCATCCTGCTGGCCGGTGCCTTCCTGGTGTACAAAAAGGTGGCATCCTGGCAGATCATGGTGTCCACCATCGGCAGCGCGGCCTTGCTGTCGGCAGCGCTGTACTTCACGGGGGTGACCCACGCGTCACCGCTGTTCGTACTGCTCAGCGGCGGGCTGATGTTCGGCGCCATCTTCATGGCGACCGACCCCGTCTCTGCCCCCAAGGATAAAACAGCCCAGTGGCTGGTCGGCATTTTGATAGGCGTCATCACGGTGGTGATTCGCAGCTTCTCGCTGTTCACGGAGGGCATGATGTTTGCCATCCTGATTGCAAACGCCGTGACCCCGCTGATTGAGCTGAAGCTCAAGCAGCTGGCTGACGCGAAAAAGGCCAAGGCGAAGGAGGTGGCTGCCGCATGAAGAAAGGCCATATCTATACGCTGGTATTTATGGTGGTGCTTAGCGCTGTGCTGGTGTTCGCGCTGGCCGCGGCGTACGAGGCCTTTAAGCCCAGCATTGCAGCCAACGAGCGCCTGAAGGAAGAGCGCGCG
The DNA here is from genome assembly GCA_937874275.1 of uncultured Clostridia bacterium. Classification (GTDB taxonomy): domain Bacteria; phylum Bacillota; class Clostridia; order Christensenellales; family Aristaeellaceae; genus UBA1038. Next base: position 13,685 of record CALNAU010000104.1, on the reverse strand, counting down.
GTGCTGTACGCCTTCGACCTGGACAACGGCCTTGCGGACGCCGATGTGCATGACACCTTTGCCCGCTTGATCAAGGAAGGCGAACAGAAAGGCCAGCAGGTCTACGTGTACGAGGATGCGGGCGAGGTGAAGGGCTATGCCTTCCCGTTTGATGGCGCGGCGCTTTGGGGCGGCCTGAGCGGCTACCTGGGCGTCAACGCCGATTTGAGCCAGACCACCGGCCTGGTCTTTACCAAGCAGAATGAAACGCCCGGCTTGGGCGGCCGCATCGACGAGGACTGGTACAAGGCGCAGTTTCGCAACCTGCCGCTGGCGGAGGGCACCACCCTGCGCTACGGCCAACAGACGGACTATCAGCTGGACGCCATTTCCGGCGCCACGCAGACCTCGGCTGCGGTGCTGCGCACGGTTAACCAACTGTTGCACGACGTGATTCTCGCCGGGGAGGTGAAGTAAATGGCCGATAAACCCATGGCAATCGCCAAAACACAACTGTTCACCGAAAATCAGGTGCTGCGCCAGGTGCTGGGCATCTGCTCGTCGCTGGCGGTCACCAACTCCATGAACAACTCCCTGGTCATGGGCCTGGGGCTGAGCTTCGTCACCGCGCTGAGCAGCCTGACGCTGTCCGCCATGCGCAACATCATCCCCCACCGGGTGCGCATGCTGGTGCAGACGCTGGTCATCGCGGTATACGTGATTTTTGTGGACCTGTTCCTGCAGGCTTTCCTACCAGAAATTTCCAAGCAGCTCGGCCCGTACGTGGGCTTGATTATCACCAACTGCATCATCATGGGCCGCGCCGAAGCCTATGCGCAGAAAAACCCGCCCATCCCCGCCATGTTCGACGGCTTGTTCGCCGGCCTGGGCTACACCGGTGTGCTGCTCATCGTGGCGCTGATTCGCGAGGTCCTGGGCTTTGGCACCATCTTTGGCATCAACGTCAACCTGATTGGCTTCCAGACCTGGACCATCATGATCATGCCCCCGGCGGCCTTCTTCATCATCGGGTCGCTGATCTGGGTACTGTCCGCCCGCGCGCAGAAAAAAGCCGCCGGCGGCGCCAAGTAAGGAGGGATTGACATGCCGCAAATCAGCCCATTCATCATCTTCTTTGCCTCCATCATCACCAGCAACATGATCCTCAGCAATTTCCTGGGCATGTGCTCCTACTTGTCTGTGTCCAGCGAGTACAAGACTGCGACCGGCCTGGGCATGGCGGTGACGCTGGTGCTGGTCATGACCACCGTGATTAACTGGGTGGTGTACAAGTTCGTGATTTTGCCGCTGGAGATTGAGTACCTGCAATACATTATCTTCATCATGGTCATCGCGGCGCTGGTGCAAATCCTGGAGATGGGCATGGATCGCTACATGCCCGACCTGCATGCCAAGCTGGGCATCTTTCTGCCGCTGATTACGGTGAACTGCGCCATCCTGGGCGTCACGCTGTTCATGGTCATACGCAGCTACGGCTTCTCCCAGTCGCTGATGTTCAGCCTGGGCAGCGGCCTGGGCTGGTGGCTGGCCATCAACATGCTGGCAGCCATTCGCGAGAAGCTGAAGAACGCCAAGCTGCCCCCCGGCATCTCGGGCCCGGCGCTCAGCTTCATCATCACGGGCATCATGGCCATGGCCTTCATCGGCTTTTCAGGCATATTCACCATCCAGTAAGCGGGAGGCAATATGGATTTTTCAATCATCCTGAGGACGGTAGGCTCGCTGGCGCTGATATCGGGCGTGCTGAGCGTCATCATCTCGGTGGCCGAAAAGGTGCTCAACAACTACGGCACCTGTGAGCTGGACATCAACGAGGGGCAGAAAAAACTGTCCGTGCAGGGCGGCAGCTCGCTGCTGAGCACGCTGGCGGGGGAAAAGATATTCATCCCCTCGGCCTGCGGCGGCAAGGCGACCTGCGGCCTGTGCAAGGTGCAGGTGCTGGAAGGGGCCGGCCCCCTGCTGCCCACGGAAGAGCCCTACATCAGCGAACAGGAGCGAGCGGATCATGTGCGCCTGTCCTGCCAGATCAAGGTGAAGGGCAACATGCGGCTGATGATTCCCGAGGAGCTCTTTAATATTCGGGAGTTCAACTGCACGTTGGAATCTATCACCGATATGACCTACGACATCAAGCGCTTGCGCATGAAGTTGCCTGCGGGGGAGACCATCAACTTCAAGGCCGGTCAGTTCATGCAGTTCTACACCAAGCCCTACGGCAAGGTGAAGGAGGAGGTGTTCCGTGCCTACTCCATCAGCTCCAAGGCGTCGGAGCACGATTACCTGGAGCTGCTCATTCGCCTGGTGCCCGGCGGCATCTGCACCACCTATGTGCATACCGCGCTCAAGGAAGGTGACCAGGTGCGCCTGTCCGGGCCCTATGGCGACTTCTATTTGCGCGGCGACTGCGAGGAACTGATTATGATTGCCGGCGGTTCGGGCCTGGCGCCCATCCGCTCGCTGGTATATGACGTCATCGAAAAGGGCCTGCCCCACAAGATGCGCTTCTTCTTTGGCGCCAACACCGTGCGCGACCTGTACTATATGGAGGAGTTCGCGCAGATTGAGCAGGAGTATCCGCAGTTCAAGTTCATCCCCTGCGTGGCTCGACCCGAGCCCGAGGACAACTGGACGGGCGACACCGGCTTTGTGACCGTGGCGCTGCAAAACCAGGTGGATACAGGCGAGGGCAAGGAAGCCTATCTGTGCGGTAGCCCCGGCATGCTGGATGCCTGCATCAAGATCCTCAAGGAGAAGGGCTTTACCGACCAGACCATCTTCTACGACAAGTTCTGAGGAGGCCACATGAAAGAAAACCCCAAGAAAGAACAGTTTCGCGATACCATGGAGGAAGGCGAACTGGTAAAGGACGGCTTTTTGGGCGAGGATGAGCGCCCGGTAGACGAAATTATCGCCGCTGACCAGGCGCTGCTGGCGGGCGCCGGGTTCACGGCCGAGCGAATCGGCGCCGCCATGCGCACGCTGACCCGCCAGGGCATGGCCGGCATGGGCGAGGAAGTGGACGCCGGGGAGTACCTGGTGAAGGCCGAGGAATACATGGGCCTTATCGGCTGCCCCTTCAAGGACAACCATCGCGCCGCCAAGCGCAATACCACCGCCACGCGCAAGTCCACCGGCCGCGCCATGATGTGGACAGATTTGGGCATCCACCTGATTCAGAAGCACGGCTTCTTCCAGGGTAAGGGCTCCCCCTATCGCCTGGAGCCGCTGGAACTGGCCGCGTTTTTAGGGCTGGAAGCGGAGTAAAAGCAGGCGTCTACAAAACAGCCGCGGTTCATGACCGCGACTGTTTTGTGTCTGATAGAACAAATATATGAAGTTGCGTTGCAGTTCAATTCGTCATGAAAGCCCCTTCAAACCGTGTGAAAATATCCCTGAGCCTGTCATCCAAACGGTTCAGTATTTCCTCGCGATGCGCGGGCAGGATGCCCGGATAGTCGGCGTGCCCGCGGGCGTATTGCTCGGCCACGGCCCCGGTGATGCAGGCGACGGTGTCGGAGTCGCCGCCGATGGAAATGGCGTTGCGGATGGCATCCTCCACACCGGTTGATTCCAGCATTGCCACCAGCGCCGGTGGCACGCTGCCCTGGCAGGTGACGTCAAAGGTGTAGCTAGGGCGAATGTCATCCAGTGTGAGGTTCAGTGGGTAGTAGTTGGCGTTGATGTGGTCTCGGATGTCCTGCATGCCGGCGCCGTGCGCGCCCAGCCAGGCGGCCGCTGCTGTGGCCTGCGCCCCCTTGATGCCATCCGGGTGGTTGTGGGTTACCTCGGCCGTGAGGCGGGCCAGGTGGGTCGCTTCGTTCAGGCTGCAGGCCGCCCATACCACGGGGGAAACCCGCATGGCTGAGCCGTTGCCGTAGCTGTTGTAGGGGCGTGGGTCCTTTGCCTGCAGCCATAGGCTGAAGTGGCCGCCGTACCCTGCATTTGGGTACAACTTGCCCAGATGACGCATGTGCTGTATCAGCGCCTCGCGAAAGCCGTCGTCGTCCAGCCCCTGATGTTTGCGGTCGAGCAGCGCTTCTGCTACAGCCAGGGTCATCACCGTATCATCGGTGAAGAAGGCGTCGGGTGCGAACAGGGGAAAGTCCTTGTGCTTGATGTTGTTCCATTCGTAGACCGAGCCTACGATATCGCCCATGATGGCACCCAGCATATTAGTTCCTCCCCGGCTGCGGTAGTCACGGTCAATTTCGTGCCGCCAGTCAGCGCTCAGCGGCTGCTGTGCACGCATGGTACGGGCGGCCTTTTCTAGCGCTTCGTATTGGACCTGTGTGCCCTGTGTGTCGTTGTGGCGGGTCACGGCGCGATCAGCCGCGATGCCAAAGCGCTGGGCTTGGGCAATGGCGTCCATATTGGCGCCGATGAACAGGAATTCCCACTTCCAGCGTTCCCTTTGCTGGGTGACCAGCGCGTGCACCTGCTCATAGGTGAAACGGCGGCTGGCGTTTTCCATGCCATCGGTGATGATGGCGATGAGGGTGTTCTCGGGCTGCATGGCTTCAGCGGTTTTGCGACGCGCGTTGATGGTTTTCTCAATCGCCATGCCCATGGCGTCAAGCAAGGCTGTGCTGCCGCGCACGTAGTAATCCCGCTCCGTCACGGGGCTCACCCCGCGGATGTCGATGCGGTCGTGCAGCAGCTCAATGTGGTTGTCAAAGAGTACGGTGGTGACCACCGCTTCGCCCTCCGCCGATTGCTGCTTTTTGAGCAGCGCGTTGTAGCCGCCGATGGTGTCCTTCTCCAGCCCTGACATGGAGCCCGAACGATCCAGCACAAAGACCAGTTCTGTCAATCCCTTTTTCATGGTGTCTGCCTCCTTTTTTCTTGGTCCCATAACCAGGATAGCAGGAGGCAGGGATGGGCGGGTCAACTCGCAGTTTACTTTTTCGTTCCGGCGCGGCTTGCGCTTAGAGGGATGAGTTGCCCAACAGAGCATTCTCAAAGCCCTGGTTGAACAGCATGCTGTTGATTTCGACGATATTGTACAGGCGGCGCTCGATAAAGTAGCGCACAATCAAATCCGGCTTGCTGGCGGGGGAAAAGGCGTAGCCGGCCAGCGCCAGCAGAGATTCTGCCTCAGGCAGGCTGAGCTGAAGGCCTATGCACAGCGCCATCACGGTGTTCTTGCGCGGCTGGCTCAGCTCGTTTTTAATCTTGTAAAATGCCTGCTTGGTGATGTTGGCGCGCTTGTAAACCTCGGGGTCCGTCATACCGCGGCTGTCAATCAGCATCATCATGCGGGCGGCGAAACCTGGGCTGGTTTCGAGGGATGGCCCGGGCGCGGACCGCTTGTGTTGGATTTTGCCGAAATCGGGCCGGGGAAAAGAGGGGCGCGCTCTGGGCGGCGAGGGACTGGCATCGCCGATGCCTTCCTCGATCTGCGTGCTGTCCAGCGGCGCGTGTGGGGCGGTGATGTCGCCGGGAAAGTATTCCGTCGGGGTATAGGAGTCCTGCGCATCGCTATCCTGCCTGCGCCTGTCCCAACGGACGGCCTCCTCCTCGGCCATGCGGCTGCGCCACCCTCTGGCGCGGGACAGCCGCTCGTCCACATAAAGATCGTCCACATACTCGCGCACATCCTGCGTCAGCTTTTGTGAGGCGGTGAGTGCCCGCCGGCTGAACACAGCCAGGTAGATGGTCAGCTCTCTGTCCAGCTGCAACAGAAAGCTGTTGATCTCTCCTGCTGCGACACGCAAGGCAATGTGATGGGGAAAGCCGTGCGCGCCGGCGCCCAACAGGGGAAAGGCGACTGTGTCAAACGGATGGCGCGCCGCCAACGACAGCGCCGCCTGCCAGGCCGAGCGCAGCTGCGCCTCCTCCCCCTTGGTGCCATTCACCCATCGCGGGCTGGGCGCATGGATGATGTGCTTGGCCGGCAGCAGAAAGCCCGGCGTCAGCGCCGCCTGACCCACCGGGCAGGGCCCAAGCATCGCGCAGGCACGGGCCAGGTCGGGCCCCGCGGCTGTGAATATCGCGCCGCTTGCCCCGCCATCCCCGGGCAGCATGCTCTGCGGCGTTGGGCTGACCACCGCGTCCACCTGCATGTGGCTGATATCCTGGCGAACAATCAGAAAGGGCATGCGTACCTCCGGCTGATGTATGGTTGTGCTGCGCATATTGTATCATATCGCCACAGGGAGCGGAAATGAAACAAATCCCCACTTAGATCCGATAAATCGGCGGGATATTGACATTCATCCCCATGATGGCTATGATATCCGCATGAAAAAGGGAAACGAACCGCCTCAAGCCCCACAGGTACAGCACAGGATGCTGCAGCGGGGCGACCTTTTGACGCTGGACGGCCGCCTCATGGAAGCGGGCTGGGCGACCAGCCTGCTCAAGCGCTACGACCGGGCGATGATACGCGCACCCAAATGGCGTATCAAGGAGTGGGACTACTACCTAATCGCCAGCGATTTTGCCGCCTTGGCAGTGACGGTGGCCGACAATGGCTACATGGGGCTGGACAGCGTGAGCCTGATGGATTTTGAGCAGGCCAGCCATCTGACCCAGACCCGCATGACGCTGATGCCCATGGGCAAGCGCGCGCTGCCTGCCGACAGCGGCAGCGGCGTGGTGCGCGCACGCGGCAAGCAGTACGAGCTGACCTTCCGCAAGGAGGGGGCACAGCGCCACCTGTATGGCCATGTGTATGATTTTGGCGGGCCGCGCAAGCCCCTGTTGTTTGATGTGATTCTGCACGAGGCGCCGGACGACAGCATGGTCATCGCCACACCCTTCGCGGGCAAGCCGCATCACTTTTACTACAATCAGAAAATCAACTGCATGCCAGCCGACGGGCGCTGCATCTATGACGGGCAGGAGTATCTGTTCTCCCCGGCCACATCCTTTGGGGTGCTGGACTGGGGGCGGGGCGTATGGCCCTGGCGCAACACCTGGTACTGGGCATCCGCCTCGGGGGTGGCGCTGGGCGCTCGCTTTGGGTTCAACCTGGGGTATGGCTTTGGCGACACGCAGGCCGCCACCGAGAACATGCTACTGTTTGACGGCCGCGCCCACAAGCTGGGACAGGTTGTCTTTGACATCCCTATAAAGGATGGGCGGGAGGATTGGCTGAGCCCCTGGCGCATTCATGATGACCAGGGGCGGCTGGACCTGGTGTTTGAGCCGATTGTAGACCGCAATGCCTACACCACGACCCTCATCATCGAGACGGACCAGCACCAGGTGTTTGGCCGCTTCACCGGCCGGGCGTTGCTGGATGACGGCCGGGCAGTCGATATCGCCATCCTCATCGGCTTTGCCGAAAAGGTGCGCAACCGGTTTTAGTCCTTTCGCTGGCCCAGGCGGCGGTCCCTCGCCGCGCGGGAGAACACGCACCCGCAATAGTCCTGACGATAGATGCCGTATTGGCGGCTCAGCTCGGTGGAGCGTAAATAGCCGCCGCGCTTTTTAAAATCACTGTTGAGGAAGGGAATATTTTCCTCCTGCCCCAACTGTTCGCCCAGCGCGTTAAGCAGCGCCGCGTTTTTCATGGGGCTGATGGTCAGTGTGGTGGTGTAGCAGTCATAGCCATGCGCTGCCGCGTAGCGGGCGGCGTTTCTGAGCCGCAGCGCGAAGCAGCGCTCGCAGCGCGCGCCCCCCTCGGGCTCCTGCTCCAGGCCGCGCACAGCCGCGTAGTAGGATGCCGGGTCGTAGGGCTGTATCACGGCTTTATCAGCCAGGCCGCTGCGGGCCGTTAATTGTTGCAGCTCCTTGGCGCGCAACTCGTGCTCGGACGAGGTGTCGATGTTTGGGTTATCGTAGAACACGGTGATGTCGAAATGTTGGTGCAGCCGCTCCAGCACCGCGGTGCTGCACGGCGCGCAGCAGCAATGCAGCAGCAGCCGGGGACGCGGGCCGTCCTTTGACAGGCTGTCGATGAGCGCCTGCATCAAGGCGTCGTGATTGGGACGAGGCATGGTTCCTCCTTGCCGGATAATGCTGCAATGATTTTACCATAAGTCCCATAAGCCGGCAAAATCATGCATGAAAGCGCCCCGCAGAGTCGTTGTATGGATAGTCGATAGGATAGGGTCGGCCGGTTGTAGGTGACATAAAAGTGGGTACAATCCTATCGGCACATAAACACGATTTTCGGCAAGCAAAGTGAGGTTTTGGCGATGAAGCATGCAAGGAGCATCCGGGCTGCCCTCAGCCTGTTGCTGGCAATGGCCCTGCTGGTGGGCGTTGTTCCGGTGCTGGCCGATGGCATCAATATCATTGGAACGGTCACGGTGACCAACTCGTCCTATGTCAATGTGCGCACCGGCGGGGCGACCACCTATCCTGTGGTGGCGACGGTGCTGCCGGGCTCCATCTACCCGTGTATCGGCACCGCGCCTTCCGGCTGGTATGAGATTTTGCTGGACAACGGCCAGACCGGCTTTGTATCCAACAACCTCACCAGCTTTGCCCCCGGCGGCACAGGCCAGTACCCCGGCGGGCAGGATACCAGCGCCATCAGGAAGACCATCTCCGTCACTTACCGCACCGAAGCCGGGGCCGTCCTGGCCACCGACTACGTAACGCTGCTCTACGGCGTAAACATTGTGCCCGCCAACGATGGCAAGGTGCCTGCGGGCTATACATTGGTGTCCAGCCGCCGCGTCACCGTCAATGTGGATTGGAGCGGCACGGCCACGCCCTCCAGCGTGGTGTTCACCTACAGGCCATACAGCGTGCCGATGACCCCGGCACCGCAAACCACCGCCCAGCTGCCGGTCTACTACCGCGATATATACGGTGTGACGCTCAACACCCAGGTGCTGAGCCTGACGCCCGGCAGCCGCCTGATTCGCCCCAACGCGGCGCTGGTGCTCTCGGGCTACACGCTGGTGGGCCCGGCCGATGTGGTGGTCTCGGTGTCCAGCAACATGATGCCCATGCCGGCATCGGTCACCTTCATCTACGCGCTGACGGTCACACCGACCGCTGCCCCACAGGCCGCGGCCACGGTGCCGGTATACTATATGTCAAACGCGGGTGCCTACCTCAACGTGGCATACCTCACGCTCAACCCGGGTGTCAACTATGTGATGCCTGATAACGCCCTGGCGGGCGCTGGCTACACCCTTCAAAGCGCCAGCCCCGCGGTGGTCAACGTAAGCGCCTATGGGGTGGCAACGCCCAATTCGGTGACATTTGTATATGCGCCTACACAGGTGGCGCCGCCGGTGCCAACTGTGCCGCCCGCACCGCCCGCCCCATCCCCCAACATGACGGAAGTGGGTGTGGTATACAAGGATCAGAACGGCAATGAAATTTATCGCACCAAAGCCTATGTCGGCAACGGGCAAAACTACGTCAGCGCCAATGATGCCTTTGTGCCAGGCTACACATTGACCAGCCCGCGTCAAGTGTATGTGAACATCACCGCGGAAGGGTATCCATCCCCCTGGCAGGTGAACTTCACCTACAAATCGGGCGGTAACCCCGCGCCGCAACCACAACCGCAGCCCCAGCCTCAGCCGCCGTCCGGCGATACCCCAACCTATCTGCCCAACTACTTGAAGACCAAACCGAACCCCGGCAGCTACCCGGTATTCACCGGGCCTGGCAACGCGTTCTATCGCGTCGGCAATGCCACACTGGGTGGCGGTACCATCCGCGTATACGGCAGGGAGGGAGAGTTCGCGCTGATTGGGTATGGCCTGTCCAACGGTGGATACCGTATCGGCTTTGTAACCCTGAGCGCAATTCCGGCCAATATTGTCCAGCAGCTGCAACAGCTGCATGTGACATACATCGCCAAGGCCAATGTATCCACCTCGCTGTTTGTGGATGACCCCATTGTCAGCACAAACCGTGAGCTGGCCAAACGGATCACGGCAGGCAACACGTTCTATCTGCTGGGCTATCTGAATGACTTCTGGGCCTGGGTGGAGATACCCAACTTTGAGGGCAGCGGCAAACCAGCCCGCGGCTTCGTCAGCCGCAGGAGTTTGGGCGTATAACAGAAACAATACTGAAACACCAAAAAAGAACGGGCGCCAACCGGCGTCCGTTCTTTTTGAATGGAATAGATCCTTATCCCTGCTGAATGCCGGCTTGATCGGGCTGCAGCGGGAGGGGTCGCCACCCCTCGGGCAGATGCATTTGGATTGCGGGTGCAAAAGATGAATCTTTGTGGATGCACATCAGGGTCGGACCGGCGCCGCTGAGGAACACAGCAGCACCGAATGCTTGCGCCGCTTGCCAAACGGCTTCGCCACCCGAAATCAGGGGCAGACGGTGGGGCTGGTGTATGCGGTCGCGCAGGGCGGCATGCAGCAGGGGCAAATCGCCCATTTCCATGGCTTTCATCAGCAGCATGGCATGGGAGAGGTTGTATACCGCATCCGCCCTGGGCAGGGAGGCAGGCAGCACACCGCGAGCCTTGGTGGTCGGCAGTTCAAAATCCGGAATCAGCGCCGTCCATTGCAGGCTGTCCGATAGCGCCAATTCGACTTCATAGAGATTGCCCTCTTCCTGCATGGCCGCGCGCAACCCGCCAAGCACCGCGGGGGCAGCGTTGTCTGGATGCCCCTCCATGCGGGCGGTCATCCGAAAGATGGCTGGCCGGTCGAGCGTCCGCCCGTGCAGCAGATAGGCAGCCCCGATGCCTGCGGCAATGGTCGCGGCGCTGCTGCCCAGCCCGCGGGCATAGGGGATGTCTGACGCGGCTTCAACGGCAAGCCCCGTGGCGGGCAGACCCAAATGGTCAAGCCCCGCCAAATAGGCGCGGTAGAGGAGGTTCTCCGGATTGTTGTATTCGGGCGGACAGCCGCTGATGCTGACCTCGCCCGCTGGGCGCAGCTCAAAAGCACAGCGCAGGTAGAGCGACAGCGCGCAGCCCAGGCAGTCAAACCCCGGACCAAGGTTGGCGGTGGAGGCCGGCACCCGCAGGCTTACCATGCGGTGGCCCTCCGCTGCACGTATGCGACCATGTCGTCCGGGTCAATCACCTCGTCATGCAGAACCGGCTGGTCAAAGAGGCCATCCAGCGCCCGCGGCATCGGGATGCCGGTATGGCGGGACAGGCTGAGCAGTTGCTCGCGCGCGTCATTGGGCACCTGCAGCCCCAGGGCGGACAGGGCTGCCTGCGGAAACTTGTAGGGCGAGGCGGTGGCCAAGACCACAGCAGGCCGATTTGGTGCTCCACGCCCTGAAATATCGTCCAGCGCCTGCCAGGCACAGGCGGTGTGCGGGTCGGGCAGGTAGCCGTGGCGCTCGTTTACCGCTCGCATGGTGCGTAGCGCTTGTTCGTCGGTGCACGAGGCCACGGCAAAACTGGCCCGCAGCCTGCTATGCACCTGCGGCGGCAGGGTCATATGCCCCTCCCGCTCCAGTTCGGTCATCAGCCCGCTCACGTGTGCGGCGTCACCTTGGGCTGCCGCATACACCGCGCGCTCAAAGTTTGAGGACACCAGAATATCCATCGAGGGGGACAGCGTCTTGTGCAGCGGGCGGCGGCGGTCGTACACGCCGGTGTCCAGCACATCCTTGAGCACGCGGTTGTCATTGGTGGCGCACACCAAGCCGCTCAAGGAAAGACCTGACTGACCGGCCAACGCCCCGGCGAAGATATCGCCGAAATTGCCCGTGGGCACCGAGAAAAGCGGTTTTGCGCCTTCACCCAATTGGTGCGCGGCGTGCAGGTAGTAGGCCATTTGCGGAATCAGCCGGCCGATGTTGATGGAGTTGGCGCTGCTGAGCAGGCATTGAGGCGCGATATCCTGCGCACGGGCGAAGATTTGCTTTACGCCCCGCTGCGCCTGGTCAAAATCGCCCCGGATGGCCACTGCGCGCAGGTTGTCGCCCGCCATGCGCTGCATCTGCGCCTGCTGCACAGGGCTCACCCCATGCTCGGGGTAAAAAACGATGACCTTGATGCCCGGCATATCCCGAAAACCGGCCATGGTGGCCGAGCCCGTGTCGCCGCTGGTGGCGGTCAGCACCAGAATCTCCCGGTCGGGCGCCAGACGCTGGCGGGCGATGGCCATCAGGGGGGGCAGCACGCTGAGCGCCAGGTCCTTAAAGGAGGCGGTGGGGCCGTGGAACAATTCCAGCACATGGCGGTCGCCCACCCGGCGCAGGGGGACAATCTGCTTCTCGTCAAAGCGCTGCGCGTTGTAAGCCTTGTCGGCGATGGATTGCAGTACCTCAGCTTCATAATCCTCGCCGAAGGCTGCCTGTAATACGGCCAGGGCAGTCTGCGCGTAGCTTGCGGCCGGCGCGATATCACCCAGCGGCCGGTCGGGCATGTACAGCCCGCCATCCGGGGCCAGCCCCTGTAAAATGGCGGCGCTGGCCGACAGGTCCGGCGCGCTGCCCCTGGTGCTGATAAAGCGGGGTTTGTCTGCTGTATGTGTTTGCTGGCTCATGGCTGCGTCTCCGGGGGTATCTCATCCGGCGTAACGTTGGCCGGGGCAGAGGGGGAAGGCGGCACGGTCTCTGGGGGCGGGGTGGGCGCTGGGATGCCTCCCCTGCGCACGCGATTGAGCAGCGCGATGAGCACCGCCATGATGGGCACGCCCAGCACCATGCCGGAGATGCCCATGACGGACCCAAAGAACATCACCGAAAACATGACCACCAGGGGATGCATGCCCACCCGCTGCGAAATGACGCGCGGGGTGATGAGGTTGCTTTCCACCTGCTGGATAATCAGAATCAGAATCACCACCCACAGCGCCTTGATGGGCGTGGGGCTGATGAGGGCAATTAATACCGGCAGAATGCCGCCCAGCCAGGGGCCAAAGTATGGGATGAGATCAAACAGGCCGGCCACAATGCCGATGGTCAGCGCGTTGGGGATGCCGATGATGAGGCTGCCCACACCCGTGAAAAGGCCGATGAACAGGCTGATGAGAATCTTGCCCTTCACGTAGCCCGACAGCAGCCGGTTGATTTCGCGGCCGACGTCCTTCAGCCGCGCGCGCTGGGATTCGCCAAAGAAGCCGGCGATGTCGCGCAGCAGCAGGTCCTTGTCCTTGAGCAGGTAGAAGGTGATGACCGGAATCAGCAGCACGTCAATCAGCCCGCCCAGCGAGGCAACCACGCGGCTGATGGCGTCCGTCAGCAGCTGTACGCCCGTGCGCACCAGGTCGTCAAACTTGCCATCCACCTCCAGCGCGCCGCCCAGCATGCCGTCCAGACGCCCCAGGGCGTCCTCCATCATGATTTTCAGCTTGTCCATGTTCAGCGACAGCCGGCGAACCACGGTGGTGGCGTCGCTGATGACTGAGGGGACAAACATGGCGACAAATATCACCAGCGTGATGAACACGAACAGCACGGTCAGCAAAGATGACCAGAAGCGCTTGATGCCGCGCGCCTCCAGGTTATTAATCAGCGGGTTAAGCAGGTAGGCAAACACTGCCGCGTACAGGAACGGTGTCAGGGTGCCCATCAGGCTGCGGCGCACGCTGTACAAAAAGGCAGCGGCCGCCAGCGCGATCAGCACCCAGGTGAGGGTTCGCCGGTTTCGGGTTAGCCAGTTGTTCTCCATGTTATGCCTCCCTTGCCGCCTATTTTATCATATTCGAGCCCGGTTGGGCACAGGGCCTACGGGCACAGCGCTTCCGCGATGACCTGGGCGGCCAGTTGGCTGCCGGCAGGGGCGGCGTGGCTGCCGGCAGGGGCGGCGTGGCTGCCATCGGAGCGGTAGAAAGCCGCGTCCG
>CALNAU010000103.1 GCA_937874275.1 uncultured Clostridia bacterium | reverse complement strand
CACCCATCATTGGCTCAATGACACGTCGCAGCAGCGCATCCCCACCTATTTCGCTTTGGCGACGCGGGTGCCGGATCAGTTGACACCGCAGGGGCACCGCCTGACATTGGTGACCCCGCTTCACACGCAAGCCATTCCGGTTGACCAAGATACGTTCACCCATACCTTTTCGCTTGAGAACTTCACGTTGGTGGACGCCAATAACAACCCCATCGATTATACGGTAGTGCAAATCCGCGACCCCCAGCTGGCCGGCAACCTGGATAACTTCATCGGCCCGCCGGGCTACTTGCGCGTCATCACCAGGGACGGCCAAGGCCAGGTGACCATCACCAACACCTTTCAGGACACGCTGCCGCCCCTGAAGAACGGCGACCGCTCCACTCCCTGCCAGATAGATTGGTACAACCAAATCGCCATGGATAGGACGCTTTGGGGCACGGCAGACTATGACTATAACCGCATAAGGTGTCCGGTGTGTTCCCCTGGAGCGGCGAGGAATGGCGAGTACAGCCAAGCCCCGGCGTCATGGTGACCCAAGTGTGGTACGAGGGAAACAAACTTGCCTGGCGCGTCATTCTGGGCAGTGACCACGAACTGCATAACGGCCTGTTGTCCATTGACTTCAGCGACTTAATTAGCCAGGGCATGATCCCCGAGCTGACGCCGGACCCGGCAACGGGCGAAGTATCGCTGGACTATATCTACGGCGGCACCTCGACGGTATGGCTGAACGAAAGGGCCGGCTTGGATGCAGCGTACCGGGATCGCTTTGTCCCCATCCTGCCCGAGGGCATCGCCACCTATGAGAACAATGTGCTGAGCATCAGCATCCCCGCGCTGCCCGCCCAGAGCGCCGTTATTTTCGAAATTCGCACCGCCTTCAATCCGCTGGCCGCCGACCCGCCATTGGGCACGGATTATTATGGCAGCCCCTATATCAGCGCCGTGCTGGATGGTACCCGCTATTATCTGGAGACCCACTTCACGGCCGATACGCGCTGTGTGCGGGTGGAGAAGACCTGGTCGGGCAACCCGACGGGCAGCGAGCAGGCTGCCATCACGCTGCTGGTCAACGGGGAAAACCTGGCGCAAAAAGCGCGCGCCATGCTGCCCACGCTGATTGGCCGGCAGTTTAGCGACCGGCTGCTGATGGGCGCCTGGGTGCAGGAGGTGGACGCGGCGCTGCCCGGCTTTTTCTATCAGCTGGCCCATGAGCTGACTTACCATGAATGGGTTGACTTGCAGGAGCAACCAACCGGCAAGGTCTACACCTTTACCCAGGCCGAGGCCGACAATGCGCTGGCGGGCTTTTTGCCCCTATATGAAGTTGAGCTGGGCGTCGCCCCCAACAACACGCATACCTTTGCCCACTTGCCCTGGCTGATGCCCGCAAGCTTCAACCTGGCGGAAAACGCCATCACCGACGGCTGGCGGCAGCAGGGCGAGGTGACGCGCGACCCAGAGGCGCACCGCGTGCTGCTGGGCATGACCAACGCCCGGTGGACGCCTACGCCTGCACCTGTTGATTATGCCCCCATCCACGTGCCCCTGGGCGGGCAAAAGCAGGCGGTCAACCATCACCTGAAGGGCGGGGAGTATCGCTTTGTTCTGAGGGATTGGCAAGGCAATACCCTGGACACTGTCTCCCACGACGCTTCCGGCGCCTTTGCCTTTAAGCCGCGCAGTTTCAGCCGCACAGGCAGTTTTCTCTACACCATCGCCGAGGTGAAGGGCGATGATGCCGACATCCAGTATGACAGCACCATCTACACCGCCAGGGTTGCCGTCACCGCACAGGGCAATGAGTTATCCTCCCGGGTGGAATGGCTGAAGGATGGCCTGCCGCATACCGGTGATATCCGCTTTATCAACCAGGCTCCCTTGCCCCCCACCGGGGACAATCATCTGATGCTGCCGCTGGCGCTGGTTGTCCTGGCACTGGTCATCACGGCGGGGATTGCCAGTTACACAAGGCATCATCGTATGCGTAGCAATTAGAGAGTCTGTATGCCAATCTAACCAAGTGAAAAAACCATGAAGTTTGTCCCGCGGCCCCCATTCACCCCCATCGTGTATACTTGATATGAAGGGGTGGTGGTGTATATGAATAATTACAATGGAAATCTTCAAAAAATCGGATTACAGCAGTTGCTATTGGCATATGTCGAACGATTCAATGAAAACTTTCCAGTGTTCGTGCTGCAGAATATGGAAGAAACCGAAATGATTGTCCTGATAAAAAACTGCCTGGATCATGGCAAGCCTTATGTTGTAGACTTTGACAATGATCCAGGCATTGATTATTGACTTGAAGTGAAGGATTCGATAGTGTACACCTTCAGCCGTTGCGACAAGTGCACCAAAATTGTCACCACGACACCCCAAAACTACCCTTAATGGCCGCAATTATCGATAATGCAACGCTGCTCAAAACAGTAAGAATCCCTTGATTTTTCAAGGGATTCTCTTGGTGCGCCTTCAGGGACTCGAACCCGGGACACCCTGATTAAGAGTCAGGTGCT
>CALNAU010000102.1 GCA_937874275.1 uncultured Clostridia bacterium | reverse complement strand
TCCCCGGTGGAGTACCTGAGAGCGTTCACTGTCCAACATGTTTGACTAACCTACACAACCGACAACAGAAGGTGTAATGACGCCTCCTTCATCGAAATAAGCGCGATACCGCAAAGGTGGTTTCACTTTGACATCACTGGCAGAAACGAATATATTATGTGACGGATAGAGCGCTGGGTGATGAATGATAGCGTGTGATGAGCAATGCTGGTGACCGGCCAAGCGATGGTGTCCATATGAGCCTGCTGGCATCGCATATTCTGAATAAACGGGCGAAGGGAAAGGTAGTTGGGTGAGTAAGGAGTTGACGGTGGAGGTAAGAATGGATTGGCCGACCTATCGGTCTTTCTCCGTATTTGATCGCCTGATTCGCACGGGCAGCTGGCGGCGGCCGGTGTTGTTTCTGGTCGTGTTTGTCGCGTTGGCGATGGGCAGCTTTGCGGCGGCCGCGGGCGGCAAGCGCGGTGCCTGGCTGCTGGGCGGCGTGTTGCTGGCGGTGGGGCTGGTGTTCCCCGGCGCGCATTTTGCACGCTACGCGCTGACGCTCAAGCAACTGCGTACGCGTCTTGGTTTAAAGGGCGGCAGCCGTCCTGCCTATACGCTGGCGTTGGGCGAGGATCCCGGCGCGCTGCTGGTGCGAGCACCCAAGCAGGAAGAGCAGCGTTTCGCCTGGAAAATGGTATACGGCGTCTGGCTGCGCGGGCAGGTGATTTACATCTATGTGGAGGCCGGCAAGGCCTATATCCTGCCGCTTACGCAGATTCCCGCGCGAGCGGAGGAGGCGATTGCCTATTTGCGCGGCGTGGTGCCGGCTGAGCGTTTTCACGCGTAACGCGTAAGAGGAAGGGAGCACAGGTATGAAGCTTGCCATGCGCTGGTTTGGCGCAGAACATGATACCATCCCGCTGGCGCACATCCGCCAAGTGCCGGGGGTGGTGGGCGTGGTGACCACGCTGTACGGTTCCCTGCCAGGCCAGGTGTGGGAGCGGGACGCCATCCGTCACATGAAGGCGCAGGTGAAGGTCCACGGGCTTGAAGTGTGCGGCATCGAAAGCGTCAATGTGCATGACGCCATCAAGGCCGGGCTGCCGGAGCGCGACATGTATATCGACCGGTATATCCGGACGCTGGAGCACCTAGGCGAGGAAGGCATCGACCTGGTTTGTTACAACTTCATGCCGGTGTTCGACTTTACGCGCACTGAGCTCAAGCATATGCGCGAGGACGGCGCTACCGTATTCGCCTACGACCAGGCATTGGTGGATACCTTGGACCCCCAGCGCATGAACGAATACATGTCGCGCATCGCTCAGGGGTTTGTGATGCCCGGTTGGGAGCCGGAGCGCGTAACCAAGCTGCAGCGGCTGTTTCAGCTGTACAGCCAGGTGGATGCGCAGAAGCTGTTTGACAACCTGGTATACTTCCTGCAGGCGCTGATGCCGGTGTGCCGGCGCTATGGCATCCGCATGGCCATCCATCCGGACGATCCGCCGTGGTCGGTGTTCGGGCTGCCCCGCATCGTGGGGGACGCGCAGGGGCTTTCACGCATCGTGGCGGCGGTGGATGACCCCCATAATGGCGTAACGCTGTGCACGGGGTCCCTTGGCGCCAACCCAAACAACGACCTGTCCGCCATCATCCGCGGACTTCAGGGGCGCATCCACTTTGCCCATGTGCGCAATGTGCGTCATACCTCGCCCGGTGTGTTTGAGGAGTGCGCCCATCTGTCCCGGGATGGGTCGCTGGACATGTATGCCATCATGCAGGCGTTCTACCTGAGCGGGTTTGACGGCGTCATCCGGCCGGATCACGGCCGCGATATCTTTGGTGAGCAAGCCATGCCCGGCTATGGACTGTATGACCGCGCCATCGGCTGTGGCTACCTGTCCGGCCTGTGGGAGGCGCTGCAAAAGCAGACACAGGGTTAGAGCCAAACTAATAGGATGCAAATTGCCCCGACGCATGCAAGCGCCGGGGCACGATTGTTAGGAGCTGGAATAATCACCCTAACTCTGCTTGCCGATATAGGCCAGGATACCGCCATCCACGTACAGAATGTGGCCGTTGACAAAGTCGCTGGCGCGGCTGGACAGGAACACCAGCGGCCCCACCAGGTCGTCGGTGCTGCCCCAGCGAGCCGCCGGGGTGCGATCGGTGAGGAAGCGATCAAAGGGATGTTGGCTGCCATCCGGCTGGCGTTCGCGCAGTGGGGCGGTCAATTCGGTGGCGATGTAGCCCGGGCCAATGCCGTTGCACTGGATGTTGTAGCCGCCGTACTCGCTGGCGATGTTGCGGGTCAGCATCTTCAGGCCGCCTTTGGCCGCCGCGTAGGCGCTGACGGTCTCCCGGCCCAGCTCGCTCATCATGGAGCAGATGTTGACGATTTTGCCCGCACGCCTAGCCATCATGCCGGGCAGCACCGCCTTGGCGCATAGGAAGGGGGCCACCAGGTCGATGTCGATGACCTCGCGATACTCCTCAGCCGCCATCTCGTGCATGGGTACGCGCTTGATGATGCCCGCGTTGTTGACCAGTATGTCAATGGGGCCAAGCTCCTGCTCCACCTGCTGGACCAGGGCTTGCACGGCCTGCTCGTCCGTCACGTCACACACGAACCCGCGGGCGTCCACGCCCTGCGCCTTGAAGGCAGTGAGTGCTTGTTGCACCGATGCCTTCGAGCGCGCGTTGAACACCACGCGGGCGCCAGCCTGCGCCAGGCCAGCTGTCATGGAGAAGCCAATGCCCCGGCCGCCGCCTGTGACCCATGCTACCTTGCCCTGCAGGGAAAAGATATCCATGCCGTGCCTCCTCACATGATATCCGCCATGGGCACATGGTCCATGTCGTCAAAATCCTGATTCTCGCCCACCATGCCCCAGATGAAGGTATAGGCGCGCGTGCCGCTGGCCGCGTGGATGCTCCAACTGGGGGAGATGATGGCCTGCAGGTTGCGCATCACCACGTGGCGGGTTTCGCTGGGCTGGCCCATGTAATGCATCACCAGGGCATCCTCGGGCAGGCCAAAGTAGAGGTACACCTCCATGCGGCGGTCGTGGGTGTGGCAGGGCATGGTGTTCCACACGCTGCCAGGCTTGAGGGTGGTCATACCCATCACCAACTGGCAGCTGTCCACCTGGCCGGGCAGAATGTACTTGGTGATGACGCGGTGGTTGCTTTCCTCCAGCGTGCCCAGCTCTACCTGCTGGCATTCCTCGGGTTTGATGAGCCTGGTGGGGTAGGCGGTGTGCGCGGGCGCGCAGTTGAGATAGAACATGGCCGGTGTATCCGCGCTGTCGCTGTGCAGCGTGATGTCCTTGCTGCCGCGGCCCACATACATGCCGTCCCGGTGGCGCAGGGCGTATTCCTGCCCGTCCACCACCACCTTGCCCGGGCCGCCCACGTTGATGATGCCCAGTTCCCGGCGCTCCAGAAAATACTTGGCGCGCAGGGCATCGCCCGCGTCGAGTTTCAGCGCCTTGCTCTTGGGCACAGCGCTGCCGGTGATGATGCGGTCAATGTGGCTGTAGACCATCTTGACCTCATCGGCGCGGAACAAATCCTCGATCAGAAACTCCCGGCGCAAAGCCTGGGTATCCATCGCCTTCACGCATTCGGGGGATGACGCAAACCTAACTTCCATGGGTCCTCCTATCTGTCAATAACTATTGAAGCGGCATTGGTCGACTAACGCTGCACCCGGCCGGAGCCGCTGCCCTTCATCAGGGCTTCCACCTCGGCCACGGTGACGCGGTTGAAGTCGCCGGGGATTGTGTGCTTAAGGCAGCTGGCCGCGACCGCGAACTCCAGCGCGTCCCGCGCGTTATCATACGCGTTGAGGCCGTAAATCAGACCGCCACAGAAGCTGTCGCCCCCGCCAACGCGGTCCACAATGTCGGTGATTTCGTATTGCCTGCTCAGCAGGAATTCCTGCCCGTCCCACAGGCAGGCCTGCCACAGATTGCGGTCTGCCGACTGGGATTGGCGCAGCGTGATGGCCACTTTTTTGAGGTTGGGGAAGCGCTGCATGGCGGCCTGCGCGATGGCGCGGTAGGCATCGGGATCAATCTCGCCTCGCTCCACATCGTGCTCACCCGCGGTCAGCCCCAGGCTCATCTGGAAATCCTCTTCGTTGGCGATGGCCACATCCACATATCGCACCAGCTCGCTCATCACCTCGGTGGCTTTCTTGCCGTACTTCCATAGGTTTTTGCGGTAGTTCAGGTCGCAGCTCACCGTCAGGCCCGTGCGCTTGGCGGCCTGTACAGCCTCCAGCGACAGGTCGGCCGCGCTCTGGCTAATGGCGGGGGTGATACCTGTGATGTGCAACCAACCGATGCCGTCCAAGGTGGCCGCCCAGTCGATATCGCCGGGCTTGGCCTGGGCCATGGCGCTGTGCGACCGGTCGTAGATGACCTTGCTTGCCCGCTGGTTGCTGCCCGTCTCCAGGTAATACACGCCCATGCGGTCGCCGCCGTACACCACGCGGCTGACATCCACGCCAAAGCCGCGCATCTGATGCAGGCAGGCCGCGGTCAGGTCGTTTTTGGGCAGAACTGTCATATACGCCGACGGCATGCCGTAGTTGGCCAGCGATACCGCCACGTTGGCCTCGCCGCCCCCAAAGGTAGCCTCCAGGCTGGCCGATTGCAGCAGCCGCTCATGCCCGGGGGACTTGAGGCGCAGCATGACTTCGCCAAAGGTCATTGCTTTGATCATGGTTGCTCCCTCACTTTTGCGACAGGTGGATGCCAAAGCCGGCCACCTCGTCCTTGATGTATATCAGGCGCGGCCTACCGGTCGCGTCCAGCTCCAGGCTGTCCTCGTCAAATTGGAAACCGCGCCGCTCCAGGTGCCACTTGGCGCGGGGCAGGTCATTGGCGGCCAGGGCAATATGCCCATAGGTGCCGCGGCCCTGCAGCTTCATCACCTCAAACCCATCGCCCACAAAGCAGCCGCGTTCGCTGTCGCGCAGGATGGGCCAGCCGGTCAACTGGCTGAGCAGCTCGGCGGTTGCCATGCCGGCCTTGGCATCGGGGTGGTTGAGGCCCACATGGCGCAGTTCCAACCCCAGCACCTGCTGCACCGCGGCACGGGTCAGCTGCTCAATTTTGCCCCAGTCTGCCGACTTGATGGCGTATCGGGCACCATCCAGCTGCCGCCGCAGGCCAGCACCTGGGGGATGCTCAGGTAGTCCTTCAGGTTGCCCTCGTTGATGCCGCCGGTGGGCACAAAATGCATCATGTGGTAGGGCCCAAGCAGCGCCTTGAGCGTTTTGACGCCGCCCAGCGCCTCCGCGGGGAAGAACTTAACGGCCTTTAGGCCCAATTCCAGCGCCGCTTCGATATCCGACGGCCCGGCACAGCCCGGCAGCACGGGATAGCCTTGTTGCAGGCAGTGGTTCACCACCTTTGAGTTGAAGCCGGGGGTAACGATGTAGCCGGCGCCTGCCGCTATGGCGCGGTCGGCCTGCTCAACGCCCAGCACCGTGCCGGCGCCGAGCATGACATCGGGCAACTCCGCGTGCACACGGCGGATGGCCTCCTCGGCCGCATCGGTGCGGAAGGTAATCTCCGCCACCGGCAGCCCGCCTGCGGCCAGCGCCCGGCACAGCGGCACCGCGTCCTCCGCCCGCTCTACCTTAATGACGGGCACCAGCCCCGCCAAAGCCAATTGGTTGATCATATCTGTCTCCCTTTCAGCGTATATTGCATTGTCCTTATGCGAATTATACGCATGAACAATACTTTCTTAGTCTGCATGATAGCACAGAAGGCCTTTGAAAGACAGGTATTTTCGGCAGGACGGACAACAAAAAAGCACATGCCGCGCTGCCCGGCATGTGCCAAAGGGAATGTGTAAACAGGTAACGAATCAGAACTCCGCGTTGCCCACCGTACGCGGGTAGGGCAGCACGTCGCGGATGTTGGAGATGCCGGTTAAGTACATCACCAGCCGCTCAAAGCCGATACCAAAGCCCGCGTGCTTGACCGTGCCAAAGCGCCGCAGGTCGGTGTACCAGGTGTAGTCTTCCGCCTCCAGCCCCATCTCATTGATGCGGTTCATGAGCACGTCGTGGCGCTCCTCACGCTGGCTGCCGCCAATCATCTCGCCGATGCCGGGCACCATGAGGTCAACCGCGGCGACGGTCTTGCCGTCGTCGTTCATGCGCATGTAGAAGGCCTTGATGTCCTTGGGGTAGTCATACACAAACACCGGGCGCTTGTAGTGCTCCTCGGTGAGGTAGCGCTCGTGCTCGGTCTGCAGATCCATGCCCCATTTGACCGGGTACTCAAAGGCCTTGCCCGAGGCGGTGAGGATATCGATGGCCTGGGTGTAGGAGCAGCGGGCGAAGCTGCTGTCGCGCACCAATTGCAGGCGCTCCAGCAGGCCCTTGTCCACAAATTGGTTGAGGAAGGCGATTTCATCGGGCGCTTCGCGCAGAATATCGCCGATGATGGTGCGCACCATGTCCTCCTCCAGCGCCATGTTGTCTTCCAGGTCGGCGAAGGCGATTTCCGGCTCTATCATCCAGAACTCGGCCGCGTGGCGGGCGGTGTTGCTGTTTTCGGCGCGGAAGGTGGGGCCAAAGGTATACACATTGCGGAAAGCCATGCAAAAGCCCTCCACGTTGAGCTGGCCGGATACCGTCAGCGACGCGTGCTTGCCAAAGAAATCTTCCTTGTACTGGATGGCGCCGGCCTGATCGCGCGGCGGCTTGTCCATGTCCAGCGTGGTCACCTGGAACATTTCACCGGCGCCTTCGGCATCGCTGGTGGTGATGATGGGCGTATGCACATACACAAAGCCCCGCTCGTGGAAATAGCGGTGGATGGCCTGCGCGGCCAGCGAGCGGATGCGAAACACCGCGTAAAAGGTGTTGGTGCGCGGGCGCAGGTGGGCAATGGTGCGCAGGTACTCAAAGGAGTGGCGCTTCTTTTGCAGCGGGAAATCCGCCTCGCAAAGCCCGTTAACGGTCAGCTCCTCGGCTTTCAGCTCAAAGGGCTGCTTCATGCCGGGCGTCAGCACCAGCGTGCCCTTGACGGTCAGCGCGCTGCCCAGCGTGAGCTTGACCGCCTCCTTGAAGTTGGGCAGGCTGTCATCGCAGACGATTTGCAGGTTTTTGAAATGGCTGCCGTCATTGAGCTCGATGAAGGCAAACGTCTTGCTGTCGCGCAGCGTGCGAACCCAGCCGCTGACGGTGATTTGCGTGCCCTGGGCCGGGGTGTCGGAAAACAGGGTGGAGACGAGCGTGGTGTGCATGTGATGTCCTCTTTCGTGAGATATTGCCGATTGAATGGTTAAACGTAATCGGTGCCCAGCCGCCCCAGCATGGCGGCGCCGATGATGCCGGCGTCATTGCCCAGGCTGGCCAGAGCGATGGAGGGGAAGGGCATGGTTTTGAACATCAAGTAACGCGGAATCTTTTCCACGATGCCGTCAATCAAAAACTTGCCCGTATGGCTGATGCCGCCGCCCAGCACCACCATCTCCGGGTCCAGGAAGGAGATGATGGTGTTGATGGCGATGGCCAGGTATTTAGTGTAGCGGTGGAAGATACGCAGCGCGAACTCGTCGCCCTGCTTGGCCAGGTCCATCACGATGCGGCCGGTGATTTTCTTGGGGTCGCCGCCCGCCTGCTGCATGATGGCGCAGTCCGGGTGCATCAGGCACACCTCGCCCGCCATGCGAATCAGCGCCGTGGCCGAGCAGTAGCGCTCCACACAGCCGCTCTTGCCGCAGGTGCAGGGGATGCCGTCCACCTCCATGGTCAGGTGGCCGATTTCGCTGGCCACGCCATGGGCGCCCGTCCAGGGCTTGCCGTCGATGACGATGCCGCCGCCCACGCCTGTGCCCAGGGTGAGGAACACGCTGGAGTGCAGGCCGCGGCTCACACCGCATACGCTCTCGGCAAAGCCAGCCACTGTGGCGTCGTTGTCGATGACCACCGGCAATTGCAGGTATTTATTCAGCTCGTCCCGCAGCGGGATATCGTGCCAGCCCAGGTTGGTACAAAAGACTACTCGGCCGGTGACGTTGTCGGCGATGCCGGGGATGCCGATGCCGATGCCGCCCACGCTGTCCACGGTCAGGTTGCCCTCCTCGAGGGCCTTCAGGCTGCACGCGGCCATGTCGCGCACCACATCCTGATAGGGGCGCTCGGCCAGTGTGGCCGTCTCGGCCTTGGCCAGCACTTTGCCTGCCTCGTCCACCACCCCTGCTTTGATTTGGGTCCCCCCCAGGTCGATGCCGATAAAATACATGCCGCTCCCCCTTAGGATTCCTTGTTGGCGTTCATCATGTCGTTGAGCCTGCGGTCCAGCTCCCTGGCCGCGGAATAGCCCATCTTTTTGAGGCTGAAGTTGCGCGCGGCCACCTCGATGATGATGGCCAGGTTGCGCCCCGGCCGCACCGGGATGACCAGATAGGGGATGTTGACGCCCATGATCTGGGTGGTCTCCTCCGTCAGGCCCAGGCGGTCGTATTCCTTTTTCTCTTTCCAGTTTTCCAGGTGGATTTCCATGTCGATGGACTTGGTCAGCAGCACCGAGCCCACGCCGTACATGGCGCGGATGTCGATGATGCCGATGCCGCGGATTTCCATGAAGTGGCGCACGGTTTCGGGCGCGGCGCCCGTCAGGCGGTCGGGGGCTACGCGGCGGATGTCCACAATGTCATCGGCCACCAGCTGGTGCCCGCGCTTGATCAGCTCCAGCGCTGATTCGCTCTTGCCCACGCCGCTTTCGCCGGTAATCAGAATGCCCACGCCGTATACGTCCACCAGCACAGCGTGCTTGGTGGTGCGGGGGGCCAGCACCTTGCTTAGATACAATATGGCCTGTACGATGAAGGCGGTGGTGCTTACCTCGCTTTGCAGGATGGGCACATCATGGGCGCGGGCAATGGACACCATTTCCTCATGGGGCTGCAAGCCGCGGCACACAATCATCACCGGCACCGGATAGGTAAAAAAGCGCTCCAGGCAATCCCTGCGCTCCTGCGCGGTGAGGGAGGCCAGATAACTCATCTCCACATTGCCCATCACCTGCGGGCGCTTGTAGGCAAAGTGGTCGTAAAAGCCGACGAACTCAAGCCCCGGGCGGTTGATTTCGGGCGAGGTCACGTCCCACTCCGTCTTGGTGGAGGGCACAATCCACTTCAGATTCAGCGCCTGGGCGAACTCCTGTGCGTTGACCATCGGCATCCACCTTTCAGCGGCCTGCGCCGCGCAATCTCTTGCACATTATACATACTTTGGCCATCCGTGCCAAGAACGGCGAAAGGACAGCGATACGCCCGCGCCTTTGGTTGACGCTGTGCCTGCACATTGATACAATGAACCCAACCAAAGGATGGAGGAACGCGCATGGGATATTGGATAATGGTAGACATCTGCTCTGACCTGCCCAAGTATTATGTGGACCGCTATGAGAAATTCAAGGTGCTGCCGATGAACTACAGCATCGCCGGGCAGGAGTATGCGTACAAGGTGGGGGACGAGGCGCATATCAAGGATTTTTATCAGCAGATGAGCGCCGGCGCCCAGGCGACCACCTCCCAGATTACGGTGATGACCTATCAAAACGCCTTCCGCGAGGTGATGGCCCGCGGGGAGGATTTGCTGTGCATGTGCCTGTCCAGCGGCATCTCGGGCTCGCTGCAAAGCGCGCTGATGGCGCGGGACATGGTGCGGGAGGAGTTTCCCAACGGTCCAAGGATGGAGATTGTGGATTCCCTGTGCGCCTCGCTGGGCTTTGGCCTGCTGACCGATTACGTGCTGCAAAACCGCGCGCAGGGCATGTCGCTGACCGATAACGCCCAGTGGATTTCTGATAACCGGCAAAAGCTCAACCATTGGTTTACCGTGGATGACCTCAACCACCTGTTCCGCGGCGGCCGGGTGACCCGGTCGGCTGCCCTCATCGGCAGCATGCTGCGCATCAAGCCGGTGCTGCGGGTCAATGAGGAGGGCAAGCTGGTGCCCTTTGAAAAGGTGCAGGGACGCAAGCGTTCCCTGAAGGCGCTGGCCGACAAGGCCATCGCGCTGTCCAACCCCAAGGAAGGGCAGAAGTACTTCATCAGCCATGGCGATTGCCAGGAGGATGCCCAGTATGTGGCCGACCTCATCAAGGAAGGGCTGCCCAACGCGGGCGAGTTCATGCTGTCCCCCTGCGGGGCGGTGATTGGCGCCCACTCGGGGCCGGGCACCGTGGCGCTGTTCTTCATGGGCGACCAGCGGTAAATGGCCTACCAGAGCACGCAAGCAATCGTGCTGCGCCGGGTGGACTACCGCGAGCACGACCGCATCCTGACCCTGCTCACGCCGGGTCGCGGGCGGGTGGACGCGGTGGCGCGCGGCTGCCGGCGGCCAAAGAGCCCGCTGATGCCGGCCTGCGAGCTGTTTACCCTGGGCGAATACGTGCTCTACAAGGGCAAGGGCCACGAGACAGTGACCTCCTGCGCCGTGAGTGATAGTTTCTACCCCCTGCGGGATGACTTTGACCGGCTGAGCTACGCCTCGCTGATGCTGGGCGCCGCGTTGTCAGCCGCCCAGCCGGAGGAGCCGCAGGAGCACCTGATGATACTGCTCACCCGCTCGCTGGCACGTCTGGCCTATAGCGATATGGATGCCGCCGCCGTGACGGCGGCTTTTTTGCTGCACTTCGCCACCCTCATTGGCTACAAGCCGCGGCTGAACCACTGCGTGCTGTGCGGCCGGGTGCTGGCGCCGGGCGAGGGTGCCTGGCTCAATCCCCTGGCAGGCGGTCTGGTGTGCAAATCCTGCTACCGCAGGGAGAGCGATGCCACGCCGCTGGACGGCCCCACCGTAGACTGGCTGCGCAGCGTGCTGAAGATAGGCATCGACAAAACGGAGCCTGCCTTGCGGCAGGCCCCGGTGGCGGCGCTCAAGCGCTATGTGGAGCAGTTGATTGAGCAGCGGTTGCCCAAGCTGCCCGAGTATGTGGCCAGGTTATAAGATCCGCAGCTGCACCGTGCTGCGCGCGTTGATGACTTGATCCTTATAGCGGCGGCGCATGGTGAAGGAGAAGCCATATTCCTTTTTCCCGTTGGCGCGGTACACGCGGTAGCGGGATAATTTGTAAACATCCCTTTGGGCCAACTGGGCAAAATCCTCGCTCAGCAGCTGCGCTGCCAGGCGGGAGACCGCGTCGCAGCGCTTGCCGTTGCCGTTTTGTTTGAAGTCGAAATTAAGCAGCGTGTGCGCTGGGTACACCGAGGTGACGGTGACGCCGTGCTGCTCCACACGCACCTGGTCGATATCATAGTGGTGAAATAGATAATCTAACTTCTGGTAAAGGCGCAGGTACAGCGGGGTGGCGCGCAGCTTCTCCAGCAACAGGCGCTCACGCCTGCGGGAGCGCGCCGTATACAGCAACAGCGCCGCCGCCATAATTGCCCAAAGAACAACCATGGTCTCAGCCAAAGTTTTCACGGCAGCGCCCCACCCTTTCCTACTATATATGGGGGATTATAACAGTACAAACAACTAAATACAACCGTTTATTGGGAATATATTGCGAAAATCGGACAAAAAGTTTCCCAAAGGATTATGCAATGCCTCCTTGGCGCCCTCAACGGCAGCCAAAGCAATGGAAGACGGCTCAATTCTCGTGCAGTATTTTGTTCATCCGTGTTGCATAGAAACACAGCCAAAGGATGGGGGATTACGTGCCCAAAGAAAAACCCCGGCTTGATTCAGCCGGAGTGGTAGGGCCTGGGGTCTCGGTGGGACTTACTTCTTGATGGCACGCATCAGCAAAATCACCAGGCAGGCGCCGCCAATGGCGACCAACAGGGCGCCAATGCTGAAGCCGCTGGTCTGGATGCCCAGCACACCGGCGATTAAGCCGCCCAGCACACTGCCCACGATGCCCAGGATGATGTTGGTCACCAGGCCCTGGGCATTGCCCATCAGCTTGCCGGCTACCCAACCGGCCAGGGCACCGAATAGAATCCACAGCAATACGTTCAGAATCATCGGGGTTCTCCTTTCAAACAACACGGATACAAAGTGTGTAACAAATATACCACCGTACGGGCCGGTCAAACATCGCCGGGCAGGTTGTTCCCAAACCCTTGCATCCCTCTTTGCGTCTTGTTATAATGGCATCCATATTGAGAGGCTATGGCCGGAAGGTAGGTATTCAATGTTCGACTGGTTACTGGGTATTCAAAACGCGATTGCGGAGGCGGCTCCCGCGGCCGCGGCTGCAGGCGATGCGGCGGCTGGCGAGCCCAACGCCACGGCGGCGCTCATTCAGATGCTGCTGCCCATGGTGCTCATCGTGGTGGTGTTCTACTTCATGCTGATTCGCCCGCAGAAAAAGAAGGACAAGAAGGTCAAGGACATGCTGTCCAACCTGAAAGTCGGCGATCGCATTTGCACCATCGGCGGCATCTACGGCACCATCACCAGCATTCGTGAAGACAATGTGGTGCTGGCTGTTGGCGCGCAGGACACCCCCATGGTGTTCGCCCGCTGGGCCATCCGCAATGTGGAAGCGGTCTCGGTGGAGAATGAGGGCGAAATCCTCGCCTGATTTGGACATGACACACAGGCGCCGAGGGAGCAATCCCCGGCGCTTTTTCTTAAAGGAGGAACCGGTAATGAAACGATTGGATGGCCGCGCGATCGATACGCTGCGGGCGATACAGATGCAGACGGGCTTTATTTCCACCGCGGCGGGCAGCTGCCTGATTGCCTTTGGCGGTACACGCGTGCTGTGCACCGCGTCGGTGGAGGAGGGCGTGCCCCCTTTCCTGCGCGGCAGCGGCATGGGCTGGCTGACGGCGGAGTATGCCATGCTGCCGGCCTCCACCGGCACGCGCAAGCGGCGCGACGGCGTCAAAAAGGATGGCCGCGGCGTGGAGATTGGCCGCCTGATTGGCCGGGCGCTGCGCCAGGCGGTGGATTTGTCGCGCCTGGGCCCGCGTACCATCACCATTGACTGCGATGTGCTGGAGGCCGACGGCGGCACCCGCACCGCAGCCATCACGGGCGGCTTTGTGGCGCTGTGCCAGGCGATGGACGGACTGATGCAGCGCGGTGCCCTCAAGGAATCGCCCATCGCCCACCAGGTGGCCGCGGTCAGCTGCGGCGTGGTGGCCGGCATGCCCATGCTGGACCTGTGCTACCGCGAGGACAGCATGGCGGATGCCGACATGAACATCGTAATGAACGAGCAGTTCCGTTTCATCGAACTGCAGGGCACAGGGGAGGAGCGCGCATTCTCCCTGGCCGAGCTGGGCCAATTGCTCAGCCTGGCGCAGGGCGGCATCGCGCAGCTGTTTGCCATGCAGGCGCAGGCGTTGGGGGACGCGGCGCGCGTCATCGGGCAAAAGCAGACGCTGGTCATCGCCAGCAACAACGCCCACAAAATCAAGGAGTTGACCGCCATGCTGGGCGACCGCTACCGCCTGCTGTCCATGCATGAGGCCGGGTTTGACGGCGACGTGGAGGAGAACGGCGCCACATTCGCCGACAACGCCTTGCTCAAGGCCCAGGCTGTGCGCGATGCCACCGGTTACGCTACCCTGGCCGATGACAGCGGCCTGATGGTGGATGCGCTGGATGGCGCGCCCGGCGTGCATAGCGCGCGGTTCGCGGGCGTGCACGGCGATGATGCCGCCAACAATGCCCTGCTGATGGAAAAGCTGCAGGATGTGCCCGCCCCGCGCACGGCCCAGTTTGTCAGCGCCATCGCGCTGGCCTCGCCCTTCTTGCCGTCGCGGCTGTTTGAGGGTGTGTGCCCCGGCGTGGTCACGTTTGAGCCGCGCGGGCAGCAGGGCTTTGGCTACGACCCGTACTTTGAGTATGAGAACGGCAAAACCTTCGCCGAAATGACCGATGAGGAGAAGGCGCAGGTCAGCCACCGCGCCCGCGCCATGCAAAAGCTGCTGGAGGCGCTGGGATGAAGGCGCTGGTACTCAGCGACAGCCATGGCGCCACCCGCACCCTGCAGGCGCTGATGGAGCGCCTGGAGCGCGAGGGCAAGCCCGACGCCCTGCTGTACTGCGGCGACGGGCTGTCGGACATTATGCCCTACCGTGCCTGGTGCCCTGCCTTCTACGCGGTGCGCGGCAACTGCGATTTCACCGCGCCGCCCGATGTGGCGGCCGAGCTGACGGCCCGCGTCGGCGGCGTGGAGGTGCTACTGGCCCACGGCAACGGTTACCACGTGAAGCGCAGCCTGGAGACGCTCAACTGGCGCGCCCGGGAATTGGATGCCCGGGTGGTTTGCTTTGGCCACACCCACCAGCCGGTGGTGGAATGGCACCACGGCGTATTGATGCTCAACCCCGGCGCGCTGCACGATGGGCGGTACGCGATGCTGGATATACGGGCAGATGGGGTGGTAGTGGCCGAACTGCTCAGCGTTTGATATCGCTATTCGCAACAAAAGGCTGCCTTGCGGCAGCCTTTTGTTGTATGGAGTTTTTTTCTTAGGTCGCGCTTCCCTTGGGCGCCACATAATCCGTGATGTAGGTATGCTTGCACTGGGTGCAGGTGTGCATGGTATAGCCAAAGGCGATATCGGTGGGTTGCACGGTGGCGGTGATGTAGTCCGGGTTCTCGTGCACCTCGGGCAGCAAGTTCACCTTGTATTTTTTACTCTCTATTTTTTCAAACGATATTTCTTCGTTGTCCTCAATCTGCACGGGGCGGTTGAGTTTTTCGCCGACAAAGGGCTTGCAGTAGGCGCGCCGATCGCCCGCCACATGCTCAAAAAAGCGGATGACCGCCTCCACGCGGTTGCCGGTCACATAGCCCTCGCGCGCCTCATCCTGTTTGACGTGCACATGGTACATGCCCACCAGCCCGCCGTTGTGTACATAGCCGTGCACCGAGGCGTAGCCGGACAGCTTGACCCGGTTATCCCGCACATCGCCATAACCGCAGGCCAGGATGGCGCCTAAGAATTCCTCGCACTTGGTCTTGCGGTTGTCATCCACAAACACCAGCTCCACATCGGCGCTGTTGTTGTCAAACTGGCCGTAGCCAAAGCCCACCAGGCCCGCCACGCCGCCGATACGGCCCTTCTGCGTCAGGTGGACGCGGCCCAGCACGCTGCACCCGGTGATGGTGGTGTTCTCGGCAAAGCCGGCCAGCCCCGCGGCAAAGCAGCTGCCCTCATCCGTTACCATCACCTGTACGCCCAGCAGGTGCAGGTCGCGGATTTGCGCGTCCCGCACCACGGAGAACAGCCCGGCCAGGCCGGTGTCGTACTTCTTGTGGTTGCCGTCCACCGTCTGGGCGCGGCCGGCGCCCATGGTGTCGATGGACAGGTTGTACAACACGTGGTTGCCGCCCTCCAGCGTGCCGCTGAAGGCAAGGGGCTGCCACCGCACGCCCTTCATGTCGATATCATTCTCCAGCCGGTAGTGCCCGGCCGGGTTGTTGGCAATGGCCAACAGGTCATCCACCGTGCGCAGGGGGATGACGCCCGCGTCTGCGGCCAGCGCAGGTGTGTTGCCCAGCGCCAGCAAAAGGGCTGCCAGCAGCGCCAGCAGGCGGCGGGTCATTTCTGTCCCTCCCGCTCCCGGCGCTGTGCCTCCTGACGCATGGCGCGGAAATAGGCCTCCTCCTGCGACAGTTCGCCATGTAGGTGGGCGGAGTGCCATTGGCTGTTGTTGTCGGTCAGCACGGCCTTCAGCCGCACCGAGGGCACCCCGGCCTGCCGGAAGGCATCCAGAAACTGGTTAATCAGTGTCGATGGGAAGTGGGCCAGCACCAGCATTTCGCTGTCAAACCCCTCGCCCGCGTAGGGCTCATACGCGGCGCTCTGCTCGGCCACCAGGTCGGCCAGCGTGCGGCCATATTCGGCTTGGGGCACGGGGCGCAGGCGGATGGCGTGTTTTTCGGTCAGGGGGGCAATTTGCTTTGCGCGTTCCTCGCTGAGGTTATAGGCCAGCAATACAGGCTTTTTCATGGTATTTCCTTTCATTGGTCGTTACTTCGCGTCTCGGCGGTACTTCGTCACGATGTCATTCATCTGCTGCCACTTGTGCTCCATATCGGCCACCAGCCTAAACTGGGTGCGGCAGCGGTCCAGGTTGTGGCCGGGGCGGTGGGTGGCGAAATAAGTATCGCCGCTGAGGTAATCGGTGAGGAAGCGCACGCCGCACTCCAGCGTCATCAGCTTGGCGCCCATGGGCAGCGTGTCGATTTCGGACGCGGTCAGCCGCTCGCCGCAGGCGGACAAAAAGCCCTTCACATACACCTCGTAGGCTGGCAGCGACATGGTGACCAAAGACAGGTCGCGCTCGTCCTCCGCCGCGGTAGATGCCCCAAAGCGGATGGAGTCGCCAAAGTCGTTGCCGGCCAGGCCGGGCATCACGGTGTCCAGGTCGATGACACACAGCGCCGTGCGCGTGTTCTTATCCAGCATCACGTTGTTGAGCTTGGTATCGTTATGCGTGACGCGCAGCGGCAAGGTGCCCGCGCGCAGCATGTCCATCATGGTGGCCGCCTCCTGCTCGCGCGCCAGGGCAAAGGTAATTTCCTCCTGCACCTCGCCCGCGCGCCCGTGGTTGTCGGCCTGGATGGCCGCGCGCAGTTTCCGGTAGCGGTCGGGTGTATCGTGAAAGTGGGGGATGGTCTCGTTCAGCGTGTCGGCGGGGAAGTCGGCCAGCTGGTTTTGAAACCCGCCAAAGGCCACCGCGCTCTGATAAAAGTCCTCGAGCACCTCGGGCTTGTCCAGGCAAATGCTGTCGGTGATGAAGTCATACGCGCGCCAGTAATCGCCCTGCGCGTCCCGGTGGTACACGGCCCCTTCCGTGGTCTCAATCAGCGTGAGCACCCGGCGGGGCTCCGGCTCCCTGATGCGCAGAAAGCTGGTCACCGCGTGGATGTTGCGCATCAGCGCCGGCACGTCGCGGAACACCTTGTGGTTGATTTTCTGCATGATATAGTCGCGCCCGGCGTCGGTTCGCACCAGATAGGTCACATTGATGTGGCCGTTGCCGTAGCGTTCACAGGAAATCGGCGTGCCGATGAAACGGAAGAATGAACAGCTTTCCAGCATGGAAAAACCTCCTCACAAGTGGTGCCCCGGCCGCCCGCCGGCGCCTCGGCTGTGGTTCTCAGTATACCGCATATCACCCAAATCGCAAATGGTGAAAAGAAGGCCACAACGCGCTTTTGCGAATGGGTTGCGCGAGGGATTGCCTTTGGGTACAATGTCAAAAAGCGCGCCGCGCCGTATCGCCGCGGCGGATGAACGGATGGGGTATGAGCGAATCAGTCTGCAGCAAACACCAGGGCGAGGATTGCGCCGGGCTGTGCACCGCCCGGATTAACATCTTCCAGTCGCTCTCCGCGGAGGAGCAGCGCCAGCTGGTGCAGGCCGCCGGACACCGCCACGTGACGGCGGGCACCATGGTATTTCGCGAGGGGGACCCGGCGGACCGCATTCTGGTGATTCACCGGGGCAAACTCAAGCTTAACCACTATTCCGCCGAGGGCAAGGAATATGTGCTGGATATCATCGGCCCGGGGGATATCTACGGTGAGCAACGCCTGTTTTCCGGCCAGCGCCAGCAGGTGAACGCCATCGCGCTGGAGGCGGCCAGTTTTTGCGAGATTCACAAGCGCGACATCGAGGCCCTCATCATGAAGGACCCGACCGTCGGCATCCGCATGCTGGAGGAGCTGGGCGCCAAATATTCCCGCGTGAGCCGTCTGCACGAGATACTCTCCCTCAACGAGGCCAAGGGGCGTCTGGCGGGCTTTCTGCTGCACCTTAGCGGCGAGGCCGGGGGCAAGGTCATCCGCATCGACCGGGAAACCATCTCCGCCTCCATCAACCTGCGCGCGGAGACCATCAGCCGCAAGCTCAAGGAGCTGGAGCGCGAGGGCATGGTGGCGCTGGAGGGACATCGGGTCATCCGCCTGCTGGACGCGGACGGCCTGCGGGCGGTGTTCGAGGCTTCGGCGTGAAATAAATCATCAAATATTGATGTGAATCATATTTAGTCGCAATCTGAACACGGTATAGTGGACATATCAACGGCAAGGAGGAACACATCATGCGCAAGCATATCAAGAACAACGTATCCTGGGTGGGCAAGATTGACTGGGAATTGCAGCAGTTTCACGGCGCGGACTATTCGGTCAACCATGGCTCCAGCCAGAACGCCTACCTGATTGAGGAAGAGAAGACCGTGCTCATCGACACGGTGTGGAAGCCCCATTCCACCGAGTTTGTGGACAACCTGCGCTCGGAAATCGACCTGAACAAGATTGACTACATCGTCATCAACCATGGCGAGGTGGATCACAGCGGCTCGCTGCCCCAGCTGATGGCGCTGATACCGGATACGCCCATCTACTGCACGGCCAACGCCGTCAAATCGCTGGTGGGGCAGTACCATCACCCGGAGTGGAACTTCAACGTCGTCAAGACCGGCGACAGCCTGGACATTGGCAATGGCAAAAAGCTGGTGTTTGTGGAGATGCGCATGCTGCATTGGCCCGACAGCATGGCCACCTACCTGACGGAGGACAACATCCTGTTCTCCAACGATGCCTTTGGGCAGCACTTCGCGGTGGAAGAGCTATTCAACGACAAGGCCGACCAGTGCGTCCTGTGGGAAGAGGCGATGAAGTACTACGCCAACATCCTCAACCCCTTCTCGCCCCTGGTCAAAAAGAAGGTGGAGGAGGTGCTGGCCCTCAACCTGCCCATCGACATCATCGCCACCAGCCACGGCATCATCTGGCGGGAAAACCCCACCCAGATTGTGGAAGCCTACTACAAGTGGAGCCAGAACTATCAGGAGGACCAGGTGACGGTCATTTACGACACCATGTGGGAGGGCACCGAAAAGCTGGCCCACCGCATCGTGCGCGAGCTGTCGCTGCTGTCGCCCGATACCAAGGTCAAGCTGTATAACATCTCAAAGACCGACAAGAACGACATCATGACCCAGGTGTTCAAATCCAAGGCCATCGCGGTGGGCTCGCCCACGGTGCACCAGGGCATTCTGTCCTCGGTAAGCGGCTGGCTGGAGTTCCTCAAGGAGCTGAAGTTTAAAAACAAGAAAGCCGCCGTGTTCGGCTGCTACGGCTGGAGCGGCGAGTGCACCAAGGTGCTGCGCAAAGAGTTGACGGAGGCCGGCTTTGACGTGGTGGAGCCCGAAATCCGCTGCAGCTGGAACCCGCGCCCCGAGGACCTGGACCTGGCCAAGGAGGTCGCCAAGGCCCTGCTTGGCGGTGTTGCCGAGTAAGGCAACAGCCCGATATTGTAAGTTAACCAACAAAGGCCGCCGCGCAATGCTGCGGCCTTTGTGCTGCCCGCAAACTGTGATAATAATGATGCGAATCAATATTTTTTGGCGCAGCCTGTTCTATCATAAGGTCACAAGGGAGCATAGCCCCCGCTGAGAAGGGAGAACCATCATGAATCGAACAGAAGCATTTCACCGGGCCAAGGCAAAGAACCTGAAGACGCTGGCCCTGTACGT
>CALNAU010000101.1 GCA_937874275.1 uncultured Clostridia bacterium | reverse complement strand
CGGTATCGGCCAGGGACAGCCCGCGCAGGCGGTCGGCCAGCAGGCGCGGCGCGGCGCCTGTCAGCAGCCGCCCCGTAGGCAGCTGTGCGGCGCGCTGATGCAGCCAGGCCATGACCGCGGCTCGGCTGTCACCCGGCATGGTGACTGCCGCCTGCGGAACGCGGCGCATACGGCGGGGCATCAGCCCCAGCAGCGGCGAGAAATCGAGCGACAGCACAGGCTTTTTGCCCTGTGCCAGCATGTCCCCAGCATCCCGGCTCAGCTGCATGATGCACACGCCGCTCACGCCATCCTCAGCGAAGATCACCTCGCCCTCGGTGGCAGCGACGGGCATTCCCGCGCCATCCGCCAGCGTGCATCGCGCGGGCAGGCGTAGCCCTTTCAACCCGCGCACCGCGGCCTTGTCCGTGATGAGGCCGGTGAGCGCCGGGCGCGTCGGGATGAGCCGGTGACCCAACGCCTGCAAAGGCGCAAACAGGCTGTCGGCACCCGACAGGCGCGGCTGCGCCGGTCCGCCCGCGGCCGCGATAACGGCCGTGGCTGTATAACGGTCCCCATTGGCGCAATGGATGACAAAACCTCTGTTGTCCCCCCCGATGTCGGTCACCTCGGCACCGGTAACCAGCTGCACCAGCGGGCTTTCTTCCAGCGGCAGGCGCAGCACATCCAGCACGGAAGCCGCCTGCAGGCTGGCCGGGTACAGCAGGTCGCCATCGGCCACCGTGGTCAGGCCCAGCCCTTCAAAAAAGGCCAGCACCTGTTCCCTGGGGCAATGGCGCAGCACCTCCCCGGCAAACCGCGGATGGCCGAAGTATACAGGCTCGCCCATGTTCATCAGGTTGCAGCGGCCGTTGCCGGTGGCCAGCAGCTTTTTGCCCACGCGGTCGCGCTTCTCCAGCACCAGTACGCGCAGGCCGCGCCGCATGGCAACGCAAGCGGCGGCGAGGCCCGAAGCCCCGCCGCCGATGATGATTAGGTCGCCCTTACTTTCTGCTGGGCGCATTGAGGTAGGCATAGTCGATGGCCGCCTGGTGGCCGGCATCCACCCGCGCCGTGGAATGGGTGGTGGACCCGACGAAGTGCACGCAGAACTGGCCGTAAAAATCGTTATCCGGGATGGTGTCGCCCGCCGGGTAGTTATGGGGCACGCCGTATACGCTGCCCGCCACACTGCGGCCATTGACCGTGACCCACACGGGGCGGCGCTCCCACAGGTTCTTCTCGGCAATCTGCTGGGCAGAGGTGACGCCGTAGATTTTGCACATCACGGCAGTATCGGCCGCGGTCAGCGGCTCTCCGTCGGCGTGTGAGCCGCCGGCCCAGCGCTTCACGCGGAAGCTCAGCTTGGTCTTCACATCGGTGACCACGGCGGTGACGCCGCGCGGCCATACACCCGTATCCACGGTTGTCCAAGCCAGTTTCTCCACCGGATAGAGGGTGGGTGTCACCGTGCCGCCGCTGGGATCGGTGTAGGTGCCCTCAGGCACCGTGCCATACAGCTTGTGCTGGGTTTTGGGCCCAGCCACGCCGTCCACAAACAGGCCGGCGGCCTGCTGGTAGTTGCGCACGGCGGTGATGGTTTCGGTGGTGTAGATGCCGGTGATGGCGGCGGGGTTGAGGAAACCAAGCCGCGCCAGCTCGGTCTGCAGGCGCGTCACATCGGCGCCCGTATCGGCGCGCCGCAGCGTGCGGTAGGTGGCCTCCGGCGGGGCGCCGGGGTCGCCGGTCGCGTTGAGGGCGGCTTCCTCGGTCTTGGTAAGGATGCGCAGCATATCGGCGCGAATCCAGCCGGTGACACCGCCGGCGGTGACCTGATACCAGCTATAGCCGTCAGCCGTGGCCGTGGGGCCCTGCAGCTTGGCCACCGAGCCGCGCTGATAGAGGATGGCGTCCGTCCGGGCGGTCATGCTGCCCGACGCGCGCACCAGCACACGGTCCATCACCGTGACAGCCGTGGTGGACAGGTCCGCCGGGTTGATGGTGGCCGTGGGGCCGGGCACCGGGGTGGCGGGCACGGTCTTGAGGTAATCGGCCACCTCCTGGGCGGTCATGATTTTGGCCAGGGTGCCCAGCATGTAGGCGGGCACATTGTTGTACAGAATCTGGTACCACATGCTGCCGCCGGAGTTTAC
Source organism: uncultured Clostridia bacterium (assembly GCA_937874275.1). Taxonomy (GTDB): domain Bacteria; phylum Bacillota; class Clostridia; order Christensenellales; family Aristaeellaceae; genus UBA1038. The sequence goes on along the minus strand of CALNAU010000101.1, from coordinate 94,432 downwards.
CGTGCCCTGATAGGGGAACACGGCGCCGGACGCGGCAATCTGGGTGACCCGCTGGGCGCTCAGGCTGGGCGACACGCGGATGTTGACCGAGGTCATTGTGGTCTTGATGTATCCGGCAATGGCGCCCGACGGCGGCGGGGTAACAGGGCCGGGCGTGGTGCCGCCCAGGTAGGCCTGCACCTCGGCCTCGCTCAACTGGCGCACGCAGTCGCCGCGCAGGTAGCCGGTATGATCCTTGGTTCGCACAAAGTACCAGTTGTAGCCCTGGTTGTTGACCACCGCGGCCACCAGCGGCCACACGGTGTTGAGGGATACCTGGGTCAGCACCTGGCCGGAGATGGTGGGCGTCTTGCGCAGGTTGACGCCCGACTTGGTGGTGACCACATAGCCCAGCGTGGTGCCAGAAGGCGGCTGGACCGGGGTGACGGTGCCGGTGCCCGCGCTATCGGTCAGCACCGCCATGTCGGAGCGAATATAGCCCGCGCCCGGGGCAGCCACCACGTAGTACCAGGTGTATCCGCCCTGCTGGGTGAAGCCATAGTAAGGAAGCACGGTGTCGCGCGCCAGCTGGGCGAAGCTGGGGCCGCCCGCTGTCTGGCGCAGGTTGACGCCGCCGCGAATCAGCTTGATGTAGCCGCTGATGGTGCCGGGCACGCCGGGCACAGGTCCGGGCACGATGGGGGCGGTGCTGGGCACCACAGGCGGTGTGGCCGGATTGCCCTTGTCATCGGTAAAGGTATAGCAGTCGCCCCGCACATAGCCGTACAGGCCGCCTGAATGCAGCACATACACCCATTGGTAGCCCAGGCTGTTGACGGGGGTGCCGTAGAAGGGCAAAATTGTGCCGACGGGCATCTGCAGCATGCTTTCGCCGCCGGGCGTGCGCCGCAGGTTGGTGCCGGGCAGCTTGATTTTGATATAGCCGGCCTGCTGGGCCGGGGCGGCGGTAACAGGGGCTGCGCCCGCTTCGGCGTTGGTCAGCACCTTGATGTGGGCGGCGGCGATGTAGCCCGTATAGGGGCCGGAATCGGTCATCACCGTCACCTTGTACCAGCCGTTGACCAGGTCCGACGGTGTCTCCAGCACGGTCATGCGGCTGTTGAGCAGCAGCCCCACAATGACAGCGCCTGCGGCGTTGGCCGTCTGGCGCACGCTGGCACCGGCCACTGTTGCGACCGCCACATTGCTCAGCTTGGTGGGGTCGCCTGGTGCCGCGGTAATCACAGGAGCCGGCGGGACAAAGCCGCCGGGCGCCTGCACGGGGTTGGCCGCCCAGAGTGTTTCCTCTGCCTTGGTCATCGGACGGAACACCGTGCTCTTGATGTAGCCGTAGTAGGTGCGGTCAAGCCGCGTGGGCAGGTTGGTTTTGACGTGATACCACAGGTCGCCCCCCACCGTCTCGGTACCCAGAATGTCTGCCGCCCAGCGCGCAGGCAGACGGTCGATATAATCCGTCGTGCCCGCCCGGGGGCGGAACATCGTGTTGTCCACAGTGGTATAGCCGTACTTGGTAGACACGTCGCTTGCATCCACCATGCTGGATGGGGCCAGCACAAGCAAGGCCAACGCAAGGCACAGCAGTCTTTGCAGCGCTTTGTTCCCTGTGTGTTTTCGTATCATATTGCGTACCCCTACCCTTTGCCGCGCATGAACGCGCAGAATATTCCATCAGCAGTATATGACAAATTCATTACACGGTCAACAAATAGCCTGTAATTTGTTTACGTTTTACATTCTTCGGCCGTGTTTGGCCGTATGCAACACAGGTGTTTTGTGCGCCGGGAAGGCAAGCGCGGATGCCTAAGCGGACAGGCTGTATCCGCCATGACTTGCGAAGCCCCTGGACAAACCGTATAATATATACAAATAGGGTCGACATCATATTGGCAGGAGGAATAGCGATGCGTGTCATGGATAGCTACAATGCCTGGCTTGAGAAGTTTTCTTCGGATGCCGCTCTGGTGAAAGAGCTGGAGGCAATCCGCGACAACCCCAAGGAGATTGAGGACAGGTTTTACACGGAGCTTAGCTTCGGCACCGCCGGCATGCGCGGTATATTGGGGGCGGGCACCAACCGCATGAATATTTACAACGTGCGCCGCCTGACGGCGGGCCTGGCCGATTACCTCAAACAGCAGCCCGGCGCCGCCCGCCGGGGCGTGGTCATCGGCTACGACAGCCGCCGCATGTCGCCGGAGTTTGCCAAAGAAGCGGCGCTGGTGTTCGCGGCTCGCGGGGTAAAGGCGATGCTGTTTGACGCGCTGCGCCCGGTGCCCATTGTCAGCTACGCCGTGCGGCACCTGAAGGCCGCGGCCGGCGTGGCCATCACCGCCAGCCACAACCCCCCGCAGTACAACGGCTACAAGGTGTACGGCGCCGATGGCGCGCAGGTATCGCCCGAGGCCGCCCAGGAAATCAGCGGGCTGGTGTTCTCGCTGGATTATGACGAGTGCCTGCCCATGGACGAGCGTGCCGCCCGTCAGGATGGTCTGCTGCACATCATCGGCAACAAGGAAGTGGATGACGACTACATCCGCATGGTGTTGGGCCTGCTGGTAGCGCCCGACCTGGTGCGCGCCCAGGGCAACCACCTCAACATCGTCTACACGCCCCTGCACGGCAGCGGCAATGTGCCGGTGCGCCGCGCCCTCAAGGAGGCCGGGCTTACCCGGGTATCCGTGGTGCCCGAGCAGGAACACCCGGACCCCGATTTCCCCACCGTCAAGGCCCCCAACCCGGAGGACCCGGCCGCCTTTCAGCTGGCCATCCCGCTGGCGGACAAGGTGGGCGCCACCGTCATCTTCGGCACGGACCCGGACTGTGACCGCCTGGGCGTGTGCGTCAAGGACGCGCAGGGCACCTTCCACACGCTGACGGGCAACCAGATCGGCTGCCTGTTGCTGCACCACATCCTCAGCCGCAGGCAGGAGGCGGGCACCCTGCCCAAGGACGGCGCGGTGTGCAAGAGCATCGTGTCCACCGAGATGGCACGCGCCATCTGCGACGACTACGGCGTGGCGCTGTTTGACACGCTGACGGGCTTCAAGTTTATCGGCGAGGTGATGGAGCGCTTTGACGAGACCGGCAGCCACCAGTTCCTCTTCGGGTTTGAGGAGAGCTTCGGCTACCTGTCGGGCACTCAGGTGCGCGACAAGGACGCTGTCAACGCCTCCCTGCTGATTGCCGAGGCCGCCTGCGCCGCCCAGGCCGAGGGCATCACCCTGTACGAGCGCCTGCAGGCCCTGTACAGCCGGTACGGCTACTACAGCGAGCGGGTGCTGTCCAAGACCCTGCCCGGCAAGGACGGCCTGGAGAACATGAAGGCCATCATGAAGCGCCTGCGCGCCAACCCGCCCCAGCAGGCCGGCCCCTTCCGCGTGGTGGCCGTGCGCGATTACCTCAAGGGCACCCGCGTGCAGGGCGGGCATACCCAGCGGCTGGATTACTCCCCCTCGGATGTGCTGTATTTCGAGCTGGAGGGCGGCCACTGGTTCTGTGTGCGCCCCAGCGGCACCGAGCCCAAAATCAAGCTGTACGTCAACACCCGCGCCACCGGCTCCATGAAGGAGGCCGACGTCCTCAACGCGCAGCTGATGGCCGCCTGCGAGCAGCTGCTGGCATGAACCCGGCAGCCGCAGCCAATCACATCATTCGAATCGCGCAGGAGCGGGACATCCCGGGCATCGTCGCCATCTACGACGCCATTCTGGCGGAGGAGGAGGCCGGCCGCCGCCGCGTGGGCTGGCAGCGGGGCGTATACCCCACCGAACAGACCGCCCGCGCCGCGCTGAAGGCGGGCGACCTGTTTGTGATGGCGCAGGATGGCGGCATCGTTGCCTCCTGCCGCATCAACCGTCGGCAGGAGGATAGCTATGAGGGCTTCCAATGGCGGCATGCCGCCCCCGATGACCAGGTGATGGTGCTGCACACGCTCACCGTAGCCCCCTGGGCCGAGGGCAGGGGCTGTGCCCGCGCCTTCGTGCGGTATTATGAGGACTACGCCGCCCGCCACGGCTGCCCCTGCCTGCGCATGGACACCAACGCCATCAACACCGCCGCCCGCAGCCTGTACAAAAAGCTGGGCTACACCGAAAGCGGCATCGTGCCCACCACCTTCAACGGCATTGGCGGCGTGATGCTGGTGGGGCTGGAAAAATGGATTGGCGACATGTAGGGAACAAGCGGCAGAGCTTCATCCTCCCCTCTTCGTCTATATACAGCATCCCCGGCAAGCCGCGTTCGCGGGCCGGGGATTTTGTTTGTGGACCGCGCCCGAAACACATCCGGGTGTTTAAACCTGCCCATTTCGTGTTATACAACCAATAGCAGCAGATTCCCCCAACCAACAAGGAGGAACCATGAAACAAAACAAACGCGTACTCATTCTGATTGCCCCGCTGTTTGACGAGAGGGAGTTCATCTATCCCTACTACCGCCTGCTGGAAGAAGGATACACGGTGGACGTCGCCGGCCCCAAGGCGGATACCTACAAGGGCAAGACCGACTTCAGCTTTGAGGCCTCCCTGGCCTTCAAGGGTCTGAAGGCATCGGACTATGACGCGCTGCTGGTGCCCGGCGGCTTCGCCCCCGATAAAATCCGCACCGAGCAGGCCGCCCTCGACCTGGTGCGCGCCTTCAAGGAGGCGGGCAAACCCATCGCCATGATTTGCCACGCGGGCTGGGTGGCGGCATCAGCTGGCATTGCCAAGGGCGTGAAGCTGACCTCCACCAAGGCCATCAAGGATGACCTGGTCCACGCGGGCGCCGACTGGGTGGACAAGGAAGTGGTGGTTGACCAGCACATGGTCACCTCCCGCGGGCCGGACGACATGCCCGCCTTCATGCGCGCCTTCATCAAGGAAATCGAGAAGGGTTCGAAGAAATAAACTTCTATCATCCCTATCTTGCCAAAGGCAAAAGTTCTTTATCTCCGAACTAAAAAAGCCACCCTCAATCGTATGATTGTCACACGTATTAAGGGTGGCTTTCAGGTATTGAGATTCGTGCCTTTGGCGCTAATTTCTCAGCTGTTCACAGAGTCCAATCAAATAATCAGCCTTACTAATCGTGTCCACCAGGTCGGCCTTCAGATAACCCTGGTAGTTCTTTCCGTCTTTGTGTGCCAGAATGCTGTACCAACCGTTGCCCATGTCCTCTTTGATTAACACCACTGAACCCGTCACCGAAAGCGTTCCAACCTTTGCAGAACCGGTGGACTGCTTCTTTCTGATGTTGAGACCTTTGACGTTTGTTTCGCCAAACATGGTCCCTTCTGCGTTGAGTAGTTCCTCGGACAAACGGAACGGCATGTATTTGGAAAGAAGCAAGGCTTCCATTCGCTCAATCTCTGCACCCGTGAGCACTTCCGATGCCGATTGATTCTCACCACCTGCCTCAACCTTGTCCGCCAGGGCTTTCAGCTCATCTACTGCCGCTTTGTATTCCTTGTGGGCGGCGCTATATGGACATAAGCCGCTGGGCCCGTGCGTGTGCGGAGGATAATCTCCACAGTGGTAGTGGTAGGAACCTAATCCGCTCGCGTTCTTCTTGTCCTTATGGCCGCCGCTGGAGTCAAGGCCGCCGGGATGCGCGAGGGCAACAGGGCAGGCGATGACAATGCTCAAAAGAATGAGCAGGAAGGTGACATGCCCTTTCTTCCACCATGAAGGAAGGCTAGTGCGTATGTTGCTTTTCACGATTCATCCCCCTTCATCATTATGGCCATACCGAAAGCCAGATGCCCTGTCAAGCAGCGCCAACTCCTAATCCCTAACCCCTAACTCCGGAAAATAATTTCCTCCCGCCGGGGACCATTGGAAATGATGGTCATCGGGGTCTCGATTTCCTTCTCGATGAAGGCGATGTAGTCGCGGCACTTCTGGGGCAGGTCCTCATAGCGGGTGATGCCGCGCACGTCTTCCTTCCAGCCGGGCAGGGTGACATACACGGGCTTGGCACGGGCCAGCAGCGGCGTGGCCGGGAAATCCGTGATGCGCTCGCCGTCCACCTCGTAGGCCACGCACACCTTGATTTCGTCGAGGTACCCCATCACGTCGATGTTGGTCATCGCGCAGGCCGTGGCGCCCTGCACCCGGCAGCCGTAGCGCGTAGCCACCGCGTCAAACCAGCCCACATCCCGCGGGCGGCCGGTCTTGGCGCCGTACTCGCCGGCATCGCCGCCGCGCTTGCGCAATTCCTCAGCCTCCTGCCCCTCCAGCTTGCTCACAAAGAAACCGGTGCCTACGGAGCTGGAATACGCCTTGGTCACCGCGATGACCTCGGTAATTACCCGGGGCGGCAGCCCCGCGCCCACCGCGCCATACCCCGCCAGCGGCGAGGAGGAGGTGGTGTAGGGGTAGATGCCGTGCTCCAGGTCGCGCAGCGCGCCCAGCTGGCCCTCCAGCAGCATGCGCTTGTCCTCCTTGATGGCCTGATGCAGATACTGGGTGACATCGCACACCATGGGCTTGAGCCGCTGGCCCAGGGCATAGTATTTCTCGGTCAGGGCGTCCACATCCAGCAGCGGCTTGTGGTACAGGTACTCCATCAGCACATTCTTTTTCACCAGGTTGAGCGCCAGCCGCTCGCGCAGCAGCTCCTTGTCCATCAGCTGGCACACCTGGATGCCCACCTTGGCCGCCTTGTCGCTGTAAAAGGGCGCGATGCCCGACTTGGTGGAGCCAAACTTGCGGTCGGCCAGGCGCTCCTCCTCATAGGTATCCAGCAGCACATGGAAATCCATCAGCACCTGCGCGCGGTCGCTGACCAGCAGCTTGGGCTGGGCCACATCCCGCGCGGTGATGCCGTCCAGCTCGCTGAACAGCTCCTCAATATCCAGCGCCACGCCCGGACCAATCACATTGACCACACCGGGGTGAAAGATGCCGCTGGGCAGCAGGTGCAGGGCGAACTTGCCGTGCTCGTTGATGATGGTGTGGCCGGCGTTGGCCCCGCCCTGAAAGCGGATGACAATGTCCGACTGCTCCGCCAGCACGTCCGTCAGCTTGCCCTTGCCCTCGTCGCCCCAGTTGGCGCCTACGATCGCGCGTACCATGTTGCTGCCTCCTTGTATGGGTTGTTGTGGGGGTGCTATGGGGGATGTTGGGAAACCTTTTCTGAAGAAAAGGTTTCCCAAACCCTTCCAAAAGACTTCAAATGATGAACACATCGCACAGCCTGGTTCACATCGCCCGAAAAAGGCAAGCGTATCGGGCCGCGCGGGGGCAAGGGGGCCGCCCCCCTTTGCCATCCGTTCCCGGCGGCATGTACGGCGGGAACGGAACAGTTTTGTGAGGAAACGCTCGCGTTTCAACGAACAAAACTGATTCCCTGTGGTTTGCGCTGACCGCGCCAACGGCGCAAGCGCAAACCCAAGCCGATTCGGCGGCTTGCTGCCGAATCGAGACGTTAGTCTAACAGCCACTCCCCATCGAACACAAATTCCGCCGGTCCGGTCATGTAAACGTGGTTGTCCTCGGGGTTCCACATCATCTCCAAGCTGCCGCCGGGCAGCTTGACCAAAGCGGTGCGGTCGGCCAGGCCGCAGAGCACGGCCGCCACCAGCGCAGCGCTGGCACCGGTGCCGCAGCCCAGGGTCTCGGCGCTGCCGCGCTCCCACACGCGCATCTGCAAGAGGTCGCGCCGCGCCACGCGCACAAACTCCACATTCGTGCGGTTGGGGAAGATGGCGTGGTTCTCCAGCAGCGGGCCCAGCTTCTCGATGTCCAGTATCTCGGGGTCACGCACAAAGATGACGCAGTGCGGGTTGCCGAAGCTGACGGCGGTGATAAACATGGTCTGTCCCAGCACCTGCAGGCGGTGGCGCAGCACCATGGCGCCCGGCAAATCCACACCGATGCGGCGGGGGTTAAGCTCCGGCGTGCCCATGTCCACCTTGACGCGCTGCACGCGGCCGTTTTCGGGCATCAGCCACAGGCGGCGGATGCCGGCCTTGGTGGACAGCGTCAGCTCGGTCTGCTCGGTCAGCCCACGGTCGTACACAAACTTGCCCACACAGCGGGTGGCGTTGCCGCACATCTCGGCCTCGCTGCCATCGGCATTGAAGATGCGCATGCCAAAGTCCGCCTTATCGGAGGGCTCAATCAGCACCAGGCCGTCCGAACCCACGCCGAAGTGCGGCTTGCTCATGGCGATGGCCATGCGTGCCGGGTCGGTCACAATCTCCTCAAAGCAGTTGACGTAGATGTAGTCATTGCCAATGCCCTGCATCTTGGTAAATCTCATGCCTGCGTCCTCACATCTGCTCGGGCGCTTCAATGCCCACCAGGTACAGCCCGGTACGAATCACATCGCGCACCGCACGGGTCAGCAGCAGCCGGGCCTGGCTGCACCCCTCATCCTCGGTGAGGATGCGATGCTCGTAGTAGAACTTGTTGTATGCCTTGGCAATCTCGGTGACCGCGCGGGTGACCATGCTGGGCTCGTTGCGCAGCGCGGCCTCGCGCACAGCCTCCGGGAACAGGGCCAGCAGCTTGTGCAGCGCCAGGGCCTCAGCGTCATCCAGCGCGGCATAGTCGGGCGCAGCGCTCAGCTCCTCCGCCTTGCGCAGCACCGAGCAGCAGCGCGCGTGCGTGTACTGCACATAGGGGCCGGTTTCGCCTTCAAAGTTGAGGGCGCGGTCCCAGCGGAAGTCGATATCCTTGATGCGGCTGTTGTACAGGTCTGAAAACAGCACGGCGCCGATGCCCACCTGACGCGCGGTGGCAGGCTTGTCGGGCAGGCCGGGGCTCTTCTCCTCGATGATGGCCAGGGCCTTTTCCTGCGCCTTTTGCAGCAGGTCGTCCAGGTAGACCACATTGCCCTTGCGGGTGGAGAGCGCCTCGCCCTCGTAGCTGATCATGCCGAAGGCCACATGCTCCATCTGCTCCTTGGCCCAATCGTAGCCCATCAGCTCCAGCACCTTGAACACCTGGCGGAAGTGCAAATCCTGCTGGTAGGCCACCACGTACAGGCACTTGTCAAAGTCGTAGGTGTCCTTGCGGTAGAGGGCGGCGGCGATGTCGCGCGTGGCGTACAGGGTGGCCCCGTCACTTTTGAGGATCAGGCAGGGCGGCATATCGTAGTCCGCCAAATCCACCACCCAGGCGCCGTCGCTTTCCACCAGCAGGTTCTTCTGGCGCAGCTCGTCAAGCACACGGCCCATTTTATCGTTGTAAAAGCTCTCGCCCGCGTAGCTGTCAAAGGTGACGCCCAGCAGGTCGTACACCCGGTCGGCATCCTTGAGGGTAAGGGCCTTGAACCAGTTGAATATTTCCAGCGCCTCGGGATCCCCATCCTCGATGCGCTTGAACCAGTCGCGGCCCTCCTGCTCCAGCGCCGGGTCGTTCGCCTCCTCCTCGTGGAAGCGGACATACAGGTCGCTGAGGGCCTGCACACCGCCCTGCTCAATGCTCTCCCGGCTGCCCCAATGCTTGTAGGCGGCAATCATCTTGCCAAACTGGGTGCCCCAGTCGCCCAGGTGGTTGATGCCCACGGTGCGGTAGCCCAGAAAGTCGTAGATGCGCTTGAGGCTGTGGCCGATGGCAGTGGTGGACAGGTGACCGATGTGAAAGCGCTTGGCGATGTTGATGGAGGAGTAGTCCAGGCACACCGTCTTGCCCTGCCCTTCGAGGCCTGCGCCCCAGCGGCCGGGGTTGGCCTGCACGGCTGTCAGCACGCCCTGGGCCAGCCAGAGGCGGTTGATGAACAGGTTGAGGTAGCCGCCCTTGACCTCGGCGCGGTCAATGGCCGGGGACTGGATGCGCCCGGCCAGCTGCTGGGCAATCTGGGGCGGGCCCATGCGCAGCGCCTTGGACAGCGAAAAGCAGGGGAACGCCATGTCCCCCATGGCGGGATCGGGCGGCAGCTCCAGCGCGCGGCCAATGGCCGCCGCATCCAGCTCCCCCTGAGGGAAGGCAGCCTTGGCCGCCTCCCATACCGCCTGTGCCAGCACCCCGCGCAACTCCATGCCTTGACCCTCCTTGTGAAACGCTGTTCATCTTAGCATATCGGCCCCCAACAAACAAGGTTTTGCCGCCGCCGGGCGGGTATAATCCCGGTGGAATAACAAGCAATGGAGGCACCATGCCCTACGAGCAAAAGACCAAGCCCACCGATGCCTCGGTGGCGGCGTACATCGACAGCCTGCCCTCTTTGAAGCGGCAGGAGGAGGCCCGCACGCTGGTGCAGCTGTTTGAGCGCGCCACCGGTGAACAGGCGGTGCTGTGGGGGCCCAGCATCATCGGCTTTGGCGAGTACAGCTACACCTACGCCTCCGGGCACTCGGGCACGGCGGCGCGCACCGGCTTTTCGCCGCGCAAGGCCGCCATCTCCCTGTACCTCTTTTTGTATGACGGCGCGCTGGACGGCCACCTGGCCCGGCTGGGCAAGCACAAGGCGTCCAAGGGCTGCGTGTACGTGAACAAGCTGGCCGATATCGACCTTTCCGTGCTGGAGGAAGCGGTGCGCGAGTCCATGCGGCTGCTGGAAAAGTGGCAGGGAGACGAGCAGCCAAAGTAGAGCCCGCCGGGCTGGCGGGCTCCCACGCCATCAAAAAGCTGCGGTTTTTTGATGGTTAGGCCTTTGGCCCTCCCGAAACCTCCCTTGGGTTTGTTGATACGCTGAGAGCCCGCCAGTTCTGGCGGGCTCTCAGGGCGGTATAACTCTATTTCAACAGGGTGAATTCCAGTGGCGGCCCCTCCAGGGAGGGCAGCACGATCTGCGGGTCATCGGTCGGCTCGCCGGTGACGGCGTCCACCCGCACGCTCACATACAGCGGGGTGCTGGCGTTGTCGCCGCCAAACAGCGCGTACAGGGGGTTGAGGTAATCGCGCTCATACTTGGCCCAGCTGTCCTTGGGGTCGTCGTACCTGGGGTCCGACACGTTGTGGCGGTTGAAGAAGAACTGGTAAACCGGCTTGCCCAGCTCCTTGGATTGGTAGCTTACCTGGGCGTACAGTTCGTACATGTCCAGCTTTTCCCTGGTCCAGCCGGGCTGCACCAGCACGGCCTCCCTGGCCCTCTCCAGCGCCTTGTCCATGGGCAGGTCGCCCTCGGCGGGCAGGCGCAGCTCCTGCGCCATCAGGTTTGCAAATACCCCCATCATCCCGCGCGTCGACCATTTGAAGGGCTTCAGCTTTTCCATCTTGGGCGCCCAGGCCTTTTGCAGCTCCATCAGCTTTGGGGTGGTAAAGGGTGCGGCTTGATGATACTCCTGAATCATCCCCTGAAAGAGGTCCTCCGCCTCGGGGGGCGGGGCTTTGGCCGCGGACTCGGCCACCTTGCGGGCGGTGTCCTCACAGCTTTGTACCTCCCCATTGGCCGCATCCATCCACACATCGTACTGGGCCGGGTCGTAGCCGCCTGATTCGGGCAGCGAGAAGCCGATGTACCAGTTGCGCGCCTCGCGCTCATGGGCAAAGCTGCGCAGCTCGGCATTCACCCGCAGCTTATCAAGGTCGGCCGCGGTAGCGCCAAACTTGTCCATCACGGCCTTGCGGGCAACCTCTACCGCTTTTTCCTGCGGGATGTCCCCCGGGCCGGGCAGCCAGTACATCTCCTCATCCGCGCCCAAAGTGCCGGTCTTGACCAGCAGCTGGGTGTAGGCAGCCTTCTCCTCCAGCGACCAGCCGGGCAGCGGGCCGCGCTCGGCCTCCAGGATGGAGATCGCGGTCACCACATCCTCCCGGATGCCGTATTTCTCGGTCACCAGGCGGGTGGCGATTTCCTTCTTCTGCTGGTCGGTGGTGCCCTTGTCCTGAAGCTGCGCAACCTGCGCGGCGTCAAAGTCGATGCCTTCCTGCTGCATACTCAGCACAAAGTCTGCCCGCTGCTGGCCGGTCCAGGTATCAAAGTAGCCAATGGTTCCTTCATTTTTTGCAATCTGCTCGTGGTAGTTCTTCCACAGGGTGGCGGCCACTGCCGTAGCGGCCACCAAGGCCAGCGTGATGGCCAGCACCAAAGCAAAAGACAGTCTCTTCTTCACGGGGGCTTCTCCTCTCATCTGCCGGAGCAGCTTGTGCGTCTCCTCCGGCGTCCAGTCCAGCTGGGAAAGCTGGCGGTCGAGGATGGGCTTGATGTTACTCTTCATCGAAATACCACCCTTCCAGCGTCTTTGACAGTGTGTTTCTCGCCCGGCTCAGGCGGGATTTGACGGTGCCTGCCGGGGCGCCCAGCGCGGCGGCGATGTCTGCGATGTCCATCTCCTGGTAGTAGCGCAGCACGATCACCTCGCGGTACTTGCGGGGCAGCGCCAGGATGGCCTGCAGCACGGTGTCATCCCCATCGGGGTCTTCGGCCGCCTGCTCGGGCAGGGTGTCGAAGTCCACCTTTCTGTCCACCCGGCGAAACCAGAATGTGCGCAGCATGTCCCGGCAGGTGTTGACCGCGATGCGGGTCAACCAGGTTTTTTCGCTGCTTTGCCCGCGAAAGCCGGGCAGCGCCTTGTATGCCTTCATGAAGGTTTCCTGCGCGGCATCCTCAGCCAGGGCGCGGTCGCGGAGGTACAGGTAGCACAGCCGCTTGAGTTCCCGCCCATGGTCGGTCATCATGCGGGCAATGCGCTCCTCATGGGTTTTGCATGGATCCTGTGCAAAAGCCATGTCGCCACCTCCTTTCACCTATACTGACGGGGGCCGGGGGCAATCGGTTCCCCCGGATGCTGAACAAAAAAAGAAAATGCAGGGTTTCTCTTCCCTGCATGATGCCACGAAATCGTATTAAGCGGTAGCTACGCTACGCACATGTTACAAATCCCCCGCCGCGCTTTGCCTCCTTCAGCCAGCGGCTGAGGTCCAGGGTGATCAGGTTGCCGTTGTCGGCAGCGGTGGCGGTGAGCCCCTCGGGCCCCTCGCTCAGCGCCGTCAGGGTGACCCAGTGCCAGTTATCCAGCTCGGGCAGGCAGGCATTGTGCAGGTTGAGGAAGGCCACCGGCGAATCCGCCTGCAGCCCGGCGCGCAGGAACGCCGCCACCTGCTGCTCTAAGGGCCGGTCGTCCGGGCTGTCCGGCACATCCAGCACCCGGCAGCGCATCGGGCTGCCCAGCTGGGCCAAAATGGCATCCATGCCCTGCTGAAACAGCTGGGTGCTGTTGAGGCCCATCAGTGTGGGCGTCACATAGCCCCAGGCCCAGTTCATCAGGGCCAGGGCCTCCTGCGGGGTGTCGGCCGGCATGGGCAAAGTGAGGCGCCCGCGGAAGTACCGCAGCATGTTGGCCGCCGTGCACGGGCCGCAGCCCGCCTTGCGCCGCCAGAAGTTGTCGTACCAATCCTGATTGACGCCGTGGTGCCGGCGCCCATCCGTATCCATGATATCAAGGCCGTCCGGCCTGTTAATGGCTGTGTGCAATCCCCTGACCCTCCTGTAGGTTTCGCGGCCCATTGGCCGCACGGCCCTATGATACCCGCCCCGGTGGATGTCAAGCAGCCCGTTTGACGCTCCTGCCCGCATCCGCTACAATATTGCTCGCCGGGGCACAGCCCCGGCCTGAAAGGAAATCATTGCTATGCAGGTTCTTTACTCGGCGATCATGGGGCTGGTGCAGGGGCTGACGGAGTTTTTGCCGGTATCCTCCAGCGGCCATCTGCTGCTGGCGGAAAAGCTGCTGGGCCTGCTGGGCTATCAGAACGCCAACAGCATGGCACTGGCCGTAATGCTGCACATGGGCACGCTGATCGCCGTGGCCATCGTCTTCTGGCGCGATTGGATCGAGATGCTGCGCCACCCCATCAAGAACCCTACGTTATTGCTGCTGTTTGTGGCCTCGCTGCCTGCGTTGGTGCTGGTGGTGCTGCTGGGCGATTGGATTGACGGCCTGTTCACAGGCTGGTTCCTGGGCATCAGCTTTTTGATTACGGCGCTGTTCCTGGTACTGATTGAGCGCATCTCGGGCAAGCGCCGGGGCAAACAGGTCATCAACGATGCCGTCACCATGTCCCGCGCCATCACCATGGGCCTGTTTCAGGGCATCGCGCTGCTGCCCGGCGTCAGCCGCAGCGGCTCTACGCTGCTGGGCGGCGTTTCCACCGGCCTCAGCCGGGGAACGGCGGCCAAGTTCAGCTTTATGATGAGTGCGCCCGCCATTCTGGGCAGTTTCCTCAAAGAGGGCAAGGACGCCATTGAAGCAAGCGGCCTGTCCTCCCTCATCAGCGCGCAGACGCTGGTGGGCGTGGTGGTGGCCGCTGTCAGCGGCTGGCTGGCCATCCGCTATATGCTCAAACTGATTGAGCGTATCTCGTTTTATAAGTTCGCCCTATACGTCGCTTTGGTGGGTATATTGGTTATTGTCATGCAGCTGACCGGCTTTGCCGGCTTCCCACCGCTGGCCTGGCCCGCTGCCACCCCGCAACCCCTCGGATAAAAAGGAGTCAAATTGATGAAACGTATCCTCTGCCTGCTGGCCGTCCTGATGCTCGCCCTGCCCCTGATGGGAAGCGCCGAGCAGGCGGCGGGCGGGCCTTCCGCCTTCATTCCCGGCAGCCGCACGGTGGGTCAGCCCACCAGTTTCTGGGAAACCCCCATGGACATCACCGACGAGGCCGCCGTGTGGGCCATGCTTACCGCGCCCATCACCGTGGTCAAGGGCAACCAGAAGCAGCAAACCGTGCTGCGCCGCGAGCCCGATGAAAACAGCGAGGCCGTGGCCGACATCACCTACGACAGCCAAGGCGTACATGTGCTGGAGACGCTGGACAACGGCTGGAGCCTGGTGGAGGCGTACTCCAGCTCGTTCCACGACAGCAAAATCAAGGTGTGGAACCAGCTGACGCAGGGCTATATCCGCACCGACGCCCTGCAGGAGAAAAAGGTCAGCCAGCAGTACGGCATGGTGGTGGACAAGCTGACGCAAAAGCTGTACATCTTTGCCGACGGCAAGCTGTTTGACACGCTGGCGGTCTCCACCGGCCTGGCCAACGAGCGCCAGCCCTACAACGAGACCCGCAGCGGCGAGTACCTGATTGTCAGCCCCGTGGGCGACTTCAAGAGCGACAACGTGGTGGGCGCCATGGCGCTGCGCTTCAATGACGGCGACTTCATCCACGAGGTGGTGCACATCCCGCGCAGCAGCGGCAAGGTATACGAGCCCTTTGAAAAGGTGCTGGGCGAGCGGGCCAGCCACGGCTGCATCCGCGTGCAGCGCAAGCGCACGCCGCTTGGCACCAACATGACCTGGATATGGCAGAACATGCGCAAAAACATGGGCACCATCCGCATCGTCATCTGGGAGGACCTGCCCGGCCGCCAGATGGCCATCCCCGACGGCGCCACCCCCATGTATTACAACACGCAAGGCGGGCAGAACTACCACGCCGCGCCCACCTGCTACGGCGTGCGCGACAAGTTCTACCCCCTGCACGAGTTCCGCTATGACGAGCTGAACATCGCCCCCTATGACAAACTGACGCCCTGCCCGTACTGCTTCCCGCCGCTGCGCCCGGCAGAGATTGAAGCCATCAACGCGCGCTATCTGCAGCCATGACCATGTTGCCCGTCCGCGCGGCCACGCAGGCGGATATCCCGTCCCTGGCCGCGCTGCGGGCCGACTTTCTGGCCGAACTGGGCTATGCCTTTGACCCGGCCATGTGCCGCCGCGAGACGGCGGCCTTTTGCGCCGACATCTGGGGCAGTCCATCCACGGCCTGGTGGCCGAGGAGCAGGGCCGGGTGATCGCCTGTGCCCTGCTGCTGGTACAGCCCAGGCTATACCACCCGCGGGCCGCGCGCGGCCTGGCGGGCGAGGTGCTCAACGTGTACACCGTGCCGACCTGCCGCGGGCAGGGCCACGCAGCCCGCCTGATGGCCGCCTTGATGGATGCCGCGCGCGAACTTCACCTGGACGCCCTGCACCTAAAGGCCACACCGGCCGGACGCGGGCTGTATGAAGACCTGGGTTTTGTTGTGGATAAGGGCGGCAACGCGCCCATGACGCTCAATTTGCCATGAGTGAGGGAGAGCCTATGCGCCTGGAAACGGAAAGGCTGCTGATTCGGCCCTATGAGATGGATGATCTGGACGACTTTTGCGCCATCTTCTCGGACCCCGAGGTGATGGCGCAGTGCGCGCCGCCCTACGACCGGGCGGTCTGCGAAAAATGGCTTTCATCCTTCACCCAGCACCCCATCGCCTTTGCCGTGGTGGAAAAGCAATCGGGCCGCATGATTGGCCACGCGCTGTTCAAGCAGCTGCCCGGCGAGGAGGACGGCATCTGGGAAATTGGCTGGATATACAACCGCGCCTTCTGGCGCAAGGGCTATGCCTTCGAGGCCGTCCGCGCGCTGATGACATACGGCTTTGAGCAGCTCGGGCTGCACAAAATATGCGCCGAGACCATCGACCCGGTAAAATCTGTGCCGCTGATGGAGAAGCTGGGCATGGCACGGGAAGGCGTATTCCGCCGTCACACCAAGAACCCGGTCACCGGCGAATGGGCGGATTTGTACTGGTACGCGGCGCTCAATCCGAAATAGATAACATTAAAAAAGGTTGCAACAAAAAACCGCTGACGCCAGCGGTTTTCTCTTTGTAGTTCTGTCGCTTATTCGTGCAGGGGATACGCCTTTCGGCCACACCGCAGCGCGGCCGCGCCGATGCCGGTCAGCACCAGCGCCATCGCGCCATACAGCACCCAGCGGGGCGTCTGCTGCCAGCGGTCCAGCGCGAACTCAATGCCGATCAGCAGGCCAATGCCAATCAAAAGCACGGCCAGCTCCGGCAGGCACCAGCCGCGGCCATTCCTGTGCGCCTTCCATGCCCAGCACAGCATCAGCGCGGCAATGCCCAGCGCGCTGAACAGCTGGTGTACCCGCACGAAGCCCCACTTGATGGTCTCCGCCCGCAGGCTTTCAGAAAACACCTGCGTGAGCAGCAACAGCAGCAGCACCCGCTGCCAGCGGCGCGCGCCGCCCGCCTGCCTGCCGTAGAGGGCCACCAGCACCATCACCAGCGCGAACAGCGCCTCCAGCATGAAGATGGCGTAATACCACTCGTCCCATTGATTCTTGACCGCCAGGGGGAAGAACTGCTGCGCGGCCTGGCGCACATAGGCGCCCTGCCCGCGATCCACAAAAAACTCACCCAGCCTGGCCACCAACAAGGCCCAGGCAGCAGGGGCCGACAGCCAGTCCAGCACCCGGTGCGCCTTAACCCCAGCTACCCTGGCACCCAGCCAGCCGCCCAGCAGCACGCCGATGACCGCGCCGCCCAGCGCCAAGCCCTGGGGCCGCAGATCCCACAAACCGGCCCAGCCGCGCTGCAGCAGCATGTAGTCCAGCCGCGCCAGAAAATAAAACACCCGGGCAGATAGCACGCCCAGGATGATGGCCAGCACAGGCGGCAGCCAAAGCGCCGTGCCCCGCAGGCCACGGCCGCTCGCCATGCGGGCATAGAAGCCGACGCCCATGGCGACGGCAATGCCCAATGTCAGTAAATAGGCGGTTTCGCCTGTCATAGATACCTCACTGCCCGTCCGGTTTCCAGGCGGACGCGAAATAGATGATGTCGCTGATTTCGCGCATGGCGTCCACCTGATCGGCGTTGACATAGCCATCGTTGAACATCAACATGGTGGAGTTGCCGCCATCCAGGTTGTAGGCGCTCTCCACGCCCAGCTTCATCACCACGTTGCTGAACTCCTCAATGGTCATCCCCGCGCTGTTGCGAGAGCCCGGGCCCGCGCTGACGATGGCCAGGTATTCCAGGCTGCCGCGCTTGACCTGGGCAATGCCGATGCGCTGGCGCGGCTTGTGGGCGGCGTAGCCATTGTTCCAGAACTTTTTCACCCGCTCGCCGTTGACCACCAAGGCGGGGCCGAAGTTGAAGCTGTTGATGATGTCGCCTTGGGCGAAGTTGGCCAGCTCGTCATGCCTGTTTTGCAGCACCAGGTGAAAATCGCCCTTGGCGTCGATGAGCAGCAAATCGCGGTAGCGGTTGGGCTGGTTGCGATAGCTCTGCCCCTGGCGGACGAGGAACCCATCCGGGTTGTAGGAGAAATAATCGCCGTTGATGGACAGCACGCCGCGCATGCGCCGCGCCAGCACCAGGCCGTCGATGGTGCGCTGGGAGTCAAAGCCCGCGGCCGACGCCGTGCGCAGCTGGCTGGGATGCTGCAGGGTGATGCGCGCCACCCAATAATCCGTGCCGTAATCGCGCAGCTGTTCAATGGTCACGCGGATGGAGGGATCCTCGTACACCAGGTCGCCCTGATAGCCGTCGCTCTGCGGCGGCATGCCCGGGCTGTCATCGATGGGCAGCGGCACCACCTCGGCCCAGACAGGCAAAACGAACACCATGCTACATACCAGCGCCATCAGCAGCGCCCTTGCTCCCCAACCCCGTTTTGCCCTCATGCCTGATTCCTCCTGAATGTTTGGCTTTATATTACCAATGCCTATCCTGCGTGTCAATCGCGCTTCATTGACAGGTCGATGCCTGCCGCATACAATCTACCCAATAGGATATTACCCATCAAGGAGGCCAATCATGCGTAAATTACCATTTCTGCTGGTGCTTTGTTTATGTCTTTTTCTGGGCGCCGCACAGGCTGAGGAAATCACGGCCTTCGGGCAGCAATTTGCTAAGGACGCGCAGGTGATTGACCTGGGCAGCACGCAACTGGACAATGTGGCTGATTTGACTGCCCTGCTGGCCCAATTGCCCCAGGTGCATACCGTCAACCTGTATGAGAGCAAGCTCAGCCGGGAGGACATGGCGCTGCTGTTTGACGGCTACCCCAACATCTTCTTCGGCTTCACCATCCGCATCGCCGAGCATACCATCCGCACCGACCAGACGGCATTCTCCACCTTGCACAATAACAAGATGCCCACCCATTCCAGCGAGGATTTTGCGCCGCTGCGCTTTTGCACCAAGCTGCAGGCGCTGGACCTGGGGCACAACAAAATCACGGACATATCCTTCATCGAGAACCTGACCGACCTGCGCGTGCTGATTCTGGCCCTCAACCAGATTGAGGACATCACCCCGCTGAAAAACCTGGACAAGTTGGAGTACGCCGAGCTGTTCCGCAACAAAATCAAGGACATCTCGGTGCTCAGCGACATGCCGCTGCTGGACCTCAACCTGTGCTACAACTACATCAGTGACCTGTCGCCGCTGTATGACATCAAAACGTTGGAGCGCCTGTGGCTGTACAAGAGCACCGGCTACGGCTCCTCCGCCGCGGTGCCGCGGGATACCCTGAACGCCCTCAAGGAATCGCTGCCAAACGCCTACATCGACGCCAAGACCTTCCCCACCGGCGGCGGCTGGCGGGAGCACCCGCGCTTCTTCGTCATCTTTGACATATTCAAAAACGCGGAATACAAACCCTTTGAGCCGATGGAGGGAACATGGAAACCCTGACGCTGGCCAATGGCCAGGTGGTCACCATCCGCACCGCGCAGGTGGCGGACGCGGAGGCCATCATCGCCTACGTCAACCGGGTGTCGGGGGAGAGCCCCTTCCTCACCTTTGGCGAGGGCGAGTTTGACGTATCCGTAGCGCATGAGCGGGAGATCATGGCGTCGCTGGGGGCCGACAGGCAATGGCTGCTGGCGCTGCGGGATGAATGCATCATTGGCATGGCCAACGTCTCCCGCCAGAGCCCGCGCCCCCGCATGCGTCACCGCGCCGTGATGGGTGTGTCTGTCTCCCGGGACTACTGGAGCATGGGCATCGGCCGGGCGCTGATGCGCTGGGTCATCACCTGGTGCCGAGCGCAGGGATTTGAGCAGCTGGAGCTGGGCGTCTTCGCGCACAACCTGCGCGCCCGTCACCTGTATGAAAGCCTGGGGTTTGTCGCCACCGGCAGCATTCCCCATGCAGTCAAATATCCGGATGGCAGCTACGCGGATGAGGTGATGATGTCGCTACGCCTAGGGTAAGGCGCCAAGCGGCGGGTACACTCCTACCGGAAAGATTCACACCGAAAGGAGGTATCCGAATGCCTGCACCCTATCATGGCGTCAGCGGCAGGCTGCTAGCCAAGCCCGGCAAGGGTAAGGAACTGCTGGACATCCTATTGGACGCCGCGCGCGGCATGGAAACCGTGCCCGGCTGCCTGTGCTACATCGTTGGCACCGATGAGATCAAGCCCGATACCGTCCATGTGTACGAGGTATGGACGGATGCGGCGGCGCACCGCGCCTCGCTGAATATGCCGGTTTTTCAAACGCTAATTGAGCGGGCCAGGCACATCATCGCTGGCATGGAAAATGACCCCGACCTGCGCATCCACGGTGGCAAAGCGAGCGCGCTGCGTAGAACCGAAACCTGACAGCCAACAAAACAACCGCGCCCTTCATCATGAAAGGCGCGGTTGTTTGTTTAGCTCCTAATCCGGATTAGTCCCGGGCGCGCTCCAGGTATTCCTTGATGTCGGCGGCCTCGGTCCACTTGGTGATGGCGTCCTCCCAGGTGGTGGTCTTCTTCTGGGTGAGCAGCGCGTCATGCAAGCTCTGCTGCACACCGGCGAAGTCCACGGGGCCGGCTGTGATGGGGGCCGCGTACTGCACAATGTAGTAGCCGTACATGCCCTGGCTGGGCTCGGCCACATCGCCCACATTCTGCAGCGCCATGGCGGGCTTCACAAAGGCCTCGTCAAAGCTGGCAAAGCCCTCGCGCACAGCATAGCCGGTGGCCGGCATGCCGGTATCCTCGTTGAACTCCTTGACCAGGTCGTCAAACGATTCGGTCTTGGCCTTGTTGTAGACATCCTGTGCCTTGGGCAGAATGGCCTCATAGCCCTTGTTGCGGGCGGCCAGCAGCTCCTGCGCCAGCTGATCCACCTTCTTTTGCGCCTCGTCCACAGCGGTTTGCAACGCGGGGGCCTGCTCCTCGCGGCTCTTCTTATCGTCCTCGGTGATGCCTTCCGCGGCCAGCGCGTCCACATTGGCCTGCTTGGCCGCCTCGGCTGCCTGCAGTTCGCCATCCGCGGTCGTCTTTTCGCCCTGCAGGCGGTCGATTTCCTGCTGGTCCTCGGGCAGGAATTTCACCAGCACCTGCTTGACATAGCGGTAGCCCTCGGGCACCCAGTAGGCGGTGCTGCCGCCGTTGACAGCGGAGCCGTAGGCATCCGGGTTCTCGGTATAGGCGGTCTTGTTCTGCTCCACCTTGGCATCGTAGTCGGCCTTCACCTCATCCTCGGTCACGGCGACATCCTTGGTGGTCTCGTCCTCCAGCTTCTGGCTGACCAGCCGCTGAATGACCCCCTGCTCCACCACCTCGCGGCTGACACCCAGGTCCTCTGCCATGTGGCCGATTTCCACGTCCAGCGCCTCGCCCTCCAGCTTGGTGTCGGCAAAGTAATAGCTCTTGATTTGCTCCAGCGTATCCTTGTACTCGGTGTCGGTATCGGCCGCCACCTGGGCCTTTTCCTCGTCCGTCAGCTCGCCCAATTTCAGCTGGGCGGCCTGCTGGTCGATGATGACGCGGCGCACCGCGGCGTCGCGGGCACGGGTCTCCACCGCGGCATAGTCAATGGCCGGAGCCTGCATGCCGTACATCTGGTACATCTGCTGCATCTGGTATTCCTGGTTGAGCTGGGCATTGTAGTCGCCCAGGAAGCTCTGCTTGTCCACCGCCTGGCCGTTGATGTCCAGGATGGTCTGCTTCAGGTCCACCACAGGATCCTTGACCACCAAAGAGCAGCCGCTGAGTACCAGCGACAGGGCCAGGATGAGCAGGAGCAAAGATTTCTTCTTCATCAGTTCATTCTCCATTCCACATCGGGACGCGTGGCCTCCGATGAATCGTAAGGTTTATTATACCGTCCCGCTCCCCTTTGGGCAAGGCATCCGAAAAAAAGATGGGCAAACGCCCTGCGAATACCCATCCAAACATGTATGCGGTTGTGTGGGGACGACCCGCCGGTTATTGCGCCGGCAGCTCACAATAGGTCAGCGACGCGATCACGCCGTCCTGTATGGCCGCGCGGTACAGCAGGCTATAGGCGGTGTAGGGGATGCTGTCGCCCTTGTGCGGCGGCTCCTGCGCAAAGGCGGTGGTATCCAGCTTGTGCTTAAACTCCGTCAGGTACACGGGGAACTCCGCAGCCTCGGTCTGCAACAGCTGCACATCATGCACCGGGATATCCTGGGGCACGGCCACATAGGCCGCCGGAGCCAGGGTGTAGGTCTGCTCCACTTCCTCTGCCAGGATGTAGCCATCCTCCTGCGCGCCCGGCGGTACCTCCAGGCGGGCGGGCCGCGCAGTGACCACCACATCCTCACCCTGCGCGTCGTAGTATGCCCCGGTCACCACCAGCAGCGCGCTTTGCGGCTGCTCTGCCAGCGCCGCGGACGCGGCAGCCAGGCTGACGACCAGTGCGGTAATCGATAATAGCCGTTTCATAACGGGGGTTGACCTTCCTTTCGGCGCATCCGCGCCCTGCCGGCGTGCCGGCGTATGCTCCCCTGACGCTCTGCCCGGGAGTGCGCAGTGTAGCACAGCGCCGGGGTTGCTGTCAAGTTATCCACAGGCAACTGCGCATGGACCAAACTTATCCCCAGGCCATGAACAAGCAATGCGCCGCCGTTTATACTGCAAGGCAACGGGGTATCCTTTGACATAGGAACCATCATACCAAGTGCCGCCACGGCAGAGGAACGCGGGCGGCCCATCAAAGGGGGACAAACCATGAGGTGGCAAGGCAGACAGAAAAGCGGAAACGTCAGCGACCGCAGAGGCGCAAGCATGCCGCGCGGACGGGTGGCGGCCGGTGGCGGTATCGGGCTGGTGCTGGCCCTGGTGATTTTTCTGGTGACGGGCGACCCGGGCGCGCTGTTTGGCGCGGCGGTGCCCAAGCAGCAACCCCAGGCGCAGCAGCAAAACTACCAGCCCAGTGAGCGCGAGCAGCAGCTGTTTGACTATGCGGGCGTATCGCTCAAGGACGTGGAGGACACCTGGAACACCGTGCTGCCCCAATATGACGAGCAGTACAAGGAGCCCACCATGGTCATCTACAGCGACTATGTGGAATCCGGCTGCGGCGCGGCGGACAGCGGCGTTGGCCCCTTCTACTGCACACGCGACCAGACCATCTACCTGGATTTGAGCTTCTACGACACGCTGATTCAGCGCTACGGCGCGCAGCAGGGCGACTTTATCATGAACTATGTCATCGCCCATGAAGCCGGCCACCACGTGCAGACGCTGCTGGGCGTAACCGACCAGCTCAACAGCCTGCGCCAGCGCGTGGCCACCGGGCAGATGAGCCAGACGGAGTTCAACGAGTACAGCGTGCGCTACGAACTGCAGGCCGACTACCTGGCCGGCGTGGTGGCCAAATATCAGGCCAACCGCGGCTACCTGGAGGAGGGCGACCTGGAGGAAGCCATGAGCGCGGCCGCCGCCGTGGGCGACGACTCCATCCAGCAAAAGGCCCAGGGCTATGTGGACCCGGACACCTTCAACCACGGCACCAGCCAGCAGCGACAGACCTGGTTTATGAAGGGCTTCCGCGCGGGCGACCTGAGCGAGTGGGACACCTTCAACGCGAGCATCTAATAGGATTGGTTGACCCAAAAACGCGGCGCGCATACCTCATATGCGCGCCGCGTCCTTTGCAAATTAAACCCTATTTCCCCAGTCGAGCCACGTAGGTGACGCCGGTATTGGTCATCACATACAGCGTGGCCGTGTCCACTGCCACATCGTCCGGAAACTTCACCAGGTTATCACCGGCCGCCTTGGCATCAAAGCGCGTGCCGGGCTGCCCATCCAGCTGATAGGCCAGGTAACCGCCGCCCGGCTTGTTACGCGCGCCGCCGGTAAAGCCCAGGAAGACCGCCTTGTCCGGTGCGTCCGCCAGCGCGTATACGCCCGCCTTGTCCGTGGCCTTTAGCGCAACGGGTACGCGCCGAATGGCCTGGCTATTTGCTTCCTTGCGCTCTACCACATACAGGATGCGGCTGGTCCAGGCGTCCATCAGCTGGCTGCCCCGGTAGCGCATGAATGCGGCTTCGTCGGTGGCCGCCGCGGAGTCCGATACCAGGTACCAACGCCCGTCCCCATCCACCTCATAGCCGCGCACGGTAATCAAGTGCCCGTCGGTGGTCATGGGTGCGCCCTCCAAATAGGGCTGCCCGCCATCCGGCTTGTCCGAATACCGCACCGACATGCCCACCGCCCGGCCCTGGTCCAGCAGGCGCAGCAGCTCCTCCTCATCGGCATAGGTCACATAGGCCTTATAGCCCAGTTCGCCCGCCAGCGCCATGTTGAAACTCCAGTTGCCGTAGCCGTTGAGCGCGGCATCATACTGCATGAGCGCCATTTCCTCGGGCAAATACTCCTCGCCCGCCAGATTCAACTGGGTACAGGTGGTCACGGCCGAGCACATGACCGAGGCGATGGTGCTCTCCCGAATCCCCTGCGCATAGGCCAGCTGCCCGTCCGTCACCGCCCCCTGATGCGCCGCGTCAACAGGCCGCTCGGCGACGCCCGTATCATGCAGCGTGTAGGCAAGGCGGCGCAGCCTCGCCCCTTCACCCCGCAGGGTGACGCGCAATTGCAGCTTGTCCGCGCGCACGCCATCGCCCGTTACCCAGGCGGTGTCATAGCTGATGGCAGCCAGCTCATAGCTGGACGAGCGGGAGGTGCGCTTGGGGGTACGATCCCACGTGCCCCAGCTGAGCCACGGCGTCCACGCCCCTTGCTCCCGATGCCAGAAGCGGGCTTCCGCCTCCAAGGACGCCCCCGCCGGGGTATCCGCGTTCCAGCTGAGGATGGCGTACTCAAAGGGCTGCACCGCCAACTCGGGCGATGTGTAGATGCCCTCAGTCTCCCCCGGTGATAACGAGATGCCATCCTGCGCCCACACCAGACCGGACAGCGTGCCTTCCTTGAGGGCCTCACCCTCCACAAAGCCCGTGACAAACGGCGCTTCGGCCAGGGACAGCACAGGCAACGCCAGCAACGCGGTCAGCAAAAGACATCCAAGCAGTATTCTCATGGTGTTCCTCCCGTTCCTCAAAGGGTGTTTGTTCATGCGATAACAAACAGTATACGCAAAGCAGGGACCAAATGCAAAACTGCCTTTTCGTTCAAAAGTGCTCCACGTTGGACGAAACCTCCATGCCTTGGACGACGGGGTGAGCGATATGACTTTATTCCGTGCGCGGGCTTTGGTCAGAGAAATGGCTTACGCAAACTGAATGCTCCAGGCATTTTCGTATGCCTCGCCGGCGGCCAGGTGCACCAGACCGGGCTGGGTCTCAAAGGCCTCCACCACGCCCTCGCGGGCGGGCAGGCTAAGCCAGGGCTCCAGGCATACATAGGGCGCGTCGCTGTGCGGCTTGTGCCACAGGCCCAGGTAGGGCATATCCGGGTGGCGCAGGGTGACGGCGCGCTGCCCCTTGGGGCTGAACAGCCGGGCCTGGCGGCCCTCGTTCTCCAGGATGATGGCATCGTGGTCAAACAATGCGTGGCGCAGGGGCAGCACGCCCTCCGACATGGGGAAAGGCTCGGTCTGCCCGGTGATGGCATAGTTATCCGACAGCAGCCAGCGCCGGCTTTCCCCCTCAAAGGCCAGGGCATAGTCCTCAAACCGGAAGCCCTTTTCCAGCGGCACGCGGAACCCGGGGTGCCCGCCCACACCAAAGTACATGGTGGCCTCCCCCATGTTGCGTACGCGGTAGGCGATGTGCAGCATGTCGCCATCCAAGCGATAGTCCACCCCCATCACGAAGGGAAAGGGGTACTGGGCCAGCGTGTCCGGCGTGTCCCGCGTCTCACACAGCACATGCGTATCGGTCACATCCCTGGGCTCGGTCTCCTGATGGCGCAAAAAGCCGTGGATGCCCATCTGATAGGCCTTTCCGCCCACGGTATAGGTCTGATTGGTCAGCCTGCCCACATAGGGAAAGAGGTTGGTGGCGCGGTTGCCCCAATACTTTTCGTCGCCGTCCCACAGGTACTCCGTACCGTCGATGCCGGTAATCGACTGCAGCTCCGCGCCCAGCGTGTCAATCTGCACGGTCAGCCGGTCGTTTTTCAAGGTGATGATCATGGTGACGCCCTCCTGACAATTTGTTTTAAGTTCGTTCCTGCCCGGAATTATCGTATCATTTGGTAAATCAATGCATTCTTTGTCTGCTAATAGAATTCTTCAAGGTAAAAAAACTGCGGCAAAATCCGTTCTGTGTAGCAGCGATTATCCCCGGGATGCTCCTGCTTGGCCTCCCAGCCTTCACCAAATGGCATCAACTCATACGCCGGCATGAAATTCAATCTCTGATCATTTTCTGAATAATAGAACCCAAAGTAAGCCGTGCTTGGCCCAAACCCCGCGCCGCCGCAATAGAAAAACGGAATACCCTTCCGTAGCTTCATTTCCTGGATGCCCGGTATCTCCAAGGCCGCCTCATAGTCATTGTTCTGGATGGACATTCTCAGCGTTTTTTCGTTCTCACGGACCAGTCGGCCAATTTCCTCTTTTGACGGCCTGTCAATGCAGCCGGAAAGCAAGGAGGTGATCAAGCATAGTACGATGAGATACATGTATTTTTTCACTGCATCATCCCCCTCCTATGCCCGCCCCGCCAGCACCTCAGCCTCGACGGTGATGGCGGAAAGCAGCGAGCGATCGATTGCATCCAAATCGACCCCAAACATCAGGGGTGTCATGCGCAGCAGGTCGTCCAGCGCCTCCTGCGTCAGGGGCAGGGTCATGCTGACGGTGCGGCGGGACATGTCCGCGAAGTGCCTGGCAAAGTGCTCGGCCACCGGCTGGGCAGAGTATTCCCCTTCAGGCAGTTGCCCGCGGGCCGCCAGCCGCAGTTCCTGCAGGTGGCGCACGCCGGGAATCACCTTGACCAACAGCCCGTCCGGGCGCAGCACACGGGCAAATTCCGCGTAATTGGCCGGCGCGAAGGCGTTGACCACCGCCGCGGCGCAGTAATCCTTCAGCGGCAGGTTGGCGATGTCGCCCACCAGCCAGCACACCGCCCTACTTAGCCCGGCTGCCCGCTGCACCGCCTCCTTGGCATAGTCCAGCGCCATCACCTGCCGGTCCGCCGCCTCGGACAACCGGGCGGAGAACCACCCCTCGCCGCAGCCCGCGTCCACCACCGGGCCGGGCGGCGCGTCAATCAATGCCTGTGCCAGCGCCTCCTCTACATGGCGGTAGTACCCTGCCTGCATGAAGCGCCGGCGATGGTCGAAGGAGGCGGCGTCATAGGGCGCGCCGCCCCGCCGGTTGGTGATGAAGTTGACATACCCGCGCGCGGCCATATCCCAGTTGTGCCCGCTGGCGCAGCGCAGGCTTTGCCCCGCTGTCTCCATCCCCTGATGGCACAGCGGGCAGCGCATAAGAGGCTGCGCTCCCCGGATGGCCGCCAGCCTGCTCACATCATGACCTGTCCGTTGATTTCCAGGCTGAACCTCAGCATCAGCCGCTCGGCGGCCTTGCGGCACAGCAGCATGCGGGTGAGGAAAATCTCAAAATACTCGGAGATGGGGCAGACCTTCGTGTCAATCACCAGCTTGAGCGCGATTTCGCCCGCCGCTCCATCGATGACCAGGTCGTTTTTCTCTACCGCGTAATTGACGCGATCGTGGATGTCAAAGGTGATGGTGTCCTTGTTTCTCACCCGGCTGCGGCGCACATCGGTCTTGTCGGCGATAATCAGGGCGGCGGCGATGTCGCTGACCGGGAAGGCTGTGCCCTCATCGTGGTGGCCGATGGCAGTGATGACGGCGGCGATTTCATCGGGCTGCGCGCCCATCTCCCGCAGCAGGTCAAAAGCCATCAGCGCGCCCGAGCGCTCGTGGCCGTTGCGGTTGACCACGTTTCCGATGTCGTGCATGTAGCCGGCCACGGCGGCCAGCTCCTGCTGGTGTTCATCGCGGCCCACCTCGCGCAGGATGCGCGCGGCGGTGACCGCCGTCTTGGTGACGTGGGCGAAGCTGTGCTCCGTATACCCCAGCACAATCAAGGATTCGTCCGCCTTTTGAATATAGGCGCGAACCTCCTCGTTACGTTTGACTTGTTCAAGCGTCAGGGACATGTTGCCTCCTTGCAATGCGTTCTTTCTGTGATAGTATACACGCAAATGGCCAAAAGAAGCGCCCGCGCGCAGATTTCACACAGCGCGGGCCAAAGGAGGCGATATGCTGCTGGGCAGACTGGATTTTCAGGGACAGCCGGGGATGTGTGTACAGGGGCACAATGCCTGGTATCCCCTGTTGGGCGGGGATGGTCAAGCCCTGGATTTGATGGCGGTCATCAACCTTGGGGATGAATTGGCCGCCACCGTGAAGCGGGCGCTGACGGGCGCGCCCATCGGCGCCCCGCACTGGCTGCCCGCCGTACCCGCCGGCGGCAAAATCATTTGCGTGGGCACCAACTACCGCCGCCACCTGGAGGAGGTGGGCCTGCCGCTGCCGCAGGAGCCGGTGCTGTTTTCCAAGTTTTCCAACGCGCTGGCCGCGCATGGGGAAGCTATCCAATTGCCTGCGGCAGCCCATCAATGCGATTACGAGGCCGAGCTGGCGCTGATCATTGGCCGCAGCGGCAAGCACATTGCCAAGCGGGACGCGCTGAACCACGTGTTTGCCATCACCTGCGCCAACGACCTGTCGGCCAGAGACCTGCAGTTCCGCTCCAGCCAATGGCTGCTGGGCAAGACGCCCGACGGTTTCTGCCCGCTGGGGCCTGCGATGCGCACGTTGGACGGCATCGACCCGGACAACCTGACCATCTCGCTGACGCTCAACGGCCAGCCCCGCCAGCAGGCCAACACCGGCGACATGATTTTCGGCTGCGCGCAGCTCATCCACTACATCTCCCAGACCATCACGCTGTCCCCCGGCGACGTGATACTCACCGGCACACCCGAGGGCGTCATCCAGGGCTATCCGGAGGAC
The DNA here is from genome assembly GCA_937874275.1 of uncultured Clostridia bacterium. Taxonomy (GTDB): domain Bacteria; phylum Bacillota; class Clostridia; order Christensenellales; family Aristaeellaceae; genus UBA1038. The sequence goes on along the minus strand of CALNAU010000101.1, from coordinate 65,576 downwards.
CGGCGCCACTGGCTGCAACCGGGGGATGAGATGGAAGTGATGATTGAGGGGCTGCCCCCGCTGCGCAACACCATCGCTTGAAGGAGATATACATGTACAGACTGCTCATTGTGGAAGATGACCCCATCATCGCGGGGGCGGTAGCCGACTCACTTCGCGGCTGGGGCTATGAGACCCGCATCGTGACGGACTTTGAACAGGTGATGCGGGACTTTGCTGATTTCGACCCCCAAATGGTGCTGCTGGATTTGAAGCTGCCCCGCTACGGTGGGTTTCACTGGTGCCGGGAGATTCGCAGGATATCCACCGTGCCGATATTGTTTCTCACTTCGGCCGGTGACAACTTGACCGCCGTCACCGCGATGAACATGGGCGCGGACGACCTGATTGCCAAACCCTTTGACCTGGGCGTGTTGGCCGCCAAGGTAGAGGCGCTTCTGCGCCGTGCCTACGGATTTGCCCCGGCCACACCGGTGCACGAGCACCGGGGCCTGCTGCACAACCCGGCCGAGGCTACCGCGCACTACGCGGGGGAGCAAGCCGCGCTGACCCGCAATGAAAACCGCATCCTGCAAACCCTGATGGAACACCGCGGGCAGGTGGTCTCTCGCGAGCTGTTGATGACCCGCCTGTGGGAAACCGACAGCTACATTGATGAGAACACCCTCACCGTCAATGTGGCGCGCCTGCGGCGCAAGTTAGACGGGCTGGGCGCGCAAGACTACATTCAGACGCGCAAGGGCGAGGGGTATCTGCTGGGATGAGCAAGCAAAGTACCGACAAGCCCCTTTTTCTGTTCTGGTTGCGCAGCCGGGCGATGGCGCTGGTGCTGCTGCTGTGCTGCACGCTGATTTTCGCGCTGGTGCTGTGGGCATACCGCGTCGCCTGGCATGCCGCGGCCTATGCCGGGCTGCTGTGCCTGCTTCCGCTGGCGCTGGTATTTGTGGTGGATTATCTACGCTCGCGCGCCCGATACCGGGCGATCCTCCATCTGGAAGAGGGCTTGCCCGAATCGCTGACTTACCTGCCTGTGCCTATTGAGCCCGGTGAGCAGGCCGCAGGCCGTCTGCTCACCGCCATGGAGGCGCTGTACCGCAGGCGCGTCACATCGGATGACCAGCGCTACCGCCAAATGACCGACTACTATACCCTGTGGGGCCATCAGATCAAGACGCCGATTGCCGCCATGCGCCTGTTGCTGGCGCAGGAGGACAACCGCATGGCCCGCCAGCTGTCCGGCGAGCTGTTCAAGATTGAACAGTACGCCGAGATGGCCCTGCACTATATGCGCCTGGACAGCCAGGCCAGCGACTTTGTGTTCGCCCCCTGTGACCTGCAGGAGGTCTGTGCCCGCTTGGCGCGCAAATTCGCGGCCATGTTTGTCGCCAAGGGGCTCAGCCTGCAAATCGACGTCCCCAAGGGAACGGTGCAGCGCAGCGACGAGAAGTGGCTGAGCCTGGCGTTGGAGCAACTGCTGAGCAACGCAATCAAATACACAGCCAAGGGCGGCGTGCGCATCGCGTGGGCAGCCGATACGCGCACCCTGACGGTAAGTGACACCGGCATCGGCATCAGCCCGCAGGATTTGCCCCGCGTATTTGAGCAGGGCTTCACCGGCTACAATGGCCGGGTAGACAGGGAGTCCACCGGCATCGGCCTGTTTTTATGCCGCGAGGTATGCCGTCGGCTGGGCATCGGTGTGCGGTTGGACGCACAGCCCGGGCAGGGCACACAGGCCATGCTTCGCTTCCCGCCCGAAGGTGCGGATGTTGAATAACGGCCAATATGACAAAATTGTCACCCAACCCACCCCTTTTGTAAGGCTGGGCTAAGGCAAGGGCTGCCGCGTTGCGCTATGCTGAGCCCATCCAAGGGAAAGGAGCGCCAGAACACATGGCCATATTGGACGTCAACAACATCAGGAAGGTATACATCACACGCTTTGGCGGCAACCGGGTGGAGGCATTGCGCGATATCAACTTTTCCGTCGAGGAGGGCGAATACGTCGCCATCATGGGCGAGTCCGGTTCCGGCAAGTCCACGCTGCTGAACATCCTGGCAGCCCTGGATCAACCCACCTCGGGCGAAGTGCTATTGGATGGCAAGCCCATGGGGGATATCCCGGAAAAGGAGCTTGCCGCCTTCCGCCGGGAAAACCTCGGGTTTGTCTTTCAGGATTTCAACCTGTTGGACACCTTCTCCATCCGCGATAACATCTACCTCCCGCTGGTGCTGTCGGGCCATGTTGGCCCCACCGAAATGGCCCTGCGCATCAAGCCGCTGGCCCAGCGCCTGGGCATTGAGCAACTGCTGGCCAAATATCCCTACGAGGTGTCCGGCGGTGAAAAACAACGCGCCGCCATCGCCCGCGCGCTGATCACCGGCCCACGCCTGCTGCTGGCCGACGAGCCGACCGGCGCGCTGGACTCCCGCGCCACCGATGGGCTGCTGGATATATTTGAGGAGGTCAACCGCCAGGGGCAGACCATCCTCATGGTGACCCACTCCACCAAAGCCGCCAGCCATGCCAAGCGCATACTGTTTATCAAGGATGGCCAAATCTTCCATCAGATTTACCGGGGGGACATGAGCCGCGCCTCGCTGTTTCAACAGATAGCCGATGCACAGGCCGCGCTGATGACGGGAGGCGACGCGCAGTGAACGGCAAGTTTTTTTCTGACCTGGCGCTGCAAAACATCCGCCGCAACCGCCAGAGCTACCTGCCCTACGCGCTGAGCTGTACCGGCATGGTCGCCATCTTCTTCATCATGGGCGTGCTGGCGGGCACCCAATCTCTGCACAATGCCTACGGCGGCCGCACCATACAGGGCGCACTCAATTTCGGCGTGTGGGTCATGATTCTGTTTGCGATTGTTTTCCTGTTCTACACCCACAGCTTTCTCATCAAGCGCAGGCGCAAGGAGTTTGGCCTGTTCAACATCCTGGGCATGGAGAAAAAGCACATCGGCTGGGTGCTGGCCATTGAAACCATCCTCGTGGGCGTGGCGTCCACCGGTGTGGGCATGCTGCTAGGCGCGCTGTTCAGCCGGCTGATGTACCTGCTGATGCTGAAGTTGCTGGGCATAGAGCAAATCGGTTCGCTGGATATCCCCAGTGGCTTTATCCCCGCCACCATCATGGTGTTTGGCGCCATCCACCTGCTCACCCTGCTCAACACCCTGCGGCAGGTGCACCTGGCCCGGCCGGTGGAACTGCTGCGCGGCGAGAGCCTGGGCGAAAAGGCGCCCCGCGCCCGCACGCTGCTGGCCATGGTGGGTGCCGCGTGTCTGCTGGGCGGCTACGGCATCTCGCTCAGGGCACAGTCGGCGCTCAAAGCGCTGCCCCAGTTTTTCATCGCGGTGGTGCTGGTGATTGTGGCCACCTATGCCCTGTTCATCGCCGGCAGCATCAGCGTGCTGCGCATGATGCAGCGCAACCAGCGCTTCTACTACCAGCCCAAGCACTTCAGCGTGGTGGCCGGCATGCGCCACCGCATGAACCGCAACGCCGCCGGCCTGGCCAGCATTTGTATCCTGAGCACCATGGTGCTGGTGATGGTGGCAGCAACAGCCAGCGTGTTTGCTGGGCGGGAAGATGTATTGCGCGAGCGGTATCCGCGCGAGGCCATGATGACCCTCTACCCCTTGCGCACAGATGAGCAGGCGGCGAAGATAGAGGCCATTTTTGCCCAGGAGGTGCAGCGCGCGGGAGCCTCGGTGCAGGATATGGCGCGCTATCCCAGCGTCTCCTTCCGGGCCTCCCTTGATAACGGTGCCATCCGCTTCCATGAGGATGAAGATGGCTGGGATGGCCTGTCCCCACGCATGACGGTAGAGTTGGTTTCGGCGGATGACTATGCGGCGGCCACGCAGCAGGAGGTATCGCTCGCATCCGGGGAAGCCCTGGCCTTTACCACCAAGCAGCGGCTACCTGAAACGGTCACCATCGGCGGACACACGATTCGCATCCTCCGATACCTGGATGCCGTCGCACCGCTGAACAACCGGGCCAATATGGTCATGGAGTATCAGTTGCTCGTGCTATCCCCCGCGGATAAGGATGCCATCGTGCAGGCCATCAATCAGCAGCGCCCCGAGGCCATCCGGCTGGCCAACCCCCTGTATCCGTCCATCAACTTCGCCTTCAACACAGGCCTTCTGGCACCCGAGGCAGCCCAGGAGATGATGCGCGGAATCCGCGAGCGCTCTTCGCAACTTATGCGTGAGAACAACGATGGCGGGTACAGCATCATATCAAACCACATCGCCGTTGACCGCACAGACTTCAACGCGTTGTATGGCGGGATGCTGTTTGTAACGGTGTTCCTGGGCCTGGTGTTCATCATGGCCATGGTGCTGCTCATCTATTACAAGCAGGTCAGCGAAGGGTATGAGGACAAGGGGCGCTTCCTGATTATGCAGCAGGTGGGCATGAGCAAGGAGGAGGTGAAGGCCTCCATCAAAAGTCAGGTGCTGATGGTGTTCTTCCTGCCGCTGCTGATGGCGGGGCTGCACCTGCTAGCTGCCTTTAATATCACATCCAAGGTGCTCAACCTGATGATGCTGACCAATACCAAGCTGTTGGCGATGGTGACGCTGGCCGCCTACCTGGGCTTCGCGCTGTTCTACATCGCGGTGTATTGGAAGACAGCGCACAGCTACTACAAAATTGTGAAGGCGTAATGGCCGGACATGAAACAGCGGGGGAATGCCAAGCAAACCGGCAATCCCCCGCTGTTTACTCTCCGACGCTATGGGTTATTCACCGCCGCGATGAAGGCCAGCTCGCCGCCCCGGGCGTAGATGGCCATCATGTAGGGGCGGGTAAGGTGCATATCTACCACCACGGGCTTCTCCATAGGGGCAGACATAGCCACCCCTATCACCGTGACCGAAGCGGCTTTGACCTCCACTTCATCCAGCAAAATGCGGTTATCCTGCCGCACCTGGCTGACCGTGGCTTCGGCATCCGAAATCCCGGAGAGGTCGGCCTCGCTGAACAGGCTACCCAGCCCCAGTGCGGTCAGCATGTCGTTCATGTTGATGCTGTTTTTGATATCCACCCGCGGTACCTGCCAGGACACATTGCCCTGCTCCCGCGTACCGCCGGTCAGCGCCTCACTCAGACGCTCCGGGCTGCCCGCCAGTTCGGCCGGTGTGATTCCCTCATCGGGCAAAATCAAGCTGACTTTGCCGCCGCCCGTCAGCGCCAGGTCCGCCCGCAGAAAGCCTTCGCCCCGGACATAGTCCGTGTCCCGGTCAAGCCGATGCATGTAGGGCACATTGGGCTTTTCCCCGCCATCCGCAAGGTGGAAAACATCAGCCTGCGTGTACGCCTTGTCAAAGGGGATGAGCCACTTGTCCTGGAAGTATAGCGCGTTGATGAGCATCATCATGTCCGCGGGCGAGGGCTGAAGCTCCGGTTGAATCAGGCCCTCGGTCTTCCGGCTGACCCACGCCTTGATGCGCTCGGACAGTGCGCTGTCGGCAAAATCCTCGCTGAACACCTCGGCGTGGTGCCCCTGGCGGACGCCCTGAATATAGGCCTCCTTGAGGGGCAATTTTTTGTTCATCCACAACGAGTTGGCCGGGATGAGCCGGGCTATGTCTCCGTCCAAATACGCACTATCCCACAGCTGGGCCATGTCGGGCCCAAACGGGCTGCCCGCGGCGCCCGCCAGCAGCGTTTGCAGGTCGGTCAATGTCTGCCCCCGGGCGCCTTCGGCCAGCATACCCAGTGCCAGATACAGGCTCATGGGCGACACTATCTGGTTGTCTTGTTCGGCCTGTTGCAAATATTGGCTCGCTAGCTTCAGGCTGAAGGATTGATACCGCTCCCGCCATGCCTGCGGCGGCGGCACGATGGCGGGTGTGAAGGCCAGCGCGGTGCCCTGCAATCCCAGCAGTGCGGCCAGCGTCAGCGCCAGCCCTTGGATGATTCGTTTCATGGGCATTCCCCTCCTTACGGTTCGGTAGGTGATGCTACTATGACGAACGGCCGATGCGGAAAGTTCCACATCGGCCGCGAAAAGCGCGAAATCCTTACTTTTCTATCATCTCGTAGAAGCTCAAGCCATGGCCGTCCGGGTCGCGCAGGTCGAAGTAACGGATGACGCCGGGCACCTCTGTGATGTCCTCGGCCGGGATCTCCAGCTTTTTCACCCGCTTGTGGGCGCGCTCGATATCGCGCACGCCAAAGCGCAGCGCCGTATCCGATTCGATGCCCTTGCCCTCGTACAGTTGCAGCCAGACCGGCCCAATCTCCATCTCCAGCACGCCATCCACGGGCGAAATGGCCTCCTTGATGTCAAACAGTTCCTGATACCAGCGGGCAGAGCGCTCCAAGTCCTGCACCGACAGGCCCACGGTTATGCTGGTAATTTTCATGCTATCCCTCCTTGCGGCAAGCCGCTGTCATCCTGTTGTTTCGTGTATCCTATTATACCCCATCGGACGCCCCCGGCCTATCCCATGGCCGCAAAGCCGGGTATACTGTGCGGGAAGAAATGACCTGATGGAGGACATGATGATGAAAAGAGCCCTTGCGATGATGCTGACCCTCTGCCTGCTGCTGGGCGGCTTGCCCTACGCGGCCAACGCCGAGGACGTAGCACCGCTCGCCTACAAGGAAAAGCCCGAAGAGGTGGTGCTGGCCTTCGCCCAAGCGTTATCCAAGGCGGACCTGAACGGCATCCTGGTGCTGTCCGCAGCCAGCCGACTGGCGCCCAACATGGACATGGCGGCCTTCATAGAGCGTCTGCGCACGCTGATCCCCTTCTCGGAGAACAACATCCCCAGCGGCGATTATCCTGCTTACGCGCCCATCCTGACCCTGCGGTTGGACGCCGCGCTGGCGCAGCAGGTGCAAAGCCTGATTATGTCCCTGCTGGTGCCCGGCCTGATGGACGAACCCACACCCAAGACGCTGGTAGAGGGCAAGCTGCAGATGACCGGCGGAGAAAACCTCACTCCTGAAGAGCTGGTGGCGCGCCTGGACCCTGTCGGGCTTGAAAGCCTGCGCGTACACACGGTGTTGCGCTGGGTGGGCGACGAGACCACGCGGGAAGCATACCGGCGCAACAGCGAGCGCGTGGCCGAGCTGCATCGCGGCGTCTACCAGGAGGACGCGGAGCTGGTCATCGTGTACGCGCTGGGCAATCAGCTGTACGCTGGCGCGGGGTGGCTGCTGCGCTTCCCCGAGGGATGGCTGCTGCGGGCGCTCAATGCCCCCACGACGGGCACCCCGGCGGGCGGCGCGGCCCGCCTCCTCACGCAGGACGACCTGCAGGGGCTGGTGGAGGACGCGCGGTATGAGATTTTATATCGTAGCGACGAGTGAGGTCTGAGATTATTCGGTCAGCGATACCGATTGTTTCTCGTAGAAAATGGCTACATCTTTGTTTACCCACCAATCGGGCGTACCCAAATCCGTATCAAAGAAAATATCCGGCTGTACGGACAAGGGCTTGACCACGACATGTTGCACATCCGGATTGAGATATTGAAGCAGGCGCTCGTCCCGCTCAGCTGCAAACTGCTGCGCCTGACCGTTTCCAATGGACATCGCCGCAGCCTTGCTCAGCCACCCCTTTTGATTGGCATCCCAAGCGGCCGCCAAAACGAGCACAATGCACAAACCGATAAGAACATGGCGATATGGTGAACGCTGGGCAATCATCCTGTCAATGCCCTGAGGAAAGCGAGCAAATGTCTTGCGACTCAACCAGCCCAGGAAGTACCAGGCCAACCCAACAACCATCAGAACATAAGAGTAATACAGAATGTTAACATGCCGCCCATCCCCATATAAGTTCATCATAATTGGGGGAGAAAACTGCGCAGCAAAGAGGCAATAGGCCATGCCTGCTACAATCAACGGATAACGAAATGAGAAGGCAGAGCGCTTTGCAATTTGCCACAGCAAGGGTGCCAGCAAGAATAACACGGCCAGCGTTTGTAGATTTGTCCACGCAAGGATTTCCATCGCTGAACGATAAAACGCTATCAATATCGTGCGAGGAATCGAATTCGTAGGGATCCCTTCCTGCGCCAAGGCATCGGCCCGCACGCCGTTGCCGGGAGCCAAAGCGCTGACCAACAAACCGGCAAATAAGAGCACCAGTACGAGATAATTCACCCATGCGTTTCTGCTTTTTTTGATGAAGGTGTACGCACAGAACAGAACAACAATTAGGATTGTTCCCAAAGCTGTCAGGTAATTGCCGCCGCCTATGGCAATGGAAAGCAAAGCCGCGCCAGTTGTCAACAGTCCAAGCTTCCACCCCGCCACCAACTGCGCCCGCAACAGCAACCCTACCAGCAACAACATCATGCTATAAAAGAACGTATAGAATATAGCACCATTATACCAATAGAACGCCTGCGCGCCGGAAGGCACAAACTGTATTGTCAGCATTAACACCAAACTGGTGATGATCATCCAGGTCCAGCGGTCCTCCTTCATACGGGTAACAAGCACCGTATACAAAAGAAAACCGGTAGACAGAATCAGGCTGCCCAAAAGTAGAAAAGTTGACAGGTAGTAAATTTTCTCTGAGAAAATGCCTGGCTGAAATGAGAACATGAAGACCGCCGCATAGGTGCCCTGCCAATCGTAATAACTTTGGCTCACCAAGTCGGCAGCGCTCGAAATGACGGCTGCAATGGAGTGCGTATCTCGCCATACACGAGCCGCAGCTTTGCCATAACTATAATCATCAGCCATTGGCCGACTATAGAAAGACGCAGCGAGCAAAGGGATAAGCGTCGCAACAAACAATCCTACAAGAACCCAAGCAATCGTTTTTTTTGCGATTCTTTTGCTCTTTGCGGTTTGAGTATCCATCTGATGCAGTGCCATGTCACCTCTCCAATCTTTTATGTTGGCATGGCGTATCCTACATGAATTTTCAATTTCCTTCAACCAAAGGTTTTGTTATTCATCCCCAACGCCGTCCCCAACACCCGCAGCCTGTCCTCGCCTTCGGTAAAGCGCACGATGTCCGCGGGCTCGCCCACGCGCCAGGGGCCGGTGGGTACATCCAGGTGGAGGGCTTTGGCCGGATGGTCGGTGACCAGCGTCACCGCCTGGGCGATGGTGCTGCCCGTCGCGCGGCAGAAGAACGAAAGGCAGGTGTCCAGCAGGTGCCCGGCTCCTGCCAAATATTCCGTGCCCGCCAAGCCCAGGTGGCCATCGGAATGTACTTCCACCGCGATGTCTCCCCAGTGGTACTGGCCGGGCGCCAGACCGCCCAAAGAGCCAACATCACTTATCAATACAACACGCTCCAGCCCCTTGGCCCGGGTGATGGATGTCAGCGCAGGTGCGGGCAGATGGAATCCGTCGGCTATCAGCCCGGCCCACAGCCTGTCCTCTGCCATCTGTGCCCACAGGTGATTCTTCAGCCGGGGCAGCATGCCGGGGCTGCCGTTGCCCAAGTGGGTGCTCATGGTGGCACCCGCGTCCACCGCGGCGCGCAGCTGCTCGTCCGTCGGCAGGCAATGCCCCAGCGATACCCGGATACCCATATCGACCGCCTGGCGGATGAAGGGCACGGCCCCCGCCCGCTCGGGCGCCACGGTCACCATCTTTACCAGGCCGCCCGCAGCCTCCTGCCAGCGCTTGAGCTCCTCAATATCCGGATCGCGCACATACTTGGCATCGTGCGCGCCGCGCGCGCCGTCCATTTCAGAGATATAGGGCCCCTCCAGATGCACGCCGGGGATGGCGGCACGCAGGTGCGCATCCTCGGCCAGCGCGTCACGGATGAGCGCCAGGTTGTCCCGCGTCTGCTCATAGCCGCCGGTAATCAGTGTTGGCACATGCCGCAGGGTGCCGCTTTCGGCCAGCCAGTCCACCAGCGAGCGGATTTCTTCCACAGTCAGGCTTTTTCCGCTGTAATCCACGCCGCGGTAGCCATTGACCTGAGCGTCGATAAAACCGCGGCTGAGGTAGATGGTTTCCTCCCCCGCCTGCGGCACGGCCACATCCTGTATATCGGCAATCCGGCCGTCCTTCACCACCACGCAGCGATGCTGCCCGCTATGTACATCCAGACCAATGAACACCATGTTGTATGCCCCCACTTTCAAATGTTATAAAACAAGCCAGCGCAGCGCCTTTTCCATGCGCGGTACAATGTCCACAAAATGGTTGCCGGGGTTCAGCTCAAACAGCGTCTGCGTGCCCAGGTGACGCAGATGCTGCTCGGCGGCCTGCGAGCGCGCCTCCACCTGGCTGATGACCGGGTTACGCCCGGCCCCCTCCTGCTCGCCCAGCGAGAAATAGGCCTTCACCGGCAGCGCCATCAATGGCTCTCGCTGCACATACTCAACAAAGTCATCATACCACAACGAGCCGCTAACCGAGCCGATGCGCAAAAAAGAATCCGTATGGTAGGGCGCGTACAGGGCAAACAGCCCGGCCAGCGAATACCCGCACAGCCCGCGCCAGGCTGGGGTCAAATCCAGCGCCTGCTCGATGGCTGGCACAATCCCCTGGGTGAGCCGGGTCAGATAGGCATCCGCCCCGCCGGGATAGCCGTCCTCCCCGGCAAAGGGGCTGGGCGCGGGCCAGGGCGTCAAATCGCGGTACCAATCCGTGCCGCCAATCATGGCCAGGTGGATGTTGGTTTCGGCCAGCGCGCGGGCCAGAATCTCGCCGGTTGCCTCCTCCGCCAGCACGCAGATCAGCGGCGCCGCCGGGTCCTCCGTCAGCGAATAGACGCTATAGTCAACCCCCTCATGGGGCACGCTGCGCCAGTTAAAGGCCGCCATGGCTGTTCCCGCGGCCTTCCCGATTGTTCATATTGCTGCTCATTATTCGTCCTTTGGATACAAAAATCCGGCCGCACGCGATGGTGCGGCCGGTGTGTGCATCAGTGCTGCAAAAAGGTGCCCCTGTTCAAATCATCAAAGGCGCGGTTGAGCTCCTCCCGCGTGTTCATCACGATGGGGCCGCCCCAGGAGATGGGCTCGCGCAGCGGCTTGGCCGCGTAGTAAATCACCCGCGCGTCCGCGCCCTGGGTGGCCTGCAGGGTGACCTTGTTGCCCTCGCCAAACAGCACAGCGGTCTTTTCGGGCACCTGGCGGCCATCCACCAGCGCCTCACCCAGAATGGTGAACACAAAGACATTCTCCGCCGGGTCGCTTTCCAGCTCGATGGTGCTGCCCGCAGGCAGGGAAATATCATACAGGGTGGCCTGCACATGGCGCGGCTCGGCGCCGCGGCTTCCCTTGTACTCGCCCGAGATGACGCGCACGGTGGCCTCACCCTCCTGCACGGCGGGAATCATCTCCTGCGTGATGTCGTAGTACTGCGGCGGAGTCATTTTATCGTGGCTGGGCAGGTTGAGCCACAGCTGGAAGCCCAGCATGCGCGGGGTCTCCTTGGGCATCTCCTGGTGCAGGATGCCGCCGCCGGCCGTCATCCACTGGGCCTGGCCGGAGGCAATGGTGCCCTTGTTGCCCAGGCTGTCCTCGTGGTCGATGCGCCCCTCGATGAGGTAGGTGATGGTCTCAATGCCGCGATGGGGGTGCATGGGGAAGCCGCGCACATAGTCATCCGGATTGCGGGAGTCAAAGCTGTCCAGCATCAGGAAGGGGTCAAACGCCTCCACGTCATTGCGGCCCAGCACGCGCGTCAGGCGTACGCCCGCGCCGTCGATGGCGGCCACGCCCTGCACAGTTTTGATGATTTTTCGTTCCATGTCCATTTCCTTTCAGGCTTGGTCAGCGTGTTCGCTGCCGCCAATAGTATACCCCATTTCGTCCTCCAGCAGTCGCTTTGCTTTGCGGGCGATGACGATCTCCTCGTTGGTGGCCACGATGTACACGCGCACGGGCGAATCCGCGGCCGATATCAGGCTGTCCTGCGGGGAATCCGCGTTTTTTGCGGCATCCAGACGGATGCCCAGGAAATCCAGCCCATGCAGCGCCTTTTCGCGCACCACGGCACTGCGCTGGCCGATGCCGCCGGTAAAGGCCACGGCGTCCAGCCCGCCCAACGCCGCCGCGAAGGCGCCGATGTGTTTCTTGATTTGATAGCAAAAGGCGTCGATGGCGATGGCCGCCTGGCGGTTGCCGCCCTGGGCCGCTGCGGCAATCTCCCGCATATCCGCCGACACCCCGCCCGACAGCCCCAGCAGGCCACTCTGCCTGGCATAGATATCCTTGATGGTGTCCAGGCTATAGCCCAGGCTTTCGTGCAGGTAGAAGGTGATGTAGGGGTCAATGTCGCCGATGCGGTTGTTGTGGGGCAGGCCCGTCTGCATGGACAGGCCGATGGTGGTATCCACACCCCGGCCATCGCGCACCGCCGCCATGGAGGACGAGCCGCCCAGGTGGCAGCTGACCAGCCGCAGGTCGTCCCGCCCCTCCCGCGCGGCCACCCAACCCGACACATACTCGTGGGACGCGCCATGCGCGCCGCAGCGGCGCAAGCCATGGGCGCTCAACTCGGCCGGCAGGGGATACAAATACGCCTCCGGCGGCATCTGCTGGAAAAAGCCCGTCTCAAAGCTGCCCACCAGCGGCACGCCGGGCATCACCTGCGCAAATTGCCGGATGGCCGCCACATAGGGCGGGTTGTGCGCGGGCAGCAGGGCATACAGGGCCTCCATGCCGCCCAGCACCTCCTCGGTGAGGCGCTGCACGCCGGTATAGCCCAGCGCCGCCACCACCTTGAAGGCCACACAGTCAGGCATCACGCCCGGGGGCAGCGCGCCCGATTTGGCCAGAAAATCCAGCATCTGGCCGATGGCGGTGGCGTAGTCCGGCGCCGCGGCATCGCTTGCCGCCTGCGCGCCGCCGGCCGCGCGGTGTCCGCTGCTGCCCCGCTCGCGCCCCACGCCCTCAAAGTGACCCAAGGCCAGCTCCTCCTCCCGGTCCCCCAGGCGGTAGAGCCGGTATTTGAGCGAAGTGCTGCCCACATTGCAGGAAAGAATCAGCATGGCGAAATCTCCTTTTGAAAAGTCAACCCCTGTTGTGCCGGTTGTGATGCAATTGAGTAGTCTGTGCAATCAGGCGATTGGGGGTGGTGTTGGAGGGAACGCCCTCCAACTGAAATCGTTTCCGGCGGCATGTACGCCGGAAACGCAGGCATTTCACGAGCCAGCGCTTGCCCTGTAGCGAGTGAAATGCCTACCGCTCAGTTTTCGCGGCCGCGCGACAGCGCAGCGAAAACTGCACCCCCAGGTCAAAACGAAGTCAATGGCGCAGTTTTGACCCACCAAGGCAATCGCCGTCAGCGATTGCCTTGATTGTATGTCCATCCCTCATCCCCGTGATATACCATCAACCGGCTCATGCCGCCATCCACCACCAGCGTCTGCCCGGTGATGAAGGAGGCGGCGGGCGAGCACAGGTACAGCGCCGCCTGGGCGATATCCGAGGGTTTGCCCACGCGGCCCGCCGGGTGCTGGGTAGCATCCGGGCCTGTAAAGGTTTCACCCGTGGTGTCAATCCAGCCGGGGGCGATGGCGTTTACCCGCGCCCGGCCCCGCAGGGATACCGCCAGCGCGTGGGTCAGCGCCGTCAAGCCGCCCTTGGCGGCGCTGTAGCTCTCCGTGCCCGCCTGGGATTGGATGGCCCGGGTGGAGGTGATGTTGACCACGCTGGCCCCCGGCGCGAAGTGCGGCGCGAGCAGCCGGGTGAGGTAGTAGGGCGCCGCCACGCCCACCCGCTGCGCCTGGATAAAATCCTCCCACCCGCAGTCCGGCAGGCCGCCCCGCGTCCGCATGGCGTTGTTCACCAGCGCGTGCACGGTGCCATAGCGCGCGACAACCTCTGCAGCGAACTGCTCCAGCACGGCCGGGGCGCCAATATCGCCCCGCATGAAGAAATCACACGGCGCGTCCGACTCCTGCGTATCAATGCCCGCCACCAACCAGCCTTCGGCGGAAAACGCCTCAGCAATCGCCCGGCCGATGCCGTGGGCGGGGCCGGTCACCACAACGCATGGTTTATCGACTGTATTATACATATCGCTGCTCTACTCTCATATGTTGCGCGGTTTTCAAAACGCAGTATACAAAGATTACAAAGCCCCGTCAAACAGGAATTGAACTGCGCAAGCCGCTTGCGTATTCCCCCGTCCGTGCGATATGGTATAATCACATCAAGACATCAGATTGCTCACGGGAGGTCCCCATGCCCCGCAAACGCCGTCAGCTTTACAAGCTGCGTTACAAACAGGTGCCCGGCATCGTCGTCGTCACCGCCATGATCATCGTGGTGGCCGTGTTCAGCGTAATCAACAACAACCTGAACCGCGGCATTGAGCAGCTGCGCGGCATGGTGGAGGAGGGCAGCTACCTGGTGAGCATGAAGCAAAAGGAGGTGTCCGACCTGGCGAGCAAGCTGGAGCTGGCCGCCACCGATGACTTCATCGCCAACGAGGCGCGCACCCAATACGGCTACCTGGCGCCGGGCGAAATCCGCTTTGTGGTGACCAACCCCGAGGTGCTTTGGGGCACCGAGACACCGCCCAGCCGCGCGCCCTTCACACCATGAGCATCAAACGCATGGGCGTGATTGCCATTGGCTCTAACTCGGTCAGGATGCTGACGGCCAACCTGGATGCCGCCCTCTCCCAGCCCGTACGCGGGCGGGAGGAGACGGCGCTTTTTTTGTCGCTGGATGATAAAAAGCGCTTCAGCGAGGCGGGCATGGACCGCACTGCCCGCGCGGTGAGCAAGCTGCACTACGAGGCGCGCCAGGCGGGCGCGCAGGAAATCCGCCTGATTGCCACCAGCGCCATGCGCGACGCGCACAACCGCACGGAGCTGGATTTTTATATCGCGGCGCTGGCACCCATATTGGTCAACCGCATCATTTCGGGTGACGAGGAGGCGCAGCTGAGCTTCCTGGGCGCGTGCTGCGTGCCGCCCCAGGAGGGCCTGCAGGGGATGATTGACATCGGCGGAGGGTCCACCGAGGTGGCGGTGGGCGACTGCCTGCACGGCCTGCGCTACGCGCGCAGCATGCAGCTGGGCGCGAGCCGCCTGTTGCAGCGCCAGCCGGTGGACGGCGAGCAGGGCCTGGCCGCCGCCCGCGCCATCGCGCGCCAAGTGGTGACGGACGGCCTGCGCGAAGGCGTGCCGGCCCCGCGGGGCTGGACGCTGGTGGGCGGCACGGGCAACACGCTGGCCAACATGATGGTCAAGCGCCCCTACGACAAATTGGCCCCGGAGGATCACCCGCTGACGCTGGAGGATGTGCAGGGCTGGCTGACGCGCCTGGCCGCAATGACCCCGGAGGAGCGCGCGCGCCTGGCGGGCATGCCGCCCACGCGGGTGCACATTTTGCCCACCGGGCTGGTGATACTGCGCGAGGTGATGGCGCAATTGGGCATCGGGCAGCTGCGGGTAACCCAGCGCACCAACCTGGACGGCTACCTCTACCGCCTGGTGGCCATGCCGCAGGAGGATCACGATGCCTGACTGGACACCCAAACAGCTGGATGCCATTGAGGCGCGCAACCGCAGCATTTTGGTAAGCGCCGCGGCGGGCTCGGGCAAGACCACCGTGCTGATCGAGCGGGTGATGAGCCTGCTGCGCGCGGGCGCCACCATCGACCGCATGCTGGTGGTCACCTTTACCCGCGCCGCCGCCAGCGAGATGCGCGAGCGGCTGCAAAAATCGCTGACGCGCGAGGCGCGCCAGAACCGCGCCCTCAAAAAGCAGCGCGACCTGCTGGGCAGCGCCGACATCAGCACGCTGCACCAATTCTGCATCAAAATCATCAAACAGCACTTTCAGGCCGTGGATGCCGACCCCATGGGCCGCGTGGGCGATGAGGGGCTGCTCAAGGGCCTGTTGGACCGCGCCGTGCAGGAGGAGATGGAGCTGCTGTACGAGACCCCGGACGCGGACGGCCAGCAGCTGATTGACCAGTATAAGGATACGCAGATAGACGACATGCTGCGCCGCCTGTACGGCTTTCTGCGGGCACAGGAGGCGCCCTGGACCTGGATAGACGCCCACCTGGCGCGCATGGCGGAGGAGCCTCCCGCGCAACAGCCCTGGTACCGCTATGCCCTGCGGGCCGCCATCGGCGAGGCCAAAGCCGCGGCCAGCCTGGCCCGGCAGTGTATCGCCCTGGCCGAGCGGCCGGACGGCCCTGCGCGCTACCTGCGCAACGCCCAGGCCGACCTGGAGGCCGCGCTGGCCGTGGCGGAGCATCTGGCGCAAAAGGGCAGCCTGCCGGCGGAATGGTCGCCCCAGGTGACCCGGCTGTCCACCGCCAAGGCCCCCGAGCAGGAGGACCCGGCGCTGCGCGAGCAGTTCAAGGCGATGCGCGATGCGCTCAAGGACCACCTGAAGGCGGCCTTTGACGCGCTGCCCCGGGGGGAGGAGGCGCTTGAAAAGGCGCTGGGCGACATCGCCTACACGCTGCCCGCCCTGCGGGCGCTGGCGGCGCTGACCCGTCGGGTGCACGCGCTGTACGGCGAGTACAAGGCCGAACGCCAGCTGTGGGACTACCCGGACCTGGAGCAGCTGGCCCTGGCCTGCCTGGATGACCCGCAGGTGCGCTATCAGGTGCACCAGCAGTACGACGCGCTGTTTGTGGACGAGTATCAGGATATCTCCCGCATACAGGAGGCCATCATCCGCCGCCTGCACGGCGACCACGCCACGCTGTTCATGGTGGGCGACGTAAAGCAGAGCATCTACCGTTTCCGCCTGGCCGACCCCAGCCTGTTCCTGCGCAAGTACAGCGCCTTTGACCCGGCGCCCGACGCGCCCGAGCGCGTCATCACCCTAAGCCAGAACTTCCGCTCGCGGGACAATATTCTGCAGGCGGTCAACCATGTGTTTGAGCACACGCTGCGCGGCGGCGGGCTGGAGATTGACTACGACGCCGAGGCGCAGCTGTACCCCGGCGCGCACAGCCAACAGGACCCGGCGGTGGAGCTGCACCTGATACTGCCCCCCGGCGAGGATGAGGAGCAGGACGAGGAAGGCGAGCAGCTGGGCGGCACCGAGCGCGAGGCCGTGCTGATTGCCGAGCGCATGGCCGCCCTGCGCGGCACCAAAATCCAAGAGGGCGATACCCAGCGGGCGCTGACCTGGCGGGATATGGTCATTTTGCTGCGCAGCGCCTCCGGCCGGGCAGAGCGCATGGCCCAGGTGTTGCGCGCGCGCGGCATCCCGGTGTATTCGGATGCGGACAACCAATTCTTTGACGTGATTGAGGTGGTGGACGCCCTCAACCTGCTGCACGTGCTGGATAACCCGCTGGATGACGAGCGCCTGCTGGGCGTGCTGGCCGCCCCGCCCTTTGAGTTTTCGCCGGAGGAGCTGGCGCGGGTGCGCACATCGCACCCCGACCGCCGCGTGCCCTATCACCAAGCCTTTTTCGCGCTGGCGGACAGCGACCCGCGCGTGGCCCACGCCGCGCAGACGCTTGAGCGCTGGCGGTTTTTGTGTGAAAACATGCCGCTGGAGGGCTTTATCCGCGGCCTGCTGCGGGAGACGGGCATCTACGCCCGCGCCGGGGCCAAGCCCCAGGGCGAGCTGCGCCGCGCCAACCTGCGCCTGCTGTGCGAGCGTGCCGGGCCCAACCCCGAACCGCAGACACTGCACGGCTTTTTGAGCCGTGTCACCCAGGCGCGCAAGCAGGATACCACCCGCGCCGCGGCCACCCTGGGCGCCAGCGAGGATGTGGTGCGCATCATGACCATCCACAAATCCAAGGGGCTGGAGTTCCCGGTGGTGTTTCTGCCCGACCTGGCGCGGCGCTTCCGCCTGGGCAGCCAGGGCGAGCTGCTGCTGATGGACGCGGAGCTGGGCCCGGCGCTCAAGCTGATTGACCGGGCGCAGAGCATGACCTACCACACGTTGGCAGGGCGCAGCATTTTGATGAAAATGGATCAGGAGACCCGCAGCGAGGAGGCGCGGCTGCTGTACGTGGCCATGACCCGCGCGCGGGAGCGGCTGGTAATGCTCTCCGCCCCCGGACGGCCCGACAGCGAGCGCAAGCGCTGGGCCATGGCGGCCAATGCCGAGGACGCAGCTCACGCCAACAGCATGCTGGAGTGGGTGGGAGGCAGCCTGTGGCCGGCACTGGAAAGCGGGCTGGACGCCCTGTGGACCACCCCCAACGGCAGTCGCTGGCAGGTGAGCTACCGCAGCGCGGCTACCTTGGGCGCGGGCACGCAGGAGGGGCAGCAGCCCGACGTGCGCCTGTCGCAGCAGCAGCCCAGCGACCGCATCCGCGAGATGCTGGCGCCGCTGCCCGCCTTCCCCGGCCACCCGCTCAAGCTGTCGGTCACGCAGCTGGTGCAGCGCTCGCCCGACCCCATCGAGGAAACCGCGCCCGTCAAGCGCCTGCCGCTGGAGCAGGGGCCCCGGCCGCTGCCCGACTTTGACGAGCTGCGTGCCCGCCGCGCGCTGGGCGTGCAGCGGGGTGTGGCCACCCACCGGGCCATGGGCGGCCTGGCGCTGGACAATTTGCGCGCCCAACACGGCCAAGCGCTATATGATGCCCTGGTGCGGGAGCTGGCGCGCATGGAGCAGGCCGGTGTGCTGCTGCCCAAGGAGCGGGAGGCCGTGGATGTGGCCGCCCTAAGCGCCTTCTACGGCAGCGCCATGGGCCAGCGCCTGCTGGCCGCCACCCAGGTGGAGCGGGAGTGGCCCTTCTCCCTGATGGCGGAGGAGCGCATGATTCTGCAGGGCGTGCTGGACTGCTGCTTTATGGAGGATGGGGCCTGGGTGGTCATCGACTACAAGACCGACCGCGCCGACCCCGCGCAGCTGGCCCTGCGCTATCGCGACCAGCTGCGCTGGTACATGCGCGCGCTGCGCGACATCACGGGCATCCCCGTGCGCGAGGGGTGCCTGTACCTCATCCACCACCGGCAATTTGTGCCCATCCGGGAGGCGGAGCCCATCCGCTACATCCCCCAGGGAGGCCCCTCATGACGCTGGGCATACTGGGCGGCACATTCGACCCCATCCACCTGGGGCACCTGGTGATAGCCCGCGCCGCGCTGGACGAGCTGGCACTGAACCGCGTCCTGTTTTTGCCTGATGGCGACCCGCCCCACAAGCAGCCCAACGTGAGCAAGCAGGACCGCCTGCGCATGGCCCAGCTGGCCTGCGAGGGGGAGCCGCGCTTTTTGATATCGGACATGGAGCTGCGCCGCCCCGGCCGCACCTACACCGTGGATACGCTGCTGGCCCTTCAGACCATGGGCGAGCAGGACCTGGTGTACCTGGTGGGCTCGGACACGCTGGCGCAGTTCCCCACCTGGCGCACGGCCGAGCGGGTGGCCAAACTGTGCCGCATGGCCGTGGTGCTGCGCCCGGGCGATGACCGCGCGGAAGTGGCCCGCCTGCAAGACCGCATGCTGACCGACTACGGTCTGGAAAGCCGCCTGCTGAGCACCATGGGCCTCACCATTTCCTCCAGCATGGTGCGGGAAGCCGTGGCGCAGGGGCAGCCCATTGACCACCTGGTGCCCGCTCCGGTGGCCGACTATATCAAACGGCACGACCTGTACAGAAGCGCCAAATTTGTCACTTGACATTTGTTGAGTTCGTCCTTTAGAATGAACGTGTCCGGCAGGCATCCGACCGGTGGTTGGGTGTGCTTGCTGTTTTGATACACTACCAGGCTTTATGGGTTGGCTGCGCACGCAGCGCCTTTCCTCATACAGTTTGCTACGACACCCAAGGGACTGTCTGAACGTTAGCTTTTTCGTGTTGATAATCAGCAGGCGGCCGTATGGAATGCTCCGTGCGGCTTTTTGCGTTGGACGAATGATCAAATCAATAAGACCCGGATAGAAAAATCTGCCGAAAAGGAGGAACGTATGCCAGTTATCGCCGTCATCCTGATTGCGCTGGCCACCTGTGCTGTGGGCGCGGGCGCCGGCTTTATGTACCGCAAGCAAGTGACCGAACAAAAAATCGGGCGTGCCGAACAGTATGCCACAGACCTGCTCAACGACGCGACCCGCAAAGCCGAAGAACAACGAAAAGAAAAAATCCTGGAAGCCAAGGAAGAGGTGCTTCGCCTCAAAACCGACCTGGACCGCGAAATCCATGACCGCCGGGCCGAGCAGCAGCGCAGCGAGCGCCGCGTGGCCCAGCGCGAGGAAACCCTGGACAAGAAGCTGGACAACCTGGAAAAGCGCGAGGAGCGCATCAACCAGAAGTCCGAAGAGATACAGGCCGCGCTGGACGAGGCCGAGCGCCTCAAAAGCATGCAGAGCACGGAGCTGGAGCGCATCGCGGGCATCACCGCCGACGAGGCCACCCAAATCATCATCAGCCGCGTGCAGAAGGAAGCCTACCATGACGCCGCCGCCTTTGTGCGCGACATCGAGCTCAAGGCCCGCGAGGAGGGCGACAAGAAGGCCCGCAACATCATCGCCTCCGCCATCCAGCGCTGTGCCAGCGACCATGTGGCCGAGAGCACCGTGTCGGTCATCAGCCTGCCCAACGACGATATGAAGGGCCGCATCATCGGCCGTGAGGGCCGCAACATCCGCGCGCTGGAGACAGCCACCGGCGTTGACCTCATCATCGACGACACCCCCGAGGCCATCATCGTATCGGCCTTTGACCCCATCCGCCGCGAGACCGCCCGCCTGGCCATTGAAAAGCTGCTGCAGGACGGCCGCATCCACCCCGCCCGCATTGAGGAGATGGTGGAGAAGGCCAAGCGCGACGTGGAAGAGGCCGTCAAGGAAGCCGGCGAACAGGCCGTCTTTGAGACCGGCCAGCACGGCCTGCACCCCGAAATTGTGCGCCTGCTGGGCCGCATGAAATACCGCACCAGCTATGGGCAGAATGTGCTCAAGCACTCCATCGAGGTAAGCCACCTGGCCGGCCTCATGGCCGCCGAAGTGGGCGCCGATGTGCAGATTGCCAAACGGGCCGGCCTGCTGCATGACCTGGGCAAGGCCGTTGACCATGAGCAGGAAGGCACCCACGTCTCCCTGGGCGCGGAGCTGGCCCGCAAGTACCGCGAGCATCCCGACGTCATCCACGCGATTCTGGCCCACCACAACGATGTGGACCCGACCACCGTGGAGGCCGTGCTGGTGCAGGCTGCCGACGCCATCAGCGCCGCGCGCCCCGGCGCCCGCCGCGAATCGCTGGAGAACTACATCAAGCGCCTGACCAAGCTGGAGGAGATTGCCAATTCTTTCCAGGGCGTGGAAAAGACCTACGCCATCCAGTCCGGCCGCGAGGTGCGTATTCTGGTCAAGCCCGACGACGTGAACGACGACGGCACCCGCATCCTGGCCAAGGAAGTGGCCAAGCGCATCGAGAAGGAGATGGAGTTCCCCGGGCAAATCCGCGTGAACGTCATCCGCGAGACGCGCAGCGTGGAGTACGCCAAATAAGATACCGACTGCCTAAGCCCGGAAAGCATGCGCTTCCGGGCTTTTTCATGGGGCAATATTCCCGCTACTTTCTGCCCGAGAGGCTGGCCAACATCGCCGTCCGCGCACCCGTTTGACGCGGGAACCGCTTGTTACATGGGCCCATCCTTGTTATACTGTCAACAATCGGAGTGTTACACATGATCTGCCCCATGGGAGGAGGAACATCGGATGAAGCGGTTGCTGGCCCTTCTGGTGCTGTGCGCGTTGCTGCTGGGCTTGGGCCCCGCCCCGGCGCGGGCGGCCAACCTGTACATCATCCCCGACAGCGACACACGGCTGCTCACGGAGGCGGAGCTATGGGCATGGCAGTATGATGCCCTGGCCTACATCCTCAACGAAATCTTCGCGCGCCACGGCTTCCCCTTTGACCCGGACGGACGGTTCGCCCCGTGGTTCAACAGCCAGAGCTGGTACCGCATGAACCCGAAGCTGACCAAGGCCGAGTGCTACAACCGGTTGAGCACCCTCGAGTGGAAGAACGAGCAGCTGGTCAAGCAGGTGCGCCAGCAGATGCGCGACCAGGGCACCAAGAACCCCGGCGGCAAGACGCTGCCCGGCCTGGACCCCGACCTGCTCAACATCCCCTGGCCGTTTGAAGAGTACCTGTTCACCCCCAACCAGCGCCTGCCGGTATACAGCGGCCCCGGCCAGCATTACCTGCGCGGCGCCAACGGCAAGGCCATCACCAGCACCAACGGCACGGTGTATGTGGGCGGCACGGAGAATGGCTGGGTGCTGGTGCTCTACCGCACCAACAACGGCGCTGCGCGCGTGGGCTATACCGAGGCCAGCGGCATCAAGGACACGGTGTACGGCACCTTCCCCGCCTATGCCCCAACCAACGCCGTGTTAACCCAGAACGCCCCCATCACCGATGACCCGGTGGGTGCTGGCGCGCCGCTGGCCCAGCTGCGACAGGGCGACCAGGTGACCTACCTGTTCCCCATGAACAACAACCGGGACTGGGCCTATGTGGAAGCCAATACCGCCCAAGGCCTGCTGCGCGGCTGCGTGCCGCTGAATGCCATCCAACTGAAATAAATAGCAACCCATAGAAGGAGGCCCCCATGACGAAAACCCGCCGAATGCTTTGCCTGCTGCTCACCTTCCTGCTGCTGCCCATGCTGCCGGCATCGGCGCAGATAGCGCCCGACCGCACGGAGCAACTGTACGGCCTGTCCCTCCAGCTGCTGGGCCATATCCGCGAGGGCGAGGAGGACAAGGTGCTGGCCATGATGGATGAAACCACCAGCGCCGCGCTCAAGGGCCAGGTGCCCGCCATCTGGCAGCAGGTATCCCAGCTGGGCGGGGAATACCTGGGCGAGGGGGTATACCGCAGCATCATCCAGAACGGCTACGAGACGCTGGAGATGACGCTGCGCTTTGCCAACATGACGCTGGTGCAGCGCGCGGTGTTTGACGCGCAGGATCGCATCATCGGCCTGTTCTTCACGCCGGGCGCGGTCACCCCGCCCGAAACCATGCCCGACACCGTGCGGGAAACACCCCTCACCGTGGACGCGGGCACGGGCTATCCCCTGTCCGGCCTGATGACCACGCCCAAGCAGGGCCCGATGACCGCCGGGCTGGTGCTGGTACAGGGCAGCGGCCCATCCGACCGGGATGAGTCGGTGGCCGCCAACGCGCCCTTCCGCGACTTAGCCTGGGGCCTGGCGCAGCGGGGCATCGCCGTGCTGCGCTATGACAAGCGTACCTTCACCTATGGCGCGCGCATCGCCCAAAGCCCGGATGCGGCCAAAATCACCGCCAAGGAAGAGACCGTGGAGGACGCCGTGGCGGCGCTCAATCTGCTCAAGGCGCAACCGGCGCTTGACGGCAAGCCCGTCTTTTTGCTGGGGCACAGCCTGGGCGGCATGTTGGCCGCCGCCATCGGCCATGCGGGCGGTGACCCGGCCGGCTATGTGCTGCTGGGCGGCACGCCCCGCAAGCTGTGGGAGCTGAGCGCCGAGCAAAACCTGACCATGGCGCAGGAACTGGAGGATGGCGGCGATCAGAAACAGGCGGCAGACATCCGTGCCTTTGTGGCCGCGGAGACCGAGAAGGGCAAGCGCCTGGCCGACATGACCGATGAGGAGGCCCTCACCACCACCGTGATGGGCCTGAGCAGCTGGTACCTGCGCGACCTGGAGGGCGTGGACGCAGCCCAGCTGCACATGGCGGATGGCAAGCCCTTGCTGGCACTGCATGGCGAAAATGACCGCCAGGTCTCCATGACCGACTACAACCTCTGGCAGGAGCAGTTGAAGGACCACCCGGACGCGACCTTCATCGCCTACCCCGGCCTCAATCACCTGTTTGGTGCCTATCAGGGCGAGCCCGTGCCCTTCAGCCAGCTGGTCAGCGTGGAATATGCCCAGCGCACGCCCATCCCCGAGCAGGTGATGAACGACATCGCGGGCTGGATTGACAGCTACGCCGAATAATAATCGCACGTTCCCATATCACGACCCTGCGCACGCCGCGGGGTCGTTTTTTTATCCAATATAACATGTTGACAGTTATCTAATAATCAATTACCATGTACTCATCAACATTTGGGAGGCTGCTATGCGAAAAGCATTCCCGCAAGTCATCGTTCACAAAGCGCCGCACGCGCTTTCGGAGGCCGTACAGCTGGCGCTTTCCTACTACACCATACTGGCAGAGGGCATGGAGACGCCCGCCGCGTGGGAGGAAGCGCACCTGATTCACCGGGCGGAGCGCTTCACGCTGCCGCCCGAGCAGATTGACGCCGCGTTTGCCGATGTGCGCGCCTACCTGCGCCGCTGCCGGGCCAATGCGCGCCCCCTGCTGGAAGGGGACCCACAGCTGGGGGCGCTGTTTCAAATCAGGCTGAGCGGGATGGCCGAGGACGCGCAGCTGGAGCCGTTTCTGCCCTCCGCGCTGATGCTGACTGACGTGGAAAGCAGCGAGCAGCTGACCAAGCCGCTGTTTATCAGGGGCTGCCTGATGCACCTGTACGCCATGGCGGGCATGATGGATCTCTCTTTGCAGGGTGAGGAGGCGCAGGCGCAATACCATCACGTCAGCGACCCCGCGCGATTTACCATGGCGCAGGTGATGCGGGCGGTGGACCTGGTGCAAATCACTGATGCCCAGCGCATGACGCTGCTGCGCTTCTTTCAGGACATGGACGCGTGGACCCTGCGTATGACAGCGCTGCTGGCAAAGCTGGAAACCGTCTGCCGAACCCACTACCCCCTGGTGGCCGACCGGTTTTTGAGCAAGGCCGCCTCGCTGGATAGTCAAAGCAGCGACGAGCAGGCCTACCAGTGGTTCGCGCGCATGGGCCAGGACAAGGACGCCGCCCCCTCGGATGCACCGCTGCATGTGTGGCCCGCCGCCATTGCGTATAACGGCCTGGATATTCAGCTGTCCCCCTGGCATGCGGTGCGCCAGCGGATGCATGTGGGCGTGCTGTTTGACGACCTCTCCCGCCTGCAGGACGCACAGCGCGCCCGCGAGGGGTTGACGCAGGAGCAACTGAAGGCCCTGGCCGACCCGACCCGCATGGGCATTGTGCGCATGCTGGCCCAACGCCCCTGCTATGTGCAGGAAATGGCCGACCGGCTGGGCCTGACGCCGGCCACCCTGTCCCACCACCTGCGCGTACTATCCGGCGCCCTGCTGGTGTGGGTGCAGCCGCAGGGGCGGCAGAGCTACTACCACCTCAACGCGGATGAGCTGGCCGCCCTGACGGGCGACCTGAACGCCCTGGTACATATAGCCAGAGAGGAAACGTTATGAGCCAGACCACCACCCATCGCCGCAACCTGGCCGTTGACCTGCTGGATCAGGACAGGCGCAAACAGCATCTACACAGCCGCCCCCGCACGCTGCCGCGCACGCTGGCGCGCATGTACCGCCCCATGCGGAAAAACAAGCGGCTGGTGGTGGCATCCATACTATACGCCTTGACCGCCGGTCTGCTGCCGCTGCTGGGCGTAGGTGTGATGCACACGCTGGTTGGGCTGTTGAACGCCCCGGACGCCACGCCGCGGAGCATGCTGCTGGCAGCCGGCATGTATGCCGGGGCGTTCTTCGTGCTGAGCGCGGCCAGCGCGCTGCTGAACCACTACAACTACACCAGCTTCTGCGCGCAGCGCATCCGGCTGCTCAACGCGGCGCTGGACCAGGAAATGACCATGGACTATGGCCTGTTTGAAAACCCGGGCTTCAAGGACGACGTGGCCGGCTGGGACCGCGCGCTCAGCAGCAACGACAGCGGGCTGGAGGGCACCTACCACCAGATATTCAGGCTGGGCGGCACGCTGGTATCGGCCTTGCTGCTGGGCGGCCTGCTGGCCTTCACAAGCCCGTGGATCGCGCTGATCGGGCTGGCCTTCGTGGCCATTACCTATGCCGCGCAGGCCCATGTGACCCACTACAAGCACGAGCGCCGGGAGCAGGTGAGCCGCCTGTCGCGGCAGCTGGAAAACCTGTCGCAGGAGGCAGCCGACTTTCGCGCCGGCAAGGACCTGCGCCTGTTTGACATGGGCGGGCGCTTTCAGGCGGCCTTTGCCCCGCTGCTGAAGGCCAACCGCGCCTTGTACCGGGTATTCACCCGCCGGGAAGTGCAGCTGTCGGTGCCCGAATCGCTGGCGCTGGTCGCCATTGACCTGGTGGGCGCGCTGGTGCTGGTGCACCGGTACCTGGCAGGCGGCCTACCGCTGGCGCAATTGGTGATGCTGCTCACCGCGCTGAGCCTGTTTGCCCGCACCATGCAGGAGATGGCGCGCCAGCTGGCCTCCATCAAAGATGAGACCCGCTATGTGGATGACACGATGGATTTCATTGACGCCGACCTGCAATCCCGCGGGGGCGAGGGCGATGTGCCGGGTGAGGGGCCGGTGGAGGTGACGTTTGAGGATGTCTCCTTCCACTACCCGGGGCACGACGCGCTGGTGCTGCAGCACCTAAACCTCCACATCCCCGCCGGGCAGACCTGTGCCTTGGTGGGCGTCAACGGCGCCGGCAAGACCACGCTGGTCAAGCTGCTGTGCGGGCTGTACCTGCCCACGGGCGGGCGCATCCTCATCAACGGTGTGGAAGCGGCCACCATCCCGCAGGAGCGGCTGTTCTCCCTGTTTGGCGTGGTGTTTCAGGAGGTGGAGCCCCTGGCCTTCACCATCGCGGAGAATGTGGCCGCCACCGACCGGGGCATCGACCGAGCGCGGGTGGAAAGCTGCCTCAAAACCGCAGGCCTGTGGGACAAGGTGCGCAGCCTGCCCAAGGGCATGGACAGCCCCATGCTCAAGGTAATTGAGGAGGATGGGGTCATCCTGTCGGGCGGGGAAAATCAAAAGCTGATGATTGCCCGGGCGCTGTACCGGCAGGGCACCCGCATGATGGTGATGGACGAGCCCACCGCGGCGCTGGACGCCCTGGCCGAGCAGCGGATATACCAGGAGTTTGACAGCCTGCTGCGCGGGCGCACGGCGCTGTTTATCAGCCACAGGCTGGCCAGCACCCGCTTTTGCGACCGCATTGTGCTGCTGGATGGCGGCAGGGTGGCCCAGCAGGGCACCCATGAGGAGCTGATTGCCCGCCCGGGGCTGTACCGGCAGATGTTCCTCACCCAGGGCAAGTACTACCAGGAGGCGCAGGCATGAGCACACAACATAGCCACAAGGCTGCAGGAGCCCTGCCCGCCGTATCCGCCGGGAAGACGGTGAAAACCCTGCTGGCCATCCTGTGGCGGCACGACAGGGGTTATTTCGCCGTGCTGTGCCTGCTGGCGCTGACGGGCGCAGGCTCGTCGCTCATCAACCTGCTGCTGCCCAAGATGATGCTGGACGGCATCCAGATGGGCTGGGACGCAGGGCGCTTCCTGCAGGCGGTGCTGCTGTACGCCGCGGCAAAGTTCGTCATGGTGCAGGCGAACGCGTGGCTCACCCGGCGGGAGAAGGAGCACTACTTCCACATGGAGAGCCTATTCCCGATGCTGTTTGCCGAAAAAACCATGCGGCTGCCCTACCCCACGCTGGAAGACCCGGAGATTCTGGACCTCAAGGAGCGCGCGCTGTTCCCCGTGACCCACTATGGCG
Source organism: uncultured Clostridia bacterium (assembly GCA_937874275.1). Taxonomy (GTDB): domain Bacteria; phylum Bacillota; class Clostridia; order Christensenellales; family Aristaeellaceae; genus UBA1038. The sequence goes on along the minus strand of CALNAU010000101.1, from coordinate 38,108 downwards.
CGCTGATGCAACTGTTTTCCTCGGCGCTGGACACCCTCAAGGCGCTGCTGACGCTGGTTGGCCTGGCCGCCCTGCTGGTCACCTTCAGCTGGTGGTTTGTGCTGGCGCTGCTGGTGCTGTGCGCGGTGGCGATGGCGCTGTCGGCCCGCTTCATGCGCTACATGCAACGGGTTATGCAGGAGATGATTCCCGTCAACCGCCGCTACGGCTACTACACCAGCACCGCCACAAAGGCCGAGTTTCAAAAGGAGATGCGGCTGTATGGCATGAGCGAACTGATGCGCCGCAAGGTGAACGGCTATACCGATGAAATCACCGTCTGGCTGCACCGCATGTACGCGCGGCGGGGCAACAACGAGGCCATGCAGGCGCTTATTACCGCGCTGATGCGCTTTATGGCCTATGGCTACGCGGCCGTGCGCACGCTGACCCCCACATGGGGGCCGCAAATCAGCCTGGGCGATTTCTCGGTGGTGGTGCTGGCGACGGAAAACTTCTTTGCCACCTTTATGCAGCTGGTGACCGGGCTGTTTTCTGCCATCCAGACGGTGGGCTATCTGGTGCCGTTTTGCCAATACCTGGCGTTGCCGGAGGCCGCGCAGCCCGGCGGCGCAGCCCCCGAGCCCATGCGCACGCTGGCCTTTGACAACGTGCGCTTCCGCTACCCCAACACCGACCGGGTGATTCTGGACGGGCTGAGCTTTGAAATCAAAGCCGGGGAGAAAATCTCCATCGTGGGCCTCAACAACGCGGGCAAGAGCACCATCGTGAAGCTCATCTGCCGCCTGTTTGAGCCCGATGAGGGGCGCATCCTGTATAACGGGCTGGATATCAGGGCGTATGACTACGCCGCCTGGCAAAAGCAACTCAGCTGCGTGTTTCAGGATTTCCGGCTGTTCCCCTTCTCGCTGCGCGACAACATCGACACGCAGGGCACGGGCGATGAGCAGCGCCTGCGCGGTGTATTGAATGAAATTGGCCTGACCGAGGCGGTGGATGCCCTGCCCCACGGCCTGGATACCCGCCTGAATAAGTCCATCTGGGAGGACGCGACGGACTTTTCGGGCGGCCAGCGGCAAAAGCTGGCCATCGCCCGCAGCCTGTTTAGGCCCGCCGAGATGGTAATCCTGGACGAGCCCACCGCGGCGCTGGACCCTCTGGCCGAGAGCGAGGTGTACGAGCACTTCCACCAGCTGACGCGCGGGCGCACCGCCATCTTCATCTCCCACCGGATGAGCAGCTCCACCTTCTGCGACCGCATTTTGCTGTTGCAGGATGGGCGCGCCGCCGCCTTTGACAGCCATCACAACCTGATGCGCGGGCACAACCTGTACCGCCAGCTATTTGAAGCCCAGGCCCAGAACTACCGCGCGCAGCGGGTGGAGGAGCAAAGCGTATAGTCAGGTTTTACATTTCGGCGCCGGTTGCGTTATGATATATACCATCAACCACAGGAGGCAGCCACCATGCGCGTGTTGACCGAACGGATGCTCTACTTCTCCAGCTATGCCGACCGCTATGGCCACTGGAAGCCCGGCGAGCTGATGACCGCCATGCAGGAGCTGGCCGGACGCCACTCCCTGCTGCTGGGCTGCGGGCGGGAAGACCTGCTTAAGCAGGATGTCATCTGGGTGCTGGCGCGCAACGAGGTGGATATCCTGCGCATGCCGCGGGTGAACGATGTGATTGTCTGCACCACCTACCCCGGCCCCGCGCGGCGCACGCTGTACCCGCGCTATCACCGGTTTACGTTGGAGGACGGCACGCTGCTGGCCACCGGTGTGGGCGGGTGGACGCTGGCCAACATCCACACCCAGCGCATGGCCGATGTGCCGGACATCGCCCGCAACATGCCCAACACCTCCGACCTGCCGCGGCCGGTGCCCTTTCCCCGCGCGGTGGAGCATGTGGAGGGGGAGGCAATTACCCGCGTCATCGACCTGCGCTACACCGACATCGACGTCAACCAGCACGTAAACAACACCCGCTGCGCCGACTGGGCCTGTGACCTGCTGGGCGCGGATGTGCTGCGCGATATGCCCATCACCCGCTTTGTGGCCAACTACAAGCAGCAGATATTGCCCACCGGGCCCGTGACGCTGACGCTGCGCCGGGCAGGCAATCGCTTCAGCATGACGTGCGAGCGGGACGGCGAGCTGCTGCTGGATTGCGGCGGAACGCTGGGCTTCGCGCCCCAGGCCGCGGAGTAACGCCTATGCTCTACCTGCTGTCCCTGCTGGCCGGGGTGCTGATATCGGTCATGGTGGTCTTCAACGGCGGGCTCAATGCCCGGGCCGGGCACCTGGCTGCGTTGGTGGTGATTCACCTGGTGGGCACGCTGGGCATCGCGCTGGCCATGCTGCTCAAAAAAGAAGGGCCGCGTGTGGCGCGACTGCCCTTTTACCTGTATATCGGCGGGTTCATCGGGGTGATGACCACGGTATTTAACAACCTGGCCTTCGGCCACATTAGCGTATCCGCCATGATGGCGCTGGGCCTGCTGGGCGAGAGCCTGTCCGGCCTGGCCGCTGACCACTACGGCATCCTGGGCCTGCCCCGCCGCCCCTTCCGCCCGGAAAAGCTGTGGGGCATCGCGCTGACGCTGATTGGCATCGTCTGCATGATCACCGAGCTTCACGCGCTGCCGGTCGCGGTCTCGCTGCTGGCGGGCGGCACGGTGCTGCTAAGCCGCCTGCTCAACGGTCAGCTGGCCGCCCGCACCAGCGTGGTCAACAGCACATTTTTCAACTACCTGATGGGCCTGCTGATGACCGCCCTCCTCTACGCCCTGATGGGCAACGGCATGACCGGGCTGGCGCAATCCACCGGCGGCCCCCTCTACATCTACCTGGGCGGCGCGCTGGGCGTCATCATCGTGCTGATGAGCAACTTCATCGTGGGCAAGATTCCCTCGTTTTATATGACCCTGGCGCTGTTTGTGGGCCAGGTGATGGCAGGCCTGTTGCTGGATATGGCGCTGTCGGGCGCCTTTTCGGCGCGCAATCTGCTGGGCGGCCTGTTTGTGCTGGCCGGCCTGGTGCTGAGCCTGTGGCAGGACAGGGCATGGGCGAGGCGCATGCCGCCGCCGCTGCCGGAACAGGCGTCACAGTAGGGCTTTGCTCTGGGGCACCTGTTCCATCAGCCGCTCATTGGCGGCCAACATCTGTCGAACATACGCATCATAGGCCGGGCTCAGCCGGCGCATCAGGGGAATGACCCGCGCGTAGTAGCCGTGCTCGTCAAAATACGCTTTGAGTACCTGCGACAGCCGTGCCGCGGGCGATGCCTCGTATTCGGGCGACTGCCGCCAAGCCAGGTATTGGGCCACCATGTCCCGGTTATCCTCCAGCCAGCGGTCCACATCCCGCACGGCGTCCGCCTTGTGCTGCGCTGTTTTCTGCATCAGGTCAAGCGGCATATCCTGCCCGGCCTGTTCCACAAAGTCGCGCAGGTCATTGGGCAGCGTCAGCGGTGGCATATCATCCAGCACCGAAAGCATTTGCTCAAAGGCTTCCTCCTGCGCCGGGGTGGTCAACGGCTGCTGCAAATAGGGCAGCAAGTTAACCAGCACCATCTGCCCGAAGGTGCCGGGCAGCAGGCGCTCAAAGCGGCGGGCCACCGACTCTTCCCGTAGGAGGGCGTCCAGCGCCCGGCGCATCTCCGCGCTGTATCCCTGGCGGGCATAGTGTTCCAATATCGCCTGTTTGCGGCGCTGCCGGTCATCCCGCAGCGCCCGCTCGCGCAGCACATCCCCCAGGGCGGCCTGGCCCCCGTCTTCTGTCAGCACGCGGGCAATCTCCTCCACCGACAGGTCCAAATCGCGCAGAAAGGCAACCTGCCGCAGGCGTTCCACCTGTTCGGGCGAAAAATCCCGGTAGGCATTTTCCCCCACCACCGGCTCAATCAATCCCTTTTGCTGATAGTACGCGATGGCCTTGCGGCTCAGGCCGGTTTGCGCCTGCACCTCTTTCATTTTCATGGCTTTCCACCTCCTGCAAACAGCATAAACCCGCCCCCAAGGGACGGGTCAAGCTTGGAAATCATCCGATTACAGCGCCAGCCCCTCAAACGCCTCCCTGGCCGTGCCCATGATGCTGACCGCCTTGTCACAGAAGGCGTCAAAGGCGGGGTCGGGCACCTGCAAGGTGGGGTCGGTGAGGAAGTTGTGCAGCGAGATGCGCGCGCCTTGGTCAAAGCGGGTGGTGCAGCGGAACTCGGGCACCAAGCGCTTGACTTTGGTGTTGTCAAACACGGCGCAGTTGGCCTTATCCCCCAGCAGGCCGCCCTCCCAGTCCGAGTCCTTTACCAGGCCCAGCAAAGTGGAGGGCACATAGCACGGCAAGAAGGGGCGGCCCAGGATATCGGCCACGGTGCGGTAAATCTGGTTCCAGGGCAGCGCCTCGTCGGAAGTGATGTGCACGGCCTCGCCGATGGCGTGGATGTTGCCCATCAAGCCCACAAAGCCCACGGCAAAGTCCTTGGACCAGGTGACAGTCCACAGGTTGGTGCCGTCGCCGGGGATGACCACGGGCTTTTGCTTGAGCATTCGGTCGATAATCTGCCAGACGCCCTTATGGCCGCGCAGGGCAAGGGGTAGCCCGCGGTCGCCATAGGTGTGGCTGGGGCGCACGATGGTGGCGGGGAAGCCGCGCTGGCGGTATGCCTGCATCAGCACCTCCTCGCAGGCCGCCTTGTCGCGGGAGTACTGCCAGTAGGGGTTGTGCAGGGGGGTGGATTCCGTCACCGGGAAGCTGAGCGGCGGCTTGTGATAGGCCGACGCCGTGCTGATGAAAATGTACTGGCTGCACATGCCCTCAAACAGGCGGATGTCGCGCTCCACCTGCTCGGGCGTGTAGGCGATGAATTGCGCCACCACGTCAAAGCGCTGGCCGGCCAGCTTCTCCCGCACGGCCTGCTCATCGGCCATGTCGGCCTGTATCAGCTTGGCCTCGGGCACCTGGTTTTTGCCGCTGCCGCGGTTGAGCAGCGTCAGCTCCCACCCCAGTTGTAATAGCCTGCGGGATATGCTCAGGCTGATGGTCCCCGTGCCGCCGATTATCAGTGCGCGCATGTTATCCTCCTCCTATTGCTTGATGGTGATGGCCTGCCCGTCGCTTTGCAGGGCAATGTCGCCATCCATGGTCAGGTAGATGCGGGTGTCCATCCCGCGCAGAATAGCCAATACTTCGTCCGAAGGCGGGTTCTTTTTCGAGCAGGTGATGGCCGCCATGCCGGGCTGCACCGCCCGCAAAAAAGCCTCCGTGCGCTCGCGGTGGCGGCCATGGTCGGGCACCTGCAAAAAGTCGCTGCGCAGGTCCATGCCGCTTTGCAGCAGCTCGTCCATGCGGTCGCTCATGATGTCCGCCGCGAACAGCAGGGTATTTTCACCGTGGGTCAGCCGCGTCACCAACGAGAAATCATCATCCTCATCCTCGGCATAGTACGAGCGCCGCGCGGTGATGATGTCAAAGGCCACGCCATCCAACGTGAAGGCGGTATCCTCCGTTAGATATACCCGCTCGGCCCGGCTTTCTTCCAGCGCCTCGCGCAGCGCGTCCCGCGTGGGGCTGCTTCTCTCGTAGTCGGGCATCATGACCCGCGCCACCGGCACGGTGCGTAGGATTTCGGCCGCGCCGCCCGCGTGCCCCTTGTCAAAGTGGGTGAGGATCATCAAATCCAGCTTGCGCACGCCCTTCTGAGCCATGTACGCCAGGATGTCCTCGGCGTCATCCACCTCGCCCGCGTCCAGCAGCACGGCGTGGGTATCGGTGCGAATCAGCGTGGCATCCGCCTTGCCGGATTTGAAGAGCTTGATTTTGAGCGTGCCGGACGGCGCCGTCTGCGCGGACGCCCACAGCGGGCACAGGCCCAGCATAAGCGCAAGCGTCAGGCATAGCACCGGTAGGATGTGGTGCAGGGGGTTTCGTTCATATGGTTTCACGGTATGATTATACTATGGCGGCCCAAACGGGGCAACATTGATTGACAGGCAACCGGCATTCTCACATAATGAATGCAACATTTGAACCAAACAGGAGGCCGATATGCGCATAGAAAATATTCTGGTTATCATGCGGGCGGACGAGGGGCAGCTGGCGCGCCTGCAGGCCGCGGCGCCCGACGCCAAGGTGATTCGCCAGAGCGTCAAGACCCTCACACCCCAGCAGGTGGCGGAGGCCGATGTGGTGGTGGGCAACCTGCCGCCCAACTTCTTCCCGCACCTCAAGCGAATCAAGCTGTTGCAGCTTAACTCCGCCGGCGTGGCGCCCCACTATGTGGCCCTGGGGCAGGATAACCCCGGCATGGTGCTGTGTTGCGCCTCGGGGGCCTATGGCGTGGCCATTTCGGAGCACATGCTGGGCGCCCTGCTGATGCTGATGAAGCGCCTGCACCAATACCGCGACGACCAGCACAAGGCGCTGTGGGAGGATCGGGGCGATGTGGCCGGCCTGCGTGGGGCACAGGTGCTGTCGGTGGGCATGGGCGACATCGGCACCCGCTTTGCCCAGCTGTGCGCCTGTTTTGGCGCGCAGGTCATCGGCATCCGCCGCCGCCCGGCCGCCCCGCCCGAGGGCGTGCAGCGCATCGCCACCATGGACGAACTGGACAGCCTGCTGCCCCAGGCCGATGTGGTGGCCCTCTCCCTGCCCGAGACAGAGGATACCATGGGCTTGATGGACGAGCGACGCTTTGGCCTGATGAAGCAGGGCAGCTACCTGTTAAACGTGGGGCGCGGCAGCGCGGTGGTGCAGCCTGCGCTGCTGGAAGCGCTGCGCAGGGGTCGGCTGGCCGGCGCCGCCATCGACGTGACCGAGCCCGAGCCCCTGCCCAAGGATGACCCCCTGTGGCAGGAGCCCAACCTGCTCATCACGCCGCACATCTCCGGTCAGTATCACCTGCGGCTCACCCACGACAACATCATCGACATGGCCGCCCGCAACATCCGCGCGCTGCTGGGCGAGGGCGAGTATGTGGCCCGGGTGGACCTGGAAGCGGGGTACAGGGCATGAAGGCACAACCCATGATTACGGTGCAGGACGTGCGCCGCAGTGCCGATTGGTACGAGCGGGTGCTGGGCTTCCAAAGCGCGCACGGCGGCACGGAGTATGAGCAGCTGCTGTCCGACGGCGAACTGGTGTTGCAGCTGCACGACCCCGAGGGGGACATGAACCACCCGCCGCTGCTGGGTGAGGGTGAGCCAACCGGGCTGGGTGTGCTGCTGTGGTTCGCTGTGCGGGATTTTGAGCAGGCCATGCACCGCGTACGAGCCGCCGGCATCACCCCGGAGGTCGCGCCCTACCTCAACCGCTACGCCATGCACATGGAGGTGTGGCTGCGCGACCCGGACGGCTACCGCGTGGTGCTGGCCGGGCCATCGGCCTACGACAAGCAGCATGAGGGTGCGTCCTCCCCGTGATGGACAGGCCGGACCGCTTTGAGACGCCCCGGCTGGTCGGCGTGCCCCTGTCCGCGCGGGACGCAGAGGGCTTTTGCCGCATGAAGGCAGACCCGGTGGGCACGGCGGCCTACTTTGCCCTGCCGCTCACAAAGGACGCCGCCCTGCACAAACTAGCCCGCCTGATGGCCGACCACCGCACGGACACGGCGTATACCTACGCGCTCTATCTCAGGCAAAACGATGCCTTCATCGGCACCATCGTGCTGTGGAACCTGGATGCGCAAAGGCACGAGGGGGAAGTTGGGTACGAGCTGCTGCGGGCATATTGGGGCCTGGGCTATATGAAGGAGGCCCTGCCCGCCTTCCTCCGGCACATGCGCGACACCCGGGGCTACACCACCTTCACCGCGTGCCCCGGCGAAAACAACGCCGCCTCCAACCGCCTGCTGCTGGGCGCGGGCTTCACACCTGAGGGCAGCGCCGTGGAAGATGGACACACGCTGAACCTGTACCGCCTGGTGATGCCGGAAATCACGCCGGGCGGTTGAGGATGGGTGGTGGGCGCCAGCAACCACCTGCTGTTTGAGACGGTGAAGACCGAATGAACCCTGACTCATCAACCGGGAGGACAATTCAATGGGACTTGACGCAACCTACGGTATCCGCGTTGGCTGCCTGACCCCCGGTCCGTGCAACCTGCTGACCGATGTGCCGGGCGTGCTGGTGGGGCATACCACGCTGGCCGACGGGCCTGTGCAGACGGGCGTGACGGCCATACGGCCGCACCCCGGCAACTGCTTTGAGGACAAGCTGCCCGCCGCCGTCCAGGTGTTCAACGGCTTTGGCAAGTCGCTGGGGCTGGTGCAGGTGGAGGAGTTGGGCCAGTTGGAGACGCCCATCGTGCTCACCAACACGCTGTCCTCGGGCACGGCATGGACGGCGCTGTGCCGCCATATGCTGGCGCAAAACGAAGCCATTGGCCGGGAGACCGGCACGGTAAACCCGGTGGTGTTTGAGTGCAACGATGGCCACCTCAACGACATCCGCGGCCTGCATGTGCGGGAAACGGATGTGCTGGCGGCGCTTACCAATGCGGCGGAGGATTTTGCCGAAGGCGCGGTGGGCGCCGGGCGCGGCATGCGCTGCCACGGCCTCAAGGGGGGCATCGGCTCCAGCTCCCGGGTGATGGAGATTGAGGGCAAGCGCTATACCCTGGGCGCGCTGGTGCTGGCTAACCACGGCAGCCTGTATGACCTGACGCTCAACGGCCAACATATCGGCCCGCAGGCCGAGGCGCTGCTCAAGAGCGGATGGACGGCGGAATACGCGCCCCAGGAGGACCGCGGCTCCATCATCGTGGTGCTGGCGACCGACCTGCCCCTGGGTGTGGGCCAGCTCAAGCGGGTTGCGCGGCGCGCCATCGCGGGCCTGAGCCGCACGGGCAGCAACATCGGCCACGGCAGCGGCGAAATCGCCCTATGCTTCACCACGGGCAACCACATCCGCCACTTCGACAAAGCCCCCTTCCGCCAGGTGACCGAGCTCAACGAAGATCATATCAATCTGTGCTTCCGCGCGGCGGCCGAGGCCACCGAGGAAGCCGTGCTCAGCGCCCTGCTGCACGCCGAGGCCGTGACCGGCCGCGACGGCCACCGCGCCGAAGCGCTGCGCGACGTGCTGGCCGAGTTGGCACGCAGGGAATAGATTCCTCAACCAACGCAAAAAAGGCAGCCCTTGCGGGTTGCCTTTTCATTTCTTCGATGTTGTAGAGCAAATGACGAAATCGCGGCGCAACGGGCTGCGCTGGATTTTTGCCGCTGACAAGGAGCAGGAGCGCAGGCGTAGCAGCGCTACGTCAAGCGAACTGCGTCGCAGTCAGCGGTGAAAAGACAGGCAGCCTCTGCGCCGCGATGAGTCATTTGCTCGATGTGTTATTTCTGGCCCATCGCCTTCTTGATGGCGCCAACGATGGCCAGCAGGGCACCGCCGCCCACGCCGCCGCCCAGGATGCTGGTGAGGATGCTGCTGATGTTCAAGGCGCCTGCCGCGCCGCCGCCCAGGCCCAACAGGCCCAGCAGCTGGCTGCCGCCCACGCCGCCCAGGATGCCGGCGATGATGTCGCCGATTTTGCCCAGGGAGATTTTGGGCATGGCCTTGCCGGCGCCGAAGCCGCCCACGCCGCCCGAGAGAAGCTGAATGATGATGTTTACGATATTACCCATGATAAAACCCTACTTTCTTTTGTCGATAACCGGATGAAGAATACGGTGGACTGCCCGCAAAGTCAAGTAAAATCTTTCAGCAGCGGGCATGTATCCCCTTGATATCCCCTACCTGCCGCACACCTTGCAGGGCCGCCTGCCCATGGACAGCGCGTCCTCCAGCGAGACCTCCCGCACATTCTTGGAGCGGCTGAGCGTGCTGCACCCACGGGTGCTGTGGTACACCTCCCCGCTGCTGACGATGTAGACGCCGCGGGCCTCCTCCTGCGCCGCAAAGGGCATGATGGAGGCCAACTCCTCCTGACGCAGCATGCCCTGCAGCGCCTCCATCCATTGGCCGCGCTGCTGAGAATCCAGCCTGTTGAGATACTGCTCAAAGGCCGCTGCCTGACGGGAAACCGAATCGGTGGCCTTCAGCGTCACGCTGACCCCGGCGGAAAGCGCGGTGAACGCCACCAAACAACAGGCCAGCAAAACAACTGCCGCGAGCGCTTTTCTGCTCATGCTGTTATCCTCCATGGTCGGTCTGTATGTGATTTTCCTTATGCCTTGTGCAGTTCCGCGTGCGCCTGCGCCACCACCGCGGCGATGGCATCATCATCCGGGGGTGTGCCCGCGCCGGGCCGGATATCGGCCAGGAACTCGATGTTGCCCTTGGGGCCCTTGATGGGGGAATAGGTGAAACCGGCGGCGTGCCAGCCGATGGTGGGGCAAAAATCGCGGATTTCGCGCAGCACACGCTCATGCGTATCGGCCTCGCGCACCACGCCATGCTTGCCCACCTGGCCGCGCCCGGCCTCAAACTGGGGTTTAACCAGCGTCAGGAAGCGCCCATCGCCGCCCATGATGGCCGCCGCCGCGGGCAATATCAGCCGGATGGAGATGAAACTCACATCCATCACCGTGAGGGTTGGGTGGTCGGGAAACTGCTCGGGCGTGAGGGCGCGGGCGTTGGTGCGCTCCATCACCACCACGCGGTCATCCTGGCGCAGGCGCCAGTCCAGCTGACCATAGCCCACATCGATGGCGTACACTCTGGCCGCGCCTGCGCGCAGCAGCACATCGGTAAAGCCGCCGGAAGCGGCCCCGACATCCATACAAACGAGGCCCTGCACATCGGCCTCAAAGTGCCGCAGGGCCTTCTCCAACTTATGGGCGCCGCGGCTGGCAAACTGCTCCACCTCGCCGCGCAAAACAAGCTGCGCGTCAGGCGGCAGCAGTTGGGCGGGCTTATCCACCCGCACCTCGCCCACATACACCCGCCCGGCCATGATGAGCCGCTGGGCCTGCTCCCGGCTGGGGGCAAGCCCTTGCTCGGCCAGCAGGCTGTCGGCGCGGCGTTTCACGCGATGCGCTCCATCAGCCCAGCGATGGTGGCGGCGATGCTGTCGCCATCCATATGCAGGTGCTTGAGCAGGCGATCATGGCTGCCGTGGGGGATAAATTCGTCCGGCAAGGCGAAGATGTGAACGGGCGGCTTGAACCCCCGCTGCACACAGCACTCGCAAATGGCGCTGCCCAGGCCGCCCGCCAGCGCCTGCTCCTCCAGCACCATGTAGGGCGTGCCGGCGGCGGACAGGCGGCCAATGACCCCCTCGTCCAGCGGCTTGATGGTGGAGGCGTTGATGACGGAGGCGCGGATGCCCTGCCCGGCCAGCGCGCGCCGCGCCTTCAGAGCCTCGGCCACCATGGGCCCGGTGGCAATCAGCGCCAGGTCTTCCCCCGCCTCCAGCGCTTCCCAGCGGCCCGGCTCAAACCCGGCGCAGGGGTACTTGGCCTGCAGCATATGCTCGGCCCGCGGGTAGCGGATGGCTACGGGGCCATCGTGCTTCATCGCCCACAGCAGCATGTGCGCCAGCTCGTCCACCGAGCGGGGGTTGAGCAGCGTCAGCCCCGGAATGTGCCGTAAAAACGCCGTGCCCCACACGCCGTGGTGGGTGGGGCCATCCTCGCCGCCAATGGCCGCGCGGTCAATCAAAAAGGTGACCGGCAGCCTTTGCAGGCAGACGTCAACCATCACCTGATCGTAGGCGCGCTGCATAAAGGTATCGTAGATGGCCACCACCGGCCGCAACCCGCCGGCAGCCAGCCCGGCCGCCAGGGTGACCGCGTGCTCCTCGGCGATGCCCACGTCAAACAGACGGTTGGGGAAGCGCTTCTGGAAGGGGGTAAGCCCGGTGGAATCCGCCATGGCGGCCGTGATGGCCACGATGCGCGGGTCCTCCTCCGCCAGGCGGGTGAGCAGCTCGCCCGCCGCGGTGCCAAAGCTGCGCGCCACCGAGCGCACGCGGGGCGACCCGTCCTGCGGGTCAAAGGCCGGCATGCCGTGCGCGCGGCTGGGGTTGTTTTCGGCCACGGCGTAGCCCTTGCCCTTGGTGGTGACGATGTGCAGCAGCACAGGCTCGGTCAGGCGCTTGGCGCGCATCAGAAAATGCTCCAGCCCCTGCTCATCGTGCCCATCCACCGGGCCCAGGTAGCGGAAGCCGAAGGCCTGGAAAAACCGGTCCTTCACGAACACGTTGCGGATATGATTCTTCCACCGCTGCAGCAAATGGTGCAGCGACCTGCCCACCAGCGGCGTCTTTTTCAATGCCTCGGCTACCGCGCGCTTGGCGCCCAGCCAGCCCTTGCTGGTGCGCAGGTAGGTGAGGTAGCGGCTGACCGCGCCCACATTGGGCGCGATGCTCATCTGGTTGTCATTGAGGATAACAATCAACCGGGTGCGGCCGCAGCCGGCATCGTTCATGGCCTCGTAGCTCATGCCGCCGGTGAGCGCGCCATCGCCCACCACGGCGATGACATGCCCCTGCTCGCCCTGCAAATCCCGCGCGCGGGCCAGGCCCAGGGCGGCCGAAATGGCGGTGGAGGCATGGCCGGTGCCGTAGGCATCGTGCTCGCTTTCCTCCCGCTTGGGGAAGCCGGAGATACCCTCATACTGGCGCAGGGTATCCATCTCCCCGCCCCGGCCGGTCAATATCTTGTGGGCATAGCACTGATGCCCTACATCAAACACAATTTTGTCCGCGGGGCTGTCAAACACGCGGTGCAGGGCGACGGTCAGTTCCACCACGCCCAGGTTGCTGGCCAGGTGGCCGCCTGTGCGGGACACCGCGTCCACAATCTGCTCGCGCAGCAGGGGGATCAGTTCCTCCACCTGCTGCTGGGTCATCTGCTTCAACTGCTCCGGGGACATATCCAGTGGCAATTCCATCATGCGCTCCTTGGTACTCAGTGGTGCCATGAGTATACCACGCCCGCTTGATTAGAGACAAACCAGCCGCTACGCGCTCGCCAGCATTTTCATCAGATACCCCTCGTTGAGCAGGTGCAAGGTTTGAAACCGGCCCTTGTAAAACACAGCCCAGTTGTTGAATACACCGGGCAGCGCCTTGGCCTGGGCGGCGCTTTCCACCGGGATTAGCCGCAAGGGAATGCCCTCCCGCTCGCACACAGCCCGCACCTGCTGCAGACAATCGGCGATGTAGGGACACTGGGGCGAGTGGTAGATGGTCAAATCCTGCTCCGGGATGCGCATGGCCCTGGCCGTATCGGCAAAGCGCGGTTTGCTGCCGTCCAATGAGAGGGCCAGCAACTCGTACCCGCCGGGCAGCGTATCCACCACCTCAAAGCCGTGCTTGACAAAAATGCCCTTCTCGGACAAAAACGGCTTTTTTCTGTCGGCGCTGAGCACACATACGCCGGCGCTTCCCTGTGCCCGCGCTTCCTGAATACAACTATCCAGCAGAGCACCGCCGTGGCCTTTGCCCTTGTAGCTGCCCGACACCCACAGGCAGTGGATATACAGGTAACCAGGGCCTTCCACCGAAACCCACGCTTGTTCCAGCGGCGCGTACTCGATGAACACCTTGCCCCGCGCATCCAGCTTGCGAAACACATGGCCCTGCGGCACTCGCGTAGCCAGCCATGTCTTTTTGTCCGCCACGCCCTGCTGATGCCGCTTGTCGGCGATGGCGCAGCACAGGTGCTCACGCGCCAGGTTATCTGGGGTCAGGGTGATATAGGTGCTGTCCATCAGGTCATTCCTCCCGCGCCGTCCCGCGCCAGTGGGCAAGCCCGGGCAGGGTGTCCAGCAGCATGCGCCGAGCGGCTTGCTCGCTCATATCATACTGCTTGACCATGTTGGGCACGCAGGCGTGGATGACGCTGTCCAGGTCTTGGTAGACAAAGCCGCCATCCATATAGCACCAGCGGCAGTAGTCCTCCCGCAGGCTGCCGTCGGGCTCGCGGCTGATGAACTCATCCTCATGCAGCGGCATGCCGCAGCACTGGCAGATAAGCTGCCGTGGCGCCCCCAGCAGGGTGTTGATGGATACGCCAAACAGGCGGGAAATCAGCTTGAGGGATTCCGTGTTGGGCTCGGTCTCGCCGTTCTCCCACCGGCTGACCGCCTGGCGGGTGATGTGCAGCCTGTGGGCCAATTCTTCTTGCGTGAAACCATGCTGCTCGCGCAGCGATTTGAGCGACTCACCGATGGTCATTTTCTCGCCCCCCCCTTTCACGCAAATCATACCAGCCCTTCCCATCAAGAAAAAGCAACGCGATGTTGCTTTGGAAAAGACACCATGAAAGTTTTTGGGGGATTGGGCCCTCGCTTCCAAGATAGGGCCCAAGCGTTTCCCATCTCCACCCTTATCCCTTCACCGCGCCGGCGGTCAGGCCGGAGATGATGTACTTCTGCATGAACATGCTCAGCAGAATGATGGGCAGGGTGATGAACACGGCTGCCGCCATCAGGCCGCCCCAATCCACCGAAGCATAGCCCACGAAGCCATAGATGGCGATGGGCAGTGTGGCAGTCTTGGCGCCGGACAAGGTGAGGGAGAACATGAAGTTGTTCCACGAGAAAATGAACGCCAGCAGCGAGGCCGTCAGGATGCCCGGCACGGACACCGGCAGCACCATGGTGAGGAAGGTGCGCCATTGGGCGCTGCCATCCACCCAGGCGGCCTCCTCCAGCTCGCGGGGCACATTGCCGAAAAAGGGCACCATGATCCAGATGATGAAGGGCAGGGCCACCAGCAGGTGGCTCATGATGAGCGCGGTGAAGGTGTTGGTGAGGCCCAGCTGCAGGAACAGCAAATACCAGGGCACCAGGAAGGTGATGCCCGGAATCATGCGCACCACTAGGATGACCAGGCTGATTTTGTACAACCGCCAGCGGGCGACCGCATAGGCCGCAGGCAGGCCGATGATGAGCCCCAGGCCTGTGGACATCAGCGCCACATAGAAGCTGTTGATGGTGGGACGTATGAAATTATATTGTTCAAAGACGGACTCATAGTTGCGCGTGGTGGGCGTGAAATCGAACATGCCGCGGGTGGCGTCGATGATGTCCACGTTGTTTTTGAACGAGGCCAGCACCATCCAGAAGAAAGGGAACACCGTCACCAGCAGCACACCATAAATCAACACATACTTGCCCACCTGCGGCAGGAACAGGCTGCCCGCCATCAGCAGGATGCCCAGGCCCAGCAGCCAGGGCGCGGACGCCATCTGGCCGGTGGAGGGGATGGACTTCATGCTTAGCCGGCCGATGCGGATATTGTACTTCTGCTCAATGGTCGCCTTGCGGTAATCGTCGCCCAGGTCCTCCACATCGCGGCGAATCTCGCTCAAGGTGCCGCGGTCTACCCCCAGGGTATCCGCATAGTTGCCCACCTTGACGGTGGTGCCCCAGCCGCGCCAGGCCAGCACCACGCCGATAATAAACAGCAGCACGCCCAGCACGGTCAGCACATTTTTCCCGGTGCTGGCGAATGGGTTTTTGCGTTTGGTCAACATCAGTACTCCACCTCCACCCGCTTCTTGGCCGCGTTGAACATGATGGCCATGCTCATCACGATGACGAAGAAGCACATGGTAATCGCCGCTCCCTCACCAAAGCTGTAGTACTGGAAGGTGGCCAGCGTGGCGTAGATGTTGATGGTTTCCGTGGCGAAGCCCGGCCCGCCCTTGGTGGTGGCGTAGATGATGTCAAAGGTTTTGATGGCATCTATCAGCCGCAGCAGCACCGCCACCAGAATGGTGGGGCTGGCCAGCGGCAGCGTGATGTAGCGGAAGCGCTGAAAGGCGGTGGCCCCATCCACCACGGCGGACTCATACGGGTCCTTGGGGATGGCCACCATGCCGGCCAGCACCATCAGCATCACCATGGGCGTCCACTCCCACACGTCGATGAAAATCAGCGCGTTGAGCGCCGAGGCCGACGAGCCCAGAAACAGCTGGCGGGGGAAGCCCATGCCGGTCAAAATGGCGTTGCCCAGGCCGATGGTGGGCTCGTAAATCATCTGCCACACCATGCCCACGGCCACCGGGGTGGCGACCACCGGCAGCAAAAACAGGGTCTTGGCCACGCCCTTGCCAAAGAAGCTGCGGTTGAGCATCTGGGCGATGCCGATGCCCAGCAGCGTCTGGATGCCCACCGCCACAAAGGCGTAGTACAGCGTGCGGCCCACCGCGCTCCAGAAGCGGGGCGAGCGGAACAGCATCAGGTAGTTGCTGGCGCCCACAAACTCCGGGCTGGACAGCGCAGACATGCTCCACTTGCTGGTGCTCATGTAAATGTTGTACCCCAAGGGAAACACCACCATGAACAAAATAAACAGCAGGCAGGGCGTAATAAAAATGATTTTCAGGTGTTTATCCACCCAACGGCTCATAGGCACAGACCTCCCAAACAATCGGCAGCGCCAAAACGGGACAGGGGCTGCCGCAAACAAGCGGCAGCCCCTTTGGTGGGTTTATTGTTTCTGTTCGGCAGCGCGGTCCTCTTCGATGACGGACTGGAAGCGGCGGTTGGCTTCCTCAGCGGCGGCCTCCACGTCCCCGCCCTCAATGGCGGCAACGATGGCCTGGCCGATGTAATCGCGGGCCTTGGAGACGGAGGTAATCAGCGGGCGGTCATAGCCCTTGGTGTTCTTGGTGCCGGCAGCGGCGATGACTTCAACCAGCTGCGGCGGGAAGGCCACGTTGGCCTCCGGGATGCCGTAGACCGACACGCGCGCGCCGGGCACGCCGGCGGCCTGCAGGGTGGCGGTCATGTCCTTGCCGGCGGCCCACTTGATGAAGGCCGTGGCGGCGTCAGCCTTCTCGGTGAAGGCGCCCATGGACAGGCCCCAGGAGGGGATGTTGTAGAAGCTGTCACCCGGGAACAGGGCGTAGCCGGTCTTGTCGGCCACCACGGACTCGGCCGCGTTGACAGCGTTGTTGAAGATGGCGTCGGCCTCGGTGTACATGGCGGCCTTGCCGGAGGCATACAGCGCGGCGCACTGCTGCCAGTGCATGGCGGTGACACCGGGAGGTCCGAACTCACGCAGCATGTCGCCGTAGAACTTGAGCGCCTTGACGGCCTCGGGGCTGTTGATGGCGGCGTTGCCCTCGGCATCCATCCAGTCGCCGCCCATGGAGTACAGGTAGCCCGAGAACTGGGTGACGGCGGCGGCGGTCAGGCCGCGGGACACGATGCCGTAGATGCCGGCATCCACATCGGTCAGCGCCTCAGCGGCGGCCCACAGCTCGTCCAGCGTGGTGGGCACGGCGATGCCGGCCTCCTCAAACAGGTCGGTGCGGTAGTAGAGGATTTCCCGCTCGGTGACCAGCGGGATGCCATAGTACTGCTCGCCGTTGTTGTACAGCGCCAGCGTGGCCTCAAAGAAGTCGGCCTTGTCCATCTCCGGGTCGTTCAGCAGGGGGGTCACATCGTACAGCCAGCCATTGGCAATCATCTGCTTGGCTTCCTGCAGCGGACGGGTCATGAACACGTCCAGGTCCTTGCTCTGGCCGGCCAGCTCGATGGCCAGCTTCTGGCTGAGCTGATCCTCGGCGTACATCTCCACGTTGAGCTTGATGCCCGTCAGGTCGGTAAACTCCTTCAGGTGCGGTTCCAGGGCGTTGGACCACATGTGGTTGGCCAGCAGCACGCGCAGCTCGGTGCCTTCAAAAGGCTTTTCCGCCTGCACGGGCGCCAGCGACAGCAGCAGCGCCAGGCTGAGTACGAGGGCAAAGAGTCTCTTCATCTTGGGTCCTCCTTATGCTATTGATGCAACAGCGCCAATCTGCGCTGAGCATGTCCACCAAGTTGACAGCATCCAATCATGCCGCCATAGATATAGGTTCCTGTGTCTCCATTATCATAAGTCAACCACAAACGCCATGTCAAGCAAAAGGGCTTGTGGAATCTATCACAAATCCTGTTGTAACAATCAAGCGCCGCATTTGCCCCGCCGCCGCCCGGTCTGGTATACTGAAAAGCGACATTCACCAGGAGGAAGTATGCTGATCTACTACTGCGCCAAATGCCAGCGCCAGAACATGCACAACACCTGCGACAGCTGCGGCAAAAACCTGCCGGGCACGGCCGCGCGCTATATATGGAGCGACTACCGCCTGCCGCTGGGCGACGTGGTCAAGCTGGGCCGGGTGCTGCGCATCCCGGTGATTGCGCTGGCGGTGCTGATTGTGGTGATGTTTGTGATGGAGTATATCCTCACCGGCGCCCAGGCGATGAGCTTCCTGACCAATTCGGGCATTCTGCCCGCGATGGTGCAGGCTTTCATGGGTGCTGTGGCCATCGCCCTGCTGGTATTAGCCATGCAGGGACATGAGAACGTGCAGTATGTGCTGGACCCCAAGGGCGCGCTCAAACGCACATGGATTAAGCCCACCCGGCTGCACTGCTGGTCGCGCGGCCTGCGCTACGACAAGCGCGCCATCCAGCAAAACGCGGACGGCGTCCCCTTCATGATGGCGCACGAGGAGTATCTGGTGTGGCAGGACGCCAAGCGCTACGCCCTGCGCCCGCGGGCCGGACGCATCAAGCTGTTTCGCCCCTATGCCTTTGTTTTCATGACGCTGCACATCCCGCGCGAAGAGTATGACGGCGCGGCGCAGATGGTGGCGGCGAAAATCAAACTGAAGAAGTAACCCCTTCCCCACAGAACCGAAAGGAAGACTGTTGAAGAAACACCGCTCCCCTTTATTTCACATACTGTGCCTGTCCCTGCTGCTGTGCCTTCTGGCGCCGGCAGCGCTGCCTGAGGAGCCGGCGGCTATCAGCCCCGCGCCCTTCGGGCCAACCTCCCTCACCATGACCTTCATGGGCGACTGCATCATCGGCAGCGAGGAGAAAAGCCGCAAGCTGCCCGAAAGCTTTGATACCGCCATCCAGGATGAGGGCTACGCGTGGCCCTTTTCGGGCGTGCAGCACATCCTCAGCGCCGACGACCTGAGCGTGATTAACCTGGAGGGCGTGCTGAAGGATGACCGCGCGGGACGCGAGGAGGGTAAGCTGCACTGGTTCCGCGGGCCGACCGACTTTGCCCAGATTCTGCCTGCCGGCAGCATCGAGCTGGCGGGCCTGGCCAACAACCATGTGCGCGACTATGGCAACGCCGGCCGCCGCACCACCAAGAAGGCGCTGGAGGACAACGGCATCCCCTACTTTGGCTACGGCGACCTGTATGTGTGGGAGAAGGACGGCCTCAAAATCGGCTTTGGCGGCATTCGGGAGACCACCTTCCGCCAGAAGCCCAATCTGCCGGGCGAGGAAATTCAGCAGCTAAAGGAGCAGGGCTGCCACTACATCGTCTACACCATCCACGCCGGCAAGGAGTACGACAACCACCATAACAAGCTGCAGACCCGCATGGCCCATGAAATCATTGACGCCGGGGCCGACTTGATCATCGGCGCGCACCCCCATGTGGTGCAGGGCATCGAGCAGTATAACAACGGCCTGATTGTCTACTCCCTGGGCAATTTTGTGTTCGGCGGCAACCTGAAGCTGACCGAGTTTGAGGCCTTCATGGTGCAGGTACGGCTGGATTTTGACGGCACCGCGCTGCGGGAGACCACGCTGACGCTCATTCCGGTGTTCACCACCGGCTCACGCCCGGCCAATGACTTTCGCCCCATCCCCGCCGAGGGCGAGGACAAGGCGCGCATATTGCAGCGCATTCAGGATGACAGCGAGCTGGAGATTGCGGATGTGATGCGGTTCCCGGCGGGTGCTGCCGAATAACGGATAGAACAATTGGAGCGCTTTGCATAAACCTTGTGTTTTTTACCGGCCGGATGGCCGGTTTTTTGATGATTGCCCGCGCCGGGTGGTTGACCGGCCACCCTCGCGTGGTATGATAAGTTTCAAAGGGAGGCGAACGCCATGGACGAAAAGAATACCCTGTATATCCTGTGGACCAACGCCGACCCGCTGACCGCGCGGCTGATGGTGATGATGTACGCCAAAAACAGCCTGCTGCGCGGCTGGTGGGAGAAGGTCGTGCTGATTGTGTGGGGCGCCACAGCCAAGCTGGTGGCCGAGGACGCGGCCATCCAGGAGGAGCTGAAGGTGCTGCAGCATGTGGGCGTGCATGTGACGGCCTGCATCGCCTGCGCCAGGGAACTGGGGGTGGTGGAGCGCCTGCAGGCGCTGGATATCGAGGTGGTTTCCTGGGGCCCGCTGCTGACCGATGTGCTCAAAAACAACGAAAAACTGATTACGATATAATCCTTTTCGCCATCATTGCGCGTTGTTGCATTTTAATGTAGCAATCCGTATAATTGTGCCATTGTTGCTGAACGTTAGGATGGTCTTTACAATTCCGAACACGTTCAGGGGAGTTCTGGGAGGGCGGCATGGCAAAGCAGTACAGGCGCATTGTGGTCAAGGTGGGTACCTCCACCCTGACGCACCCCAGCGGGCGCACCAATATCCGGGAAATGGAGCACCTGGTGCGGGTGCTCAGTGACGTGATGAACCGCGGCGTCCAGGTGGCGCTGGTTACCTCGGGTGCCATTGGCGTGGGGGTGGGCAAGCTGGGTCTGCCCGGCCGCCCCAAGGACACGCCGGGCAAGCAAGCCTGCGCCACGGTGGGCCAGTGCGAGCTGATGTACATGTACGACAAGATGTTCGCCGAGTACAGCCACAAGGTGGGCCAATTGCTCATCACCAAGGAGGATGTGGAGGACGCGCAGCGCCGGGGCAACCTGATTGCCTGCTTTGACCGGCTGCTGGAGATGGGCGTGCTGCCCATCATCAACGAGAATGACGCCGTGGCGGTGGAGGAAATCGTCTATGGCGACAACGACAGCCTGTCGGCCATTGTGGCACGGCTGATACACGCCGATTTGCTGATTATCCTCAGCGACATCGACGGCCTATACGATGCCGACCCGCGCAAGCACCCCGAGGCCAGGCGCATCCCCCGGGTGGAGGAAATAACGGACGAATTGCGCCGGGCCTGCACGGGTGCGGGCAGCGAGCTGGGCACCGGCGGGATGGAAACCAAGCTGCGCGCCGCCGAAATCGCGGAACAGGACGGCATCCCCACCATCGTGATGAACGGCACCCCGCCGGAAAACATCTACCAGGCGCTGGATGGCGCGGACATCGGCACCATATTTGAAAGGAAGGCATCCCATGCTTAGCCAGATGGGGAACCGGTCCCGGCAGGCGGCGTCACAGCTGGCGCTGTCCGGGGCCAACCTGCGCAACCGGGCGCTGGGGCTGATTGCCCAGGCGCTGCGCGACAGGCAGGACCAGGTGCTGCAGGCCAACGCGGAGGATATGCTGGCCGCGGCGGACCTCAGCCCGTCCATGCGCGACCGGCTGCTGCTGACCGAAAAGCGCCTGGACGACATCGCCGAGGCGGTGCTGGCCATCCGCAGCCAGCCAGACCCCTTGCACCGCACGCTATACGAGGATACGCGCCCCAACGGCCTGCATATCCGGCGCGTCTCGGCGCCGCTTGGCGTGATCGCCGTGATTTATGAGGCGCGGCCCAATGTGACGCTGGACGCGGCGGCCATGTGCCTTAAAAGCGGCAACGCCGCCATTTTGCGCGGCGGCAAGGAGGCCCTGCGCAGCAACGCGGCGCTGACCTTGCTGGTGCAGGACGCCTGCGAGGAGGCAGGGCTGCCCCGTGACTGCGTGCAATTGGTGGAGGATACCAGCCGCGACAGCGCGCTGGCGCTGATGCGCCTGAATGGCTATGTGGACCTGCTGATACCCCGCGGCGGGCGTGGGCTGATACAATCCGCGCTGCAAAACGCCACCGTGCCCGTGATGGAGACCGGCGAGGGCGTGTGCCACGTGTATGTGGACAAGGCGGCCGACCCCAAGATGGCGCTGGACATCGTGGTCAACGCCAAGGTGAGCCGCCCCAGCACCTGCAACGCGGCGGAGTGCCTGCTGATTCACCGGGACGCGGCGGACAGCCTGCTGCCGGCCATCGGCCGGGCGCTGAGCGACAAGGGGGTGCAGCTGCGCGGCGACGAGGCCGCCTGCGCCCTGCTGCCCCAGGCCATCCCGGCCACCGAGGAGGATTGGGGGCAGGAGTTCAACGACCTCATCATGGCCGTGCGCGTGGTCAACAGCATGGATGAAGCCCTCCGGCACATCGCCCGTTATGGCACCAAGCACTCCGAGGCCATTGTAACCGGCGACGCGGACGCCGCCGACCGCTTTTTGCGCGAGGTGGATGCCGCCGCCGTCTACCACAACGCCTCCACCCGCTTCACCGACGGCGGCGAGTTCGGCTTTGGCGCGGAAATCGGCATCGCCACGCAGAAACTGCACTGCCGGGGGCCTGTGGATATCAAGGCGCTGTGCACCTACAAGTATGTGATTGAGGGAAAGGGGCAGATCCGATGACGTATGCCTTTATCGGCCTGGGCAACATGGCGGGTGCCATCCTGCGGGGCATGAAGCTGTCCGGCGGCTTTCAGGCGGAGGCGCTGGTGGGCTATGACGCCGACGCCAGGCAGATGGACAAGCTGAACAAGGCCACGGGCATTGTGCCCACCGGCAGCGTCGGGGAAGCTGTCAAGCAGGCCGATGTGGTCGTGCTGGCGGTCAAGCCCCAAATCATGCCCGCGGTGCTTCAGGAGATGGCGGGCGTCCTGTCGGGCCAGCTGGTCATCACCATCGCCGCCGGGTTGCCGCTGACCTATTACGAGGATATGCTGGGCGCCAACACCCCGCTGGTGCGGGTGATGCCCAGCCTCAACGCCCGGGCGCTGGCCGCGTGCAGCGCGGTATGCGCCAACGCGCAGGCGACGGCCGCGCAGCTGGACACGGCCAAGAAGCTATTTGCCGCCGTGGGCACCGTGCACGAGGTGCCGGAAAAGCTGTTCTCCGCCTTCTCCGCGCTGGCGGGTGCAGCACCCGCCTTCGCCTTTGAGATGGTGGACGCGCTTGCCTCGGCCGGGGTCAAGGCAGGCCTTGCCCGCCCCCTGGCACAGCAGGTGGCCGCCGAAATGCTGCTGGGCAGCGGCAAGCTGCTGGTCGAATCGGGCGAACATCCCCGCCAATTGATGGACCAGGTGTGCAGCCCCGGCGGCACCACCATCGAGGGCGTGCACGCGCTGAGCCGCTGGCAGTTTGACCACGCGCTGCATGAGGCCGTGCGCGCCGTGATTGAAAAGGACGCCAAGCTGGGCGGCGGCAAGTAGGTCGATGCAGATGTATCCTCTCCGCCTGTGACGCTATCTACGAAAGGAGCCCCCATGGACCTGTTTGACGCCTTTATAACCCGCGAGAGCTGCCGCGCCTACGCCGACCGACCGGTGGAGCGGGAGAAGCTGGATCAGATTTTATCCGCCGCCTGCCTGGCCCCCTCGGCCGGCAACGGGCAACCCTGGCGCTTTGTCGCCGTCACCAACAAGGACACCCTGGCACGGCTGGCGCCCCTCACACGCGTGCCCGGCATCAACCAGTGGGTCGGGCAGGAGCCCTGCATCATCGCGGTGTGGGAGCATATCTCCGACCGCATGACGGCCCGCTACGGCGAGCGGTATGTGGCGCAGCAATGGCCGGCGATGGACATCGGCCTGAGCGTGGGCCAGCTGTGCCTGGCGGCCGCCGGCCTGGGGCTGGGCACCTGCATATTGGGCTGCTTTGACGAGGGGCAGGTGAAGGCCTTGCTCGACATCCCGGTCGAAGGGCGCCTGCGCCTGCTGATAACGCTGGGCTACCCCAAGGAGCCCGCCCCGCCGCGCGAAAAAAAGCGCCTGCCGCTGGACACGGTGGCGCGCGTCATTGACTGATTGGGCAACACCTATCTGGCGGACGCGGCGCAGCTGCATCCCAGCCAATTTTTGATTGACCGCGCCCGGCTGGACACGCTATGTCGCCGCTGCGGGTATATAGGCGATGCCGTGTGGGTGGTAGCGCATAGGAAGTATTGAGCAACAACACATCCTATATGCGAAAAAGGACGAGCGTTCTGCCCGTCCTTTTCGTTTTCCCTCTTGTTACATTACTTAATCTTGCTCTTATCCAGCCCATCCAGATACTGTTCCAGCGCGGGGGTAATCTGGGCGATGGTGCCATCCTCAAAGGGGCTCTTCATGCCGCTCTGGGGCACCAGCTTTTTGAAGGGCACGCGGCCGGACAGTTTGCACAGCGTGAGGTAGCTCTGCCAGGCGGCGTCATGGTCCTTCATATCCCAGGTGAAGTACTGCAGGGCGCAAATCTGGCTCAAGGTGTAATCCAGGTAGTAGAAGGGATAGAGGTAGACGTGCAGCTGCTTTTGCCAGCGGCCGCCCTGCTCCAGGTAGGTCAGGCCATCGTAGTCCAGGTCGGGCAGGTACTTCTTCTCAATCTCGCGGTACTGCGCGCGCCGCTGGGCGGGGGTGGCCTCCGGGTGCTCGTACACCCACTCCTGCAGCTCGTCGATGCTGGCGCCGTAGGGCAGGAAGCTCAACGCGTCCACCACATGGGCGTAGTAATACTTCTCGGTGTCTTCCTTGAAGAAGCGCTCCATCCAGGGGTGGGTGAAGAACTCCATGGACATGGAATGGATTTCGGCCACCTCGCTGGTGTAATCGGCGATGTCGCGCAGGGCCACTTCGCGCTGCAGCCAGCCCTGGAAGGCGTGGCCGGCCTCGTGGGTCAGCACGTCCACATCGCCCGATGTGCCGTTGAAGTTGCTGAAGATGAAGGGCACCTTGTAGTCGTCAATGAAGGTCATGTACCCGCCGTTGGCCTTGCCGGGCTTGGTGGTCAGGTCCATCAGCTGCTGGCCGGTCATCACTTTGAAGAACTCGTCGGTCTCGGGCGACAGCTCCTTGTACATCACCTTGGCCTGCTCCACCATGTAGGCTTCGTCGCCCTTGGGCGTGGGGTTGCCGGAGAGGAACATCAGCGCCCCGTCGTAGAACTTCATGTCCGCGATGCCAATGCGCTGCGCCTGCTCCTTCTTGAACTTGCGCACCAGGGGCACAACGCTTTCCACAATCTGGGCGCGGTAGCGCTGGGCGTCCTGCTGGTTCCAGTCGGTGCGGCCCATGCGCGCGTAGGCCACGGGGATGAAGTTCTCATACCCCATCTTCTGCCCGATGCGGTGGCGCACCTTAACCAGCTTGTCGTAGATGTCGTCCAGCTTGTCCTGATGGCCGGCAATCCAATCCCAGCTGGCGCGGCTGGCGCGCTTGCGCATATCACGGTCGGTGGATTCCATAAACGGAATCATGCCCGACAGGTTGCGCTTTTCGCCCTCAAAGTCAATCTCGGCGGAGGCCATCAGCTTTTGATATTCGCTGGACAGCTTGTTTTCCTCCACCAGGTCTTCCACAATCTCGGGCTTGAACACCTTCAGCTGCACCTCGTACTTCTCCAGCAGGTGCTCGCCATACTTGTCGGCCACATCCTGCTTGAAGGGGCTGCCCAGGATGATGCGCGCGCTTTCGGTGCTGATTTCCTGGAAGCGGGGCATCTCGGCGTCAAAGACATCCTTTTCCGCGTCGTAAAAGGCATCCTTGGTGTTGATGGTATAGCGGATATGGCTCAGGGTGCGCATGGTGCCCAGGTGCCGGGCCTTGCTGTCCAGCTGCTCCATGGCAGCGAACAGGGCTTCCTTGTCCTTGGCCTCTTCCATCTGCTTGAGCAGGCCCTTCATCTCGTCAAACAGGGCTGAAAAATCCGGGCGCTCGTAGGTCATGTCTTGAAATTTGGTCATGGTACGCTCACTTTCTTTGATTTTATATCCTGCCTATCATACCCGGCAGGTAGGTATATGAACAGCCAAAGGTTTAGTTTCCCCGTCCCGCGGCCTCGTCCAGCAGGCGGCGGATGAGGGGTTTGTCCAGCTTGTCGATGGGCACCAGCGGTGCGGGGGTTGCCATGAATTCCGCAATCTGCCGCTCATACCATAGCACATCCAGCCACTGGCCGTTTTTGTAGCCGGTGTCGCGGAAGGTGGCGAACAGGCGGAAGCCCAACTTCTCATGAAAGCGCACGCTGATTTCGTTGCCGCCGGTCACCGCGCCATAGACCACGCATACGTTTTGCGCTTTGAGCAGCGCCATCAGCCCCCGGTACAGCGCGCTGCCCGCCCCCCGGTCGGTGTCATCCGGGTGCAGGTAGACCGACAGCTCTGCCCCCCACTGATAGGCCTCGCGCTCGCGGTAGGGGTGCGCGTAGGCATAGCCCACCAGCCGGCCGCCCCACTCGGCCACCAGCACGGGGTATGTGGCGGCGATGGCCGCCATCCGCCGGGCAAATACCTCAAGAGTGGGCAGGCCATACTCAAAGGTGATGGTGGTATCGATGTAACGCGCGTAGATGGCCAGTATGCCCGGCACATCCTCAGGCTGTGCCAGGCGCAGGGTGAGGGCGTCCTCAGGCTGTTTTATCGGCATGCATCCACCTCGGCCAGCGTTGCCTCCATTTGCCGCTGCAACCGGCGATAGAACCCAATCATCATGTCCAGGCACTCGTCCCACAGCCGCCTGGCCGTGGGTGTGCCCAGCACCAACTGCTTGTAGCCCTCATAGCGCGCGACTCTCTGGGCGCACAACGCGATGGTCTGCTCGGGCGGCTGCGTGTCAAAGGCCTCGTTCTTCAGCGTCAAATAGAATCGGAAGGCGTCAAAGCGGTCTATGTTGTCCGCGTCGCCCACACTCAGCTCCATCGCTGTGGGCGGGCGGGGATAGTCCTCCTCCCGCTCGGTGTGGATGAGGATGCCATAGCAGATGGCCTCTGTCCGGTCGGCGTCATAGCCGATGCCGGTGAGGAACTCCCGTGCCATGTCGGCGCAATGGACGCCGTGATGGTCGTAATCCTCCGCCGTGCGGCAGCGCACATAGCCCACATCGTGCAGCAGGCAGGCGATAACCAGCGCTTCCTCGTCCAGCCCCTCGGCCCGGGCGATCTGCCGGCCTACCTGTGCCACGCGCAGCGTATGCTCGTAGCGCGCCTGATAGGCGCCGTCATGGACAGGATTCAGAAACGTTTCGCGCAAAAAGGCATGGGCGGCGGCAATGGCGTTCTCGGACATGTTGCTCCTTTCAAATGGGGCGCGCGGCGGTCAATCCCTCAGGCCTGCGGCGCCTGCCGCAGATACATCTCCCGCAGCAGCGCCTTGCCGGACTGGGTGCGGAACAGGTCTGTTTCCATCTGGCGGATTTTGTCCTGCGACAGGCCGTGGTCGGCGGCATTCACCAGGAAATCCGCCTCCATCAGCACCTGAAAATCCGGCCCGTCCACATAATCCCGGCTGTGGTGGTGGCCAACCATGTAGCACAGGCGGTCAATCTCCGCCTCCGGCAGCCCCAGCGCCGCCAGGAATGGCCGCGCCATTTTGGCGCCCTCCGGCTCCTGATACTCCGGCTTGGTGCTGCAGTACTTCTCGCGGCACATGCGGCAGGCGATGTCATGCACAATGGCGGCCAGTTCCAGCCGCTGCTGCACATCGGGCGCCAGCCCCTCCTGCAGGCCGATGGTGCGCGCGTAGGCGTACACCTTCAGAAAGTGCTGGATATCGTGCTGGCTGCCCTCGCAATGGGCAATCATGCGCTGGATGGCGTTGGCGATCATCATATACGGCCCTCCTTCAGGGTGCGGGCGTGGCCGGGCTTGGTTGACAGCCGCCCGGCGCAGGCCTATGCTGTTATTAGCATACCACCGCAAGCCCCCACATGCCAAGGAGGCACCACGATGAAATACAAATCCATCCTGTTGGCCCTGCTGATGCTGCTCTCGCCGCTGGCGGCGGAGGCCGCTGTGCCGCGCTTTGCCGATTGGGCGCTGGCCGATGTGGGCAACCAGCCCCTGGCCGATGGTCTGACCTTGTGGACATATACCCTGCGCTCCGGCACCGGTGAAAACGCCCTGGGCCAGCGGCTGCATGTGCTGGAGGTTGCGCCGGGGGCCAAATTACAATTTTTGCCCGTCAGCCACAACCTGCAGGTCAAGGGCCTGCAAACCGTGCCCGAGGCCATGGCCCTGGCGGCGCAGCATTGGCCCCAGTGGACGCCCGTCGCCGCCATTAATGGCGATTTCTTTGACACGACGGCCGGCGGCGCGCTGGGGATGACCATCCGGGCTGGACGCCTCATCCAGACGGGGGAGTTTCCTGAGGGCTGGTCCCTGGGCTTCAACGCGGCGGGGCAGGCGCGCCTGGGTCAGCCGCAGGTGCGGCTTACCCTGTCCGCCGCGCGGGATGGGGCAGCCATCCTCACCGAACACCCCATTGATGCCCTCAATGCCCTGCGTGCCGACATTGGCCGCACCGGCTCCTCTCCACAAAACGCCTATGACGCCCGACAGGACAACCGGCTGGTGCTCTACACTGCCGACTGGTACCGCGCAACCATGACCGCGGACGGCGGATGGGAGGCCGCGCTGGCCGTCTCCGGCCACCTGACGCCCAATGGCGAGCTGCGGGGCACGGTGCGCGGTTTCCACGACACGGAACAGGTGACGGTGGCCGGGGACGCGCAAATCTCGCAGGGCACAGCGCTGACAGATGGCTCAGCCGTGCTGTCGGCCACAGGCGAGGCCATTGAAGTGCTGCGCCAATTGCAGCCGGGCGACGAGGTCACCATCCGCTCTACCATCAGCGCCGACTGGGCGGACATTGAGAATTGCCTGGGCGGCGGCAGGCCGGACGGCGGGCCGCTACTGGTGCTGGAGGGCGTTATCCAGCCCGAGCACCCCGAGGTGGACGACTACCAGTACTTCTACCCCTCCCGTCACCCGCGTACTGCCGCCGGTATCCGGGCCGACGGGCGGCTGTTTCTTCTTTCCGCCGAGGGCTACCGCCCCGGTGCAGCCGACGGGCTGAGCATCGCCGAGCTATCGCAAATCATGCTGGACCTGGGCGCGCGCACCGCCCTCAACCTGGACGGCGGCCCCTCCAGCGCGCTGGTCATCCGCACCCCCGACGGCTTTGTGCCCCTCACCCGCGTGGACCGCCGCCAGACCCCCGTGGGCAACGCGCTGGTTATCTGCGCGTACGGGGAGTGAGGTGGGCGGTGGGGATGGGGAACGTTGGAAACTTTCTTGAAAGAAAGTTTCCAAGCTTTCAAAGAACTTTAATGATGAATATATCAATGAGAGAACAGGTATCGCAATCACGGTATTTGTATGCGGAACAACCACCGCTCAACAGTCACGGTGGCGCCAATCAAGTGTTATATACCATTGAATGCGAAATGCGAGCGATGCGCTATTCGCCTTTATTCCCCTCGTCGCCGGACCAGATTTCCACGGTGACGCCCGCGGGTGACCGAAGGCGCGCAAAGCGCTGTATCGGGGAGTGTTGATGGATTTCAAAGCGTATTTGCTTCGCGTTCAGATGGGCGATCGCCTCGTCAAGCTTGTCGGTAAACCACTGGATTTTGATGCCAGAAAGGTCGCACGCCTCTCTCGAGGCTTGAAAGGAAAAGGTAAAGCTGTTCTGTTTATCCGTGCAAACGGCATACACCGCGTCCAGCACGAGAAATTGCAGCCCCATTTTCTCCGCCCAGAAGCCGACCTCCAGCGGAAAATCCGCCACCGGGTACTCCACCGTGAAGCGCAACGGGAAATCGGGCCACGGCGTGAGCGGTATCATGGCATTGTCGTGGCTCGGGTTTTCGATTCGATGCAGTCCCATGTTCCGCAATTCCTTGTCCGTCATTCAATCACCCTCTTCTTGGTAAACAGCATGTTGTGTGCAATCTCAGAAACATGGTATCCTCATTTAATGTAGATATACCCCCGCATGGCTATGCCAAGCGAGTCGGAGCGTCACAATCCGTTGATTGGTGTGCTTTACGCATACCCTTCCTCCATTTTTTCAAAAGCCCCGGATGCCGTCACTCCATCGTCAAGCCATCAACAGCCGATATCCTTCGCGGTACTGATTGCCATGCATTTTTGACCGCAGGCCGCTTTCCTGCTACAATTTGTAGGCGCGGCGGCATTTTGATGCCGCGCGTGGAATGCCGAGCGAACGCGCCCGGTATGAAGGAGGGAACAACGCATTGTTAACGGATATCATCAGCAAACATAAGGATGCCTTTGCCCCCGGTGCCGCCACCGAGCTGCGCGCCCAGCGCAACCTCAGCCGGCGCGTGGTGCTGCGGGCGGGCAGCATCACACAAAACCAGCGCACCGATACCAAGGGCATCGGCGCCCGCGTATACCGCGACGGCGTGTATGGCTTTGCCTCGGCTGCGGACATGAGCGACGACGCGGTGCGCGCGGTGCTACGCAGCGCCACGGACAACGCGGCCTTTCTAGCCCGCCACGCGGGCCGCGGCACGGGCGAACTGCCCGCCATCGCCCAGGGCAGCCGCCCGGCGGACCCGGACTTTGCGGATTTACCGCAGAAGGCCTACATCGACTGCCTGCAGGCGCTGGACAGCTACATCCAGCAGAAATACCCCAACCTGGACAGCCGCACGCTGGTCTCCAGCGCTGACAGCATGGAAAAGCTGCTGCTCACCTCGGACGGCTACACCAGCCACACATTGGCCCCGCGCAGCTACATCTACGTGATGCTCACCGCCAAGGGCAAGGATGGCTCGCCCGTGGAGGTGTTTGAGCCGCTGGGCGGCAGCGGCACCTTTGACGCCCACTTTGCCGACCCCGCGGCGCTGTACCCCGCCGTGGACAGGCTGTATGAGATGGTGATGCAGAAGGCCGAGGGCATCTACGCTGAGGCCGGGCTGAAGACCGTCATCATGGCGGGCGAGCTGGCCGGCATGCTGGCCCACGAAGCCGTAGGCCACACCGTGGAGGCGGATCTGGTGCTGGGCGGCTCGGTGGCCGGGCTCTACCTGAACAAGCAGGTGGCCAGCCCCCTGGTCAGCATGACAGACTTTGCCCACACCGCCTTTGGCCACACAGCGCCCCTGCCCGTCTATGTGGATGACGAGGGTGTGGTAGCCGAGGACGCGCTGCTGATTGAAAACGGCATCCTCACCGGCTACATGCACAACCGCCAGAGCGCCCAGCACTTTCACGCCAAGCCCCAGGGCAATGCCCGCGCCTGGCTGTTCAGCGACGAGCCGCTGATTCGCATGCGCAACACCGCCGTGCACCCTGGCCAGCACAAGCTGGACGACATGATTGCCTCGGTGGATGACGGCTACTACCTGCTGCACACCGGCAATGGGCAGGCCGATACCACCGGCGAGTTCATGTTCGGCATCACCATGGGCTATGAAATAAAAAACGGCAAGCTGGGCCGCGCCATCCGCGATACCACCATCTCGGGCGTAGCCTTTGAGATGCTCAAATCCGTGGACATGGTGTCGGACACCGTCAGCTGGGCCAGCAGCGGCTTCTGCGGCAAAAAGCAGCCCATGCCCGTTGGCCTTGGCGGCCCGGAGCTCAAGTGCCGCGTGACGATTGGAGGCAGATAACATGAACGCACACGACATCGCGCAATACGCCATGCAAAAATTGCAGGAGACCGGCGCGCAGCAATATGCCTGCGAGGCGCACACCAGCGCCAAGCGGGAGTTTAACGTGGATGGCGGCAAGTTCAGCCTGCTGCGCACCACCATCGACAACCGGCTGGATTTGACCCTCATCAAGGACAACCGCCGCGGCAAGACCCTCATCAACGCCTTCACCCATGAGGCGGTGGACGAGGCCGTGCGCGATTGCCTGGCCTCGGCCGAGGGCTCGGCGCCCGATCCCGCGTGGGAGCTGGTCAGCGGCACGCAGCGCAATTTCACCCTGGGCGCGCCCGACGGCAACATGGACCATCTGTTTGCCCGCACGCAGGAAATGCTGCAGAGCATCCAGCAGGAGTACCCCAAGGTGATGGTGGAGCAGATGATTGTGGCCCACCAGCGCGCCGAGGGCATCTACCTCAACAGCCTGGGCGCCCGCTACGAATCGCTGGAGGGGCTGTATGAGGCGCAGGTGATGTTCTCCGGCCACGAGGGCGAAAAGAGCAGTAGCTTCAACTTCGCCGCCGTGGTGACCGACAACCTGCTTAAGCCCTTCCTGGATCAGGGCAGCATGCGCCAGAACCTGGCCGACGCGGAGAAGCAAATCAACACCATCGCCTCCGAGGGCAAGTTTGTGGGCACGGTGGTGTTCACCCCCGACTGCGCGGGCGACGTGCTGGGCGAGCTGCTGGGCAACTTTGTGGGCGACGGCGTCATCCTGGACGGCACCAGCCCCTGGAAGGACAAGCTGGGCGAGCAGGTGGCCGACCCGCGCATCACGCTCAGCGCGGCACCCCGCCACCCCGGCATCGTCTGCGGCGAGCGCTATGTATCCGACGGCTACCTGAGCGAGGATTATGACATCATCCGCGAGGGCAAGCTCAACCAGTTCATGCTGTCGGGCTATGTGGCCAACAAAACCGGCAAAAAGCGCGCACCCAACAGCAGTGACAGCCTGGTGATGCAGCCGGGCGACCAGACGCTAAAAGAGCTGCTGTCCGGCATCGAGCGGGGGCTGCTGGTCAGCCGTTTCTCGGGCGGCAGCCCGGCCAGCAACGGCGATTTCTCGGGCATCGCCAAGAACAGCTTCCTCATTGAGCATGGACAAATTACCTCCGCCGTCAGCGAAACCATGATTTCCGGCAACCTGGCCGAGATGGTCAACCACCTGCGCGGCATCAGCCGCGAGACCGTGCGCAACGGCTACAGCCTGCTGCCCTGGTTCGCGGTGGACGGCATCACAATATCGGGTAAATAACACAACCATCAAGGGGCCGACGCTCGCGCGCGGCCCCTTTTGAATTGTGGGCAAAGTGCACAATTGAAAAAGCGGCCCTCCCCCGGGTCGCTTTCATCATGAACCACTACGGGACTCAACCATGTCCTGAACCCAAAAACGCAACCGTATGCTGAAAGACGCGGCAATAGCTCGTCGACCCCTAACCCCTAACCCCTCACTACCTCCGTATCGCCGTCAAATCCCGATACAGCGTGGCCTGGGACACGCCCAGCAGCCGGGCCACACGCCCCACCGCGCCCTTGACCAGAAAAATACCGTCGGCCTCCAGGCTGCGCACCAGCGCCAGGCGGTCGTGCGCGGTCAGCGGCTGGCCCTTGGCATCGGCCAGCGCCTTAGCCACGGCTTCCTCGGCCAGGGCGTCCAGCGATGCCTGAAAGCGCTCGGCACCCTCATCATCGGGCGCGCGGTGCTCGATGCGCGCGGCGTCCAGCTGAAAATTGGTCTCCACAAAGGCGTTGGGGTGGCACAGCTGCAAAATGCTCTCGCTGATGGCGTGGTACTTGCTGTCGTCAAAGTTGATGCACAGCAGCCCCACCAGCCGCCCGCCCTGCTTGATAAACAGCGTGGACGAGCGCAGCGTGCGCCCGGCCAGCGACACGCCCCGGTAGTTGAGGCGGTAGTCCGCCTGCTCGTATTCCTTGTCCATCAGCACTTTGAGCGCCATGTTGGTCATGGGCGCGCCCACCTGACGGCCGCTGATGTGGTTGTTGGCGATGGCCACGATGGAACGGTTTTTGTCCGACAGGTCGTGCAGCGCCACCTCATAATCCGGCCCCAGCACCTGCCCCAGGAACTCCGTCAGCCTGATGTAATGCTCCAATAGCTGCCTGTGCATACCCTGCCTCCATCATTGTTCACGTGTTTGTGAGAGTATTTTATCATACAACCTGTCAATTTTGGTGCGAATTCCGTGATATTTTCAAAATTTTCTGCTTCCCCGTTGACAATCTGTGTATAAGATGATAATTTATTTTCAACCAAGCGGCTCATAGGTTTCTCGCCCAATCTGCATGGAAGGAGGCGTGCTGCTCGTGGGCGACCGCTGCAGACAAAACACCCTATCCTTTCGCCGTCCGCCAGTCGTGTAAGCGATGACCGGGGCACAACCCTTGGAACGCGTGACGCGACGCGCTCCCGTTTCATTGGCATCGGTCCCCTGGGCCGAAGATGATTCATGCCGGACCGGAAAAGCGAAACCCCCGCGTCTGGCATCAAAGGAGGAACGGACATGCCCAAATTTATCCCCGAACCCTACCGCATCAAGATGGTGGAGCCCATCAAAATGACCACCCGCGAGGACCGCGAAGCCGCCATCCGCAAGGCAGAGTATAACATGTTTCGCCTGCGCGGCGAAGACGTATACGTGGACACCCTGACCGATTCTGGCACCAACGCCATGAGCGACGCCCAGTGGTCGGCCATGATGCAGGGCGATGAGGCCTATGCCGGCGGCAAAAGCTACTTCAAGCTGATTGACGCGGCGCAGGACATCTTTGGCTACGGCTTCATCCAGCCGGTGCACCAGGGCCGAGCAGCCGAGAAGGTGCTCTTCCCCGCCTTTTTGCAAAAGGGCAAATTCGCCATCGCCAACCTGTTCTTCGACACCACCCGCGCCCATGTGGAGCTGGCTGGCGCCCGCTGCCTGGAGGCCTGCAACCCGGAAGCCGCCGACTCCCAGCTGCGTGCCCCCTTCAAGGGCAACATGGATGTGCAGCGGATGGAGGAAATCATCCTCGAAAAGGGCGCTGACAACATCGGCATGGTGGTGATGACCATCACCAACAACTCGGCCGGCGGCCAGCCCGTCAGCCTGGAAAACATGCGCCAGACCGCGGCCCTTTGCCGCAAGTATAACCTGCACCTCAACATCGACGCCGCGCGCTTTGCCGAGAACGCCATGTTCGTCAAGCTGCGCGAAAAGGGCTGCGAACAGATGTCCATCAAGGAAATCACCCGCGCCTTCTTCGACCTGGCCGACACCTTCACCATGAGCGCCAAGAAGGACACCATCGTTAACATGGGCGGCCTGATTGGCGTGAAGGACGCCAACGCCCCCTACATCCTCAAGGTCAAGGCAAACTGCATCAGCTTCGAGGGCTTTTACACCTACGGCGGCCTCAACGGGCGCGACCTGGAGGCCCTGGCCGTTGGCCTGTATGAGGGCATGGACGAGCACTGGCTGCGCTACCGCCTGGGCAGCATGGACTACTTTGGCGCCTGCCTGGACGAGCTGGGCATCCCCTACCAGGCCCCGGCCGGCGGCCACGGCATCTTCCTGGACGCGGCGCGGTTTTACCCGCAGCTGCCCTACACCGAGTTCCCGGGCCAGGTATTGGCCATCGAGCTGTACAAGGAGTGCGGCCTGCGCACCTGCGACATCGGCAGCTACATGATGGGCAACGACCCGGACACCGGCGAGCAGATCAAATCCATCAACGAGTTTACGCGCCTGGCCATCCCGCGGCGTGTGTACACCCAGAGCCACTACGACATGGTGATTGACGGCATCAACGAGGTGTGGAAGCGCCGGGCCGACATCCGCCGCGGCTACCGCATCACGTGGGAGCCCCCGATTCTGCGCCACTTCCAGGCGTCCCTGGCCCCCATCGAGGGCTGACGAAAAAATACATTAAAGGAAAGGTGGTCCTGCAATGTCTCAACAGGAAAACGCACCAACCAGGCGCGACGGTTTCCGCACCAAGTGGGGATTTATCCTGGCCTGCATCGGCTCGGCCGTGGGCATGGGTAACATCTGGATGTTTCCCCAACGCGTCTCAAAATACGGCGGCGCAACATTCCTGATTCCCTACTTCCTGTTCGTTTTCCTCATCGCATCTTCCGGGGTCATCGGCGAAATGGGCTTTGGCCGTGGCACCCGCTCCGGACCAATCGGCGCCTTTGGCAAGGCGTTTAGGAACCGCGGCCTGAATCCCAAGACAGGCGAAGCCCTGGGGCTTATCCCAGTGTTGGGTTCCCTCGCGCTGGCGATTGGGTACTCCATCGTGGTTGGATGGATCATGAAGTATACCTTCGGCGCGTTCACAGGCGCTACGCTCAATCCACCGTTGATTGACATTGAAGGCACCATGACCGGCGGCGTCCCTGCCTTCGGTACGGCGTTTGACGGCATCGCCCGCGCGTTCGGCAACAACATGTGGCTGTGGCTCGGGCTCATTGTCTGCTTTGTCATCCTCCTGTTCGGCATCGGCAATGGCATTGAGAAGGCAAACAAAATCATGATGCCGCTGTTCTTCTTCCTCTTCCTGGCCCTGGGCATCTACGTGGCATTTCAGCCCGGCGCCGCGGATGGCTATCGCTACATCTTCACCTTCAACATCGAGGGTTGGAAGGACCCCAAGGTATGGATTTACGCCATGGGTCAGGCCTTCTTCTCCCTGTCCATTGCCGGCAACGGCACGCTGATCTACGGTTCCTACCTGTCTGACGGCGAGGATATCCCCAACTCAGCGCGCAACGTGGCCATCTTCGACACCCTTGCTGCCTTGCTGGCCGCATTCGTCATCATCCCCGCCATGGCCACCACCGGTGTGCAGCTGGACAGCGGCGGCCCCGGCCTGATGTTCGTCTTCCTGCCCAACCTCTTCCAGGGAATGCCCGGCGGCCCCATTGTGGCCATCGTGTTCTTTGTGGCGGTGCTGTTCGCGGGCATGACATCCCTCATCAATCTGTTTGAGGCGCCCATCGCCACCTTGCAGGAACGCTTTGGGCTGGACCGCGCCAAAGCATGTCTGGCCATCGGCGGGATTGGCATCATCATCGCGACCCTGATCCAGGGCATTATCAGCCCCTGGATGGATGCCGTCTCCATCTACGTGTGCCCCCTGGGCGCGGCGATGGCAGGCATCATCTTCTTCTGGATTTACGGCGACAAAAATGTACGTGATGAGCTGCAAAAAGGTCGGAGCAAGCCGCTGCCCGTGTGGATTATGCCCCTGAGCAAGTACGTGTACTGCGTATTGGCAGTCGCGGTACTGGTCATTGGCGGCATCTGGGGCGGCATCGGCTAAGGCATTCCGCGCGTATCATCACCCAATCGACTCGCATCCGACGCTTCTTTGGAGGCGTCGGATGTTTTTTCAATTCTTGATTCAAATCAATGTTTATTGCCCGTCGGCATGTTATCCTCAACCTGAACAACAGCCACAGGACCGAAAGGAGCAACCATGGAACGCAAGGACATGATCAAGAAATACATCGAGCGCGTCAGCCGGGGAGAAGAGCTGGAGATTGTGCGCGCCGACTTTCGCCGGGATTTTGCCGGCGTGCCCGCCGACGAGATTGCCGATGCCGAAAAGCTGCTGATGGAAGAAGGCATGCAGCTGTCCGAGGTGCAGCAGCTATGCGACGTGCACGCCGCCCTCTTTGAAGGCGCGGTGCAGACCGGGGGTGCCGATGAACCCGCCGGGCACCCCTTGTACATCTTCTCCAAGGAGAACGAGGGGCTGGCCCGCCTGCTGGACAGCCGGCTGGCCCCCGCCTACGCCGCCTGGCAACAGGATGCCCAGGCCGGGCAGCAGGCGCTGGCCGATTCGCTGCGCGCGCTGCGCAAGATAGACCTGCACTACAGCCGCAAGGAAAACCTGTTCTTCCCCTACCTGGAGAAGGCCGGCGTGACCGCGCCGCCCAAAGTGATGTGGGGCGTGGACGACGAAATCCGCGAACTCATCAAGCAGACTATGGCCGCCGTGGAAGCCGGGGACATAGCCCAGGCCGGCGCTATGTACCCCCGCATGCTGGAGCAGGTGCGTAACATGATCACCAAGGAGGAGGAAATCCTCAAGCCCTTGCTGCGCAAGCACCTCAACGAGGACGCCTGGCGTACCGTCGCCCGCGAAAGCAGCCAGATCGGCTACGCCTTTGCCCAGGACATTGAAGGCGCCAGCCCCTCCGACGCCGCCGCCTGGGCCCAGCACGGCCATGCCGAGCCCACGCCCCGCGGCCATGCCTCCGTGCAGCTGCCCAGCGGTTACTTTGAAATCAATGAGCTGACCGCGGTCCTCAACACCTTGCCCTGCGACATGACCTTTGTCGCCGCCGATGACACCGTGCACTTCTTCAGTGAGCAGAAGAACCGCATCTTCCCCCGCACGCGCACCATCATCGGCCGCCAGGTGGCCGACTGCCACCCGCCCAAGAGCCTGCACGCCGTGGAAGCCCTGGTGGAGGCCTTCAAGCAGGGCCGCAAGGACAGTGAGTCCTACTGGATTCAGCGCGGCGGCAAGTTCATCCTCATCCGCTACTACGCCGTGCGCGACACCGATGGCACCTACCTGGGCGTTCTGGAGTGCACCGAAGAAATCTCCGAGCTGCGGACACTGGAAGGCGACAAGACCCTGATGAGTTAAGGGACGGGATAGATAGGAAACGATTTTGGGGGCTTTCTTGAAAGAATGCCCCCAAACCCCAAAGAGCTTTAGATAATGTCTACACGAGAATTGTGATATAATGGTGTCATCACTGAAAGGGGACTTAAGCG
>CALNAU010000100.1 GCA_937874275.1 uncultured Clostridia bacterium | reverse complement strand
ACCGAGGTCATGGCCTACCTGGCCGGGCTGTACCGCGAGCGGGGTGTGGTGATGCAGCTGCACTACGGCGCAGTGCGCAACAATAACCCGCAGGCCATGGCCGACCTGGGGCCGGATACCGGCTTTGACGCCATCTGGGGCGCGCCGGATAGCGGCGCGAAGCTGGGTGCCCTGCTGGGGCATATGGAGCGGCAGGGAGGCCTGCCCAAGACCATCATCTACTCCCTCAACCCCACCGATAACGCGCAGATTGGGGCCATCATCGGCTGCTTCCAAAGGCCGGAGCATCCCGGCTGGGTGCAGCACGGCAGCGCCTGGTGGTTCAACGATACCAAGACGGGTATGATTGAGCAGATCACCAGCCTGGCCAACCTGTCGGTGCTGGGCAACTTCATCGGCATGCTGACCGATTCGCGCAGCTTCCTGAGCTACACGCGGCACGAGTACTTCCGCCGCATCCTGTGCGACCTGATTGGCGGTTGGGTGGAAAACGGCGAATACCCCTGCGACATGCCCCTGCTGGGCCGCATGGTGGAGGATATCAGCTACAACAATACGGCGGCCTACTTCGGCCTGACATTGGAGGATTAACATGGTGCATCACGAGCAAGTCTGCGGCTTTACCCCCTACCCGGACTCTATCCATCGGCTGGAGGGCTGCACGGTATTCATGGCGAACACCGATGCCGGCGACCGGCTGATTGTCATCGGCCAATCGCTGGGCTTTGTGGGCGAGCGCGAGCACCGCGAGGACAAGGAGTGCCTGGTGGCCCCGCTGTCCCATGTGAACGCCCGGCGGCTGCGCCAGGTGTTTCCCTTTACCGCGCCGCGCCCCGGCCTGCAGGGCGGGTGCTCCGTGG
The DNA here is from genome assembly GCA_937874275.1 of uncultured Clostridia bacterium. GTDB lineage: Bacteria > Bacillota > Clostridia > Christensenellales > Aristaeellaceae > UBA1038. The sequence continues at coordinate 844 of CALNAU010000100.1, read as the reverse complement.
GCGTGGGCGACCGTCTGGGCGTGGCCACAGCCGGGCACCTGCGGGTGTTTAAGAAATACCCCCAGGTATTCCCCGTGCTGGCCCAGCAGTCCATTCGCGAGCTGAACCTCACCCAGCGCAGCTACGAGGATGTGCTGGATTGCGCCACCTTCGCGGTGTTCAAGGCCGGGTACAAGCGCGGCTTCGGTGCTGATGGTGATCATCTCAAGAAGCCCGAGGAAATTGAGTACGCGCTGCGCTGCGGCTACTCCATGATTACGCTGGACTGCAGCGAGCACATCCGCGGCGACGCTGCCCACCTGTCGGGGGAGGAGTTGGCCGCGCGCTACCGGCCGGATTCCGAGCTGGAGGGGCTGTACCTGGATCAAGAAATCGTCATCACGCCCGGCGTCACGCTGTCCTTTGACCGGGAAAACTTCATGCGCACGGTGCTTATCTACGGGGAGGCCATCGGCTTCATGCGCGACATCTATGCCCGCTATGTGCAGGGCCAGCCGGTGGATTTTGAGATTTCCATCGACGAGACCATGACCCCCACCACGCCCTTGCAGCACTACTTCGTGGCCAACGAGCTGGTGCGACACGGCGTGCGCTTTGCGTCGCTGGCACCCCGCTTCTGCGGTGAGTTCCAAAAGGGCATTGACTACATCGGCGATGTGGAGCAGTTCAGCTGCGAGCTGGCCGTGCACGACGCCATCGCCAAGAAGTTCGGCTACAAGGTGAGTGTGCACTCGGGCTCCGACAAATTCATGGTGTTCCCCGCGGTGGGCCGGCTGACTGGCGGTGTCTTCCACCTCAAGACGGCGGGCACCAACTGGCTGGAGGCCGTGCGCCTGGTGGCCAT
>CALNAU010000099.1 GCA_937874275.1 uncultured Clostridia bacterium | reverse complement strand
ATGGCGGTCACGCTGGCCGGGATGCGCATCTGTTTGAGCGCGCCGCACTTCTGAAACGCGCCTTCGCCGATGATGGCCACCTTGTCGCCCAGGTCAACCCCGGTCAGCGCGCCGCACATGTGGAAGGCATAGCCCGCGATATCGCGGATGCCGTTGATGAACTGAACGTCGGCCAGCTTTTCGCACTGCTCAAAGGCGCGCACACCCAGCAGCGTGATGGGGCCGTAGCTGATTACGCGCTCCAGCGCCTTGCAGTTGAGGAAGGCGCTGTCGCCAATCTCCTGCACGGTTTCCGGGATGACCACCGAGCGCAGGCCCAGGTTGTCCTGCTGCCCCTGGGTAACGCTGAGCACGGTGAGGTCAGAGAACGCGGTGAACCCGATGTCGCGCACGGGCACGCCGCTGATGCTGCGGGGGATGACCACATCGGCGGAGGTGCCCACATACTTTGTAATCTGGCCGGTGGCCGCGTCAAATTCAAAGTCCGTCTCCGCGTTGGGGGTATAGGACTCCGGCATGGGGACAAGCGTGCTTTCCTCGCCCACGCGCAGCAGGCCCATGTACCAGGGCAGGTTGAGCTGCGCAGCCTGCCGGGCCAGCTGCTCGTCCGTGGCGCTGGCGGTGGCACGTAAAACATCGGGGTTGAGCCCCTGGAAGGCATCCGGTGCCACCTCGGCAGACGCGGGGAACACAAGACTTGTCAGTCCCTCGCACCCGGCGAAGGCACCCGCGCCGACGGTGGTGACAGAATCCGGAATGATAACCTGTGTCAACTGCTTGCAGTTGCGGAAAGCCCCTTCCCCAATGGTGGTCAGGGAGTCAAACAGGCGGATTTCCGCCAGCTGGCTATCGGCAAAGGCTTCATTGCCGATGGTGGTGAATTGGTTGGAGCGCGGCAGGTCAAAGCGGGTGACGGCGCTGCCTCGAAAGATGCCTTCGCCAATGCCCGACACGGCCACCAGGCCGTCATCGGTCTGCATGTTCCAGAAGGAGCTGACTTCGGTCTGCGTGCCCGTGTAGCCGGTCAGCAGGCCTGTGGCCGCGTCAAAGGTAAAGGCGTCCCCCGGCGCGTATGGCGCCTGGTCGGCTTCGTTGGCGCGCCACACATTGGTTTGAATGCCCAGTTTCGCAAGCGCCGCGCGGGCCGCGTCCTCCTGCGCTTTGGTGGCGGTGGCGGCAATGTCCACATCGGCCAGCTTGGTGCCCTCCAGGGCGTCGGGCGCGATGTCGGGCAGCGCATCCCGATCAATCACCATGTAACTCAACGCGGAGCATCCCTTGAAGGCGGCTGGGCCGATGGCCTCGATGGTGTTGGGCAGTATCACGGTTTCCAGCCAGATGCTGTTGTTGAAGGCGTTTTCCGGCACCTGGGTAAGCCCCGCGGGAAGCGTGATTTCCTTCAGCCGAGTCTGGCGGAAGGCCCCTTTGCCCAGCTCGGTCAGCCCGCTGCCCAGCGTGAGGGAGGTCAGCATGTTGGTGCTCTCCAGCGCGTCCTCGCCAATCTCGCGCAGGCTATTGGGCAGGCGAAGGGCCATCAGGCCGGTGGCGCGCAGGGATTGTTTGCCCAGCACCTCCACGCCTTCGGGCACCTCCAGGTACCAAATATTGCGGTTGACGGCCAGCGCACCGGGGCCAATGGCGCGTAGCGGCGTGCCGTTCACCTGGTCGGGCAGCACCACGGCGGCGGCACGCCCGGTGTAGGCGGTCAGGGTACCGTCGGCGTCCACCGTCAGGTCGCCCGCATCCGACGTCAGCGCAAAGGGCTTGCTCTGCGGCCCCGGCTGGCAGGGCAAGCCCAGCAGCTGCTCATAGGCAGCCTGCTGGTCAGCCGGCACGGTGATGATGGCATTGGGGTTATCCCGCGCCAGGGTGAAAGCGCTTTCGCCCACATGCAGGGGCGCGGGGCCCGTGAAGGTGAGCTTCTCCAGGGCGCTCAGCGAGGCGAAGGCGTTGTCGCCAATGACGGCCAGGTTGGGCGGCAGCGTCAGCTCCTTGAGGGCGGTACAGTTGAAGAAGGCATAGCCGCCCACCGCCTGCAAACTGTCCGGCAGGGTAACGGATTGCAGGTTCTGATTGAAATAGAACGCGTTGACCCCGATGTGGGTGACGCCCTCCGGGACGACCGCGGCGATCATGGTTTGGCTCTGGTCAAACAGGAAGTCCCCCAGCTGATAGACGGGCTGACCCAATACTTCCTGCGGGATGGTCACCTCCCCGCCCGGCCCGGTGTAGGCGGTCAGCGCCCCGGTCTCGGGCGTGTAGGTGTATTCCATCGGCTGGTCCGCCAGCGCGGGGGTCAGGATGAGGCTGCATAGCATCCATACCAGAAACAGTCGCTTCATCAGGGAGGCCTCCTTATGTACTCAGCGTTTTCATAATTGAATGTGTAAAAGATATCATAGGTCGATTTCAGGTTGATGTCAAGCAATTCTTGGGATATTTTGGGCTTATGACCTCCGCGCAAGGATATCAATCGGGCGGCCTTCTTGCGAAAGCCGCCCTGGAGACATGCAGGATGTATCCGTTATTTCTTCTCCCACGGGATGGGCGCGCCGCGCTTGATTTTCTCGATTCGGGAAATCCACATGGCGCAGGTGGCGTCGCCCGTGATGTTCAGCGTGGTGCGGCCCATGTCGAATATCTTGTCCACGCCGGCAATCAGCGCGATACCGGCCACCGGCAGGTTAACCGACTCCAGCACCATGGCCAGCATGATCATGCCGGCGCCGGAGACACCCGCCGTGCCGATGGAGGCCAAAGTGGCGGTCAGCACGATGGTGGCCATCTGCCCCAGGGTGAGTGTCACCCCATAGCAGGAGGCGATGAACACGCTGGTGACCCCCATGTAGATGGCCGTGCCATCCATGTTGATGGTGGCGCCCAGCGGCAGCACAAAGGAGGACACCTCGGGGTCGGAGCCCATTTTGTTGCAGCACTCAATGTTGAGCGGCAGCGTGGCGTTGGAGGAGGTGGTGGTAAAGGCGCAAATCATCGCCGGGGCCAGCCCCTTGAAGAAGGCCAGCGGGCTCATCTTGGTGAGGAACTTGACGCTGGCGCCGTACACAATGACCACATGCACGATATAGGCGATGAAGGCCACCAGAATGACCAGTGCCAGCGACCCTACGATGGCGGCACCATTGACGGCAATGACGTCCGCCAGCAGGAAGAAGACACCGATGGGCGACAGCCAGATGATCATCATCAGGATTTTCATGGTCACTTCGTAGGCATCCGCCACAAACTGGCCGATGCGCTGGCCATGTTCGCCGGCCGCCAGGATGCCGGCACCCAGGAACAGCGCCGACACAATCAGCGGCAGCATGTCTGCGTTGACCAAGGGGGCCAGGGCGTTGCTGGGAAAGATGTTGACGATGGTGTTCATGAAGTTGGCTGTCTTGGCCTCATAGACCAGGTCGGTGGTCTCCAGTTTGGGGAACCAGTTCATGCCCTTGAACAGGTTGGCAAACAGCAGGCCGATGACAATGGCAATGGCGGTGGTAAACAGATAGTAGATGATGGTCTTGCCGCCGATGGTGCCAACCCGCTTGATGTCCTTGAGCGATACCACGCCGTTGGTGATGGACAGCAGCACAACAGGGACCACGAGAAACTTGAGCAGGTTAATGTAGATGGTGCCAAAGGGTTTCAAGTAGCTGGTGGTAAAGCCGCCCATGTTGAGCATGTTGAAGATGATGCCCGCAACAATGCCCAGAAACATGCCGATAAAAATCCACGCAGCAAGGGACAGTTTTCTCTTGCCTGTCTGGTCGTTTGACACGACTACCCCTCCTTATGTTGCCTGCCCGGCTTTTGTTGAGGTTACTTTAGCATGATAAAATGTATAAATCAAGCATATGTTCACTTTATTTCAACATAAATATGTACATCTCGCAAATCCAGTCATCAAAATGTACAAATCGTGGTATACTGTCCATCAAGGTGCGCGGAGTGTAGCGTATCAAATTTCATCGACCAGGCAGGATAGTACAGTTGAGCAACGGGACCCGGCGTTACGACATCGCCTACCGCTTGGGGCGGGCACTGTTGGTGACGCCCTTTGCGTGGTATTTGCGCTTTCGATTCAAGCCGGTGGGGAAGATACCGACCCCCTACCTGGTGGTGGCCAACCACACCATGGATTTGGACTTTATGCTGGTGATGCGGGCGTTCCCGCGGCTGATGCATTTTGTGATTGGCGACACCGTGTTTCAATCCGGTCTGCTGCGCCGGTTGCTGGTCAGTTTGCACAACCCGGTAGCCCTGCGCAAAGGGGGCACGGACATGCGGGCGGTGCTGGCTATCCTGCAGCGGCTGCGCGCGGGGCAGAACATCTGCCTGTTTGCCGAGGGGCATACCTGTTTTGACGGCGTCACGGGCCCCATCCCGCGCGGTACGGCCACATTGGCGCGCAGCGCCGGGGCTACGCTGGTCACCTATGTGGTGGGCGGCGGCTATTTCACAGCGCCCCGCTGGGGGCGGGGCTTCCGCCGAGGGCGCACCTGGGGCGAGGTGAAGGGGATTTACCCGCCTGAGCAGCTGAAGGCCATGACGGACGCGGAGATTGCCGCGCAGCTGGCGCGAGACCTGCATATCGATGCCGCGCAGGAGCAGCAGGTGAACCCGGTGCCCTACCGTGGCCGCAGACCGGCGGAAGGGCTGGAGAACGCCCTGTACCTGTGCCCCCGTTGTCTTTCGTTTGACAGCCTGCAAGGCGAGGACAACCGCCTGCACTGTACCGCCTGCGGCACGCAGGCCGTGTACACGCCGCTGGGCGCGCTGGAGGGGGATTTCGGTCAACTCCAAATTCGCGACTGGGTGGCCTGGCAGCGGCAGACGCTGGCGGGGATGATGGCCGAGGAAAACTTTGCCCTGCAGGACGAAGGGCAGACTCTGCGCCAAGTGCAGGAGGACCACAAAGTCCGCGAGGTTGCCCATGGCACGCTGCACATGGACAGGCGGCACATCCGCATCGGGGATTGGGCGCTGCCCATGGACAGCCTGCGGGGCGTGGCCATCTTCCGCAAGAATCGCCTGCTGCTCACCGATGACAATGGCGAGCGCTATGACTTTGCCAGCGACCATGTACGCAGCGCGTTAAAGTATAAGGATATGTTTGAACTGATAAAGGAGTGACGACGATGGATTATTCAGCCGCCAATACCGGGCTATGGAACGCGTTCGTCTACCTGGGCGTCATTGCCGGGCTGCTGCTGCTGGGCAACGCGCTCAACCGCAAGGTACGGTTTGTGCGCAACAGCCTGCTGCCGGTATCGGCGCTGGCGGGCTTTCTGCTGCTCATCCTGCGCAATACGGGGTTGATGAACATCCCCATGGAAATTTTGGAGATGATTACCTACCACGGCATCGCGCTGGGCTTTATCGCGCTGTCGCTGCGCACCACCAAGGAGGCGGTCAGCGGGAGCTACGCCATGAAATCCGGCGCGCTGATTGTGTCCACCTACCTCATTCAGGGCGTGGTGGGCCTGGTGGTAACGGTGCTGCTTGGCATCACGGTGATGCCCGGTCTGTTCAAGGCGGCGGGCCTGCTGCTGCCCATGGCCTACGGGCAGGGGCCCGGGCAGGCCAACAACGTGGGCAGCAGCTACGAGGCGCTGGGCTTCATCGGCGGGCGCAGCTTTGGCCTATCGCTGGCGGCGGCGGGCTATCTGTCCGCCTGCCTGGTCGGCCTGTGGTACACCCGCCGCCTGATGAAGCGCAGGGGGCTGGACCACCGGGATGTGAGCGCGGTGTCGGGCTCGGTGACGGTGGACATCTTCCAGGATGAGAACGAGGTGCCGCTGGAGGAGTCGATAGACCGCTTCTCCACCCAGGTGGCGCTGGTGCTGGTTACCTACCTGGCCACCTTTCTGGTGACGCTTGGCATCACCACATTGGTGGAGCGGCTGGCGCCGGGATTTGCCCGCACGCTGTCCCCGCTGCTGTGGGGGTTTAACTTCATCACGGGCTCCGCGGTGGCCATCGGGTTTCGCAGTGTGCTGGGCAAGCTGCGAAAGAAGAAAATCATCAACCGTCAGTACCAGAACAACTACCTGCTCAACCGCATCTCCGGCCTGGCGTTTGACCTGATGATTGTGGCGGGTATCGCCTCCATCAACATGGAGGACCTGTCCGGCCTGCTGGCGCCGTTCCTTATTCTGGCGCTGCTGGGCGCTGTGGTGACCTATTTCTTCGTGCGCTGGATGTGCCGCCGGCTCACGCCGGACTTTGCCGAGGAGAGCTTCGTGGCTATGTACGGCATGCTGACGGGCACCATCAGCTCGGGCATTCTGCTGCTGCGCCAGATTGACCCCCTGTACAAGACACCGGCCGCCGATCAGCTAGTCATCGGCAGCGGCACGGCCATCCTGTTTGGCGCGCCCATGCTGTTGTTGATAGGCTTCGCCCCGCAGAGCGACCTGCTGCTGGGGCTGACCATTGTGCTGTGCGTGCTGTATTTGGCGCTGCTGCTGGCCTACATGCTGGGCTGGCGGCCAAAGCGCGCGAAAAAGGCTGTCTGATTCATACTTTCCAGAAACAAAAATGGCCTGTCCGCAAGACGCGGGCAGGCCTTTAACAAATCGATGAAACTATCTGGTCAGCAGATACGCCAGCAACAGCACAAACCCCAGCGCGAACAAGATCAGGCTGAAGGACAGCGTGCGCAGGATGCGGCGGCTGTTATCCTGTATGGTGTGCCACAGGCTGGCGAACAGGTAGCTGTAGCTGGGCGCTGGCTGCCCCACGCGGCCGAACAGGCGGCGCGCGCCCAGCGTGATGCGGTCGGCTGCCCGGCCAAGGGCGTAGGTTAGCCGGTTGCCCACAGGCGGCGGGCCCGCAGGGCCCTTCACAGGACGCAGCACCGTGCGCACCAGCAGCATAGACACCCCATCTACCAGCACCTCAAAGGTACGGGCAATGAAGGTGGCTGTCTCATACAGCGGGCGGAACAGGACCTCAACGGCGCCCAAAGCGCGCGCCAATAAAGCGAAGGCACCCCATGCAAAAGGGCCGAGGAAGCCGTCCACCAGCTTATCAAGCGGTGTGCACAGCGCGATGCCCAGCCGGGTGATGCCGCTGACCAGCGGGCGGTACAGGCTCTCCTCCAGGTCCAGCCGCTGGGGCCAGCGGTTGAGGTAGGGGCGGCCATCCTCGGCCTTGCCCATCAGCCAGCGGCGCACCACCAGCAGGTAGAGCGCGATGCCGATGATGAGGGACTTGGCCCCGCCAATCAGGTTGACAGGCGCCAGGAACACCACCGCGTGCTCAGGCGCATGGGCGTGCATAAAGTCCAGCGTGCGGTTGGCAAGCGGCGCCAGGGTATCCTCCGGCCGCAGGCCCAATACAAACAGCAGCAGCGCCGAGCCGCCCAGCGCCAGCGCCGGCAGCGCGCTCATGGCGCGGCCCATGCGGTCGAACGCCTCCTGCCGGGTGGGGTGCTTCTCCACAAAGATGGCAATGAACAGCTTGAGCATGTAGCAGAAGGTGATGCCGCCGGTGATGATGAACACCCACTCGGCCAGCTGATACCACAGGGCGCTTTCGCCCAGGTGCTGCAGGTGGACGATATATTCCACAATGCTCTCATGCAGCAGGGTCTTGGAGGCATACCCGCTGAACATCGGGATGCCGCTGATAGATGCTGCCCCCACCAAGAAACACGTCATCAGGCCCCAGCGCTTGCGGCCAAAGCCGCGAATGTCGTTGAGGTTGAGCTGGTGCAGGTTGATGTAAATCACGCCCGCCGCCATAAACAGGCATAGCTTGATGAGGCTGTGGTTGAGCATGTGCAGCACCGTGCCCTGGGCGGCCAGCGCGTTGTGCTCGCCCAGCAGGCTTTGCATGGCGATGCCAAACAGGATGAAGCCAATCTGGCTCATGGAGGAGCAGGCCAGCGTGCGCTTGAGGTCGGTGGAGAACAGCGCCAGCAAGGCACCTAGGAACATGTTGATCAGCCCCAGCACCAGCAGCACATTGCCCCACAGCACGTCGCCAAAGAACAGGCGGGAGGAAATGACCAGAATGCCGAAGATGCCCACCTTGGTCAGCACGCCGGACAGTAGGGCGCTGGCGGGCGCAGGGGCTACCGGGTGTGCCTTGGGCAGCCATACATGCAGGGGGAACATGCCGGCCTTGGCGCCAAAGCCGGCCAGTATCAAGGCGCCTGGCAAGTAGAGCGAGGCATCGCCCGGCGTGTGGGCCAGGTGCGCCAGGCTGTCAAAGGCCAGGCTGCCCACCCGCTGGTACAGCATCATCAGGCCCATCAGCATGGCCATGCCGCCCAGCACCGCGATGGCCAGGTACGTCTGCGCCGCGCGCAGGGCGCCGGGCGTCTGCTCGTGCGCCACCCAGCAGTAGCTGGTGAAGCTCATGATTTCAAAGAACATGAAGGCGCCAATCAGGTCATCGGACAGGAAGACGCCAATGGTGGCCCCCATGGTCAGCAGCGTGAAGAAGCAGTAGCGCGCCCGGCTGTGGCCGTGGGCCATGTAGGCCGGGGTGAACAGCGAGGTCATCATCCACATGAAGCTGGCCACCGCCGCGTACAGCGCGCGGAAGCCGTCGGCCTTCAGGCTGATGCCCAGGCCCATCACGCGGGGGAAGGCCATCGCCAGCGTGCGGCCATCCAGCAGCAGCCACAGCGCGGCCGCTGTCTCCAGCACCGTCACGGCAATTAGGATGATATAGCCCCAGACCGCCTTTTTGCGGCCCAATGCCCAGCAGGGGATGGCCGCCAGGAAGGGCAGCGCCACCATCAGCACAGGCAGGAAGTCCATCAGCGCCACCCCCCCTTATACCAGGCCGGACGCGATGCGCGTCAGGTAGTCCAGCAGCGGCTGGCTGTAAAAGCTGAGCACCAGCACTCCGGCCGCCAGCACGCCCAATGTAGCCCGCATGGGCAGGCCAAGCGGCGCAGGCTCCGGCGCGCCGTCCGCCCGGCGGGCGGTATACAGCGTGAAGGACGGCACCAACAGGTAAATGCCCGTGAGGATGGCGCTGATCAGCAGCGCCACCACGCCCGCCACCGGCAGCGTGCCGCCCAGCAATACGGCGGCCTCACCCAGTGACCACTTGCTGATAAAGCCAATCAGCGGCGGGATGCCCGTCATCGCCAGGCTGCCCAGCACGAATACGCCGGAGGTGAGGCCCATGTTGCGGCCCAGCCCGCGCAAATCGCGCACGTCCTCGGCCCGGGCTTTCACCACGTATACGCCCGCCGCCAGGAACAGCGTGATTTTCATCAGCGAGTGGAACACCAGGTGCATCAGCCCGGCGGCGTAGCCCTGCGGCGTCAGCAGCAGCGCGCCAAACAGGATGTAGCTGAGGTTGGACACCGTGGAATAGGCCAGGCGGCGCTTGAGATGGTGCTCACGAAGCGCCATGGCGCAGCCGAATACAATGGTGAAGGCAGTGAGCGCCAGCGGGATATGTTGGGCATAGCTGCCCTGCAATAGCGCCGCGCCGAAGCTGTAGTAGGTGATGCGCAGGATGGCGAACACGCCGGATTTGACCACCGCCACCGCGTGCAGCAGCGCCGTCACCGGTGTGGGCGCGACCGACGCCGTGGGCAGCCAGCCGTGCAGCGGGAACAGCGCCGCCTTCACGCCAAAGCCCAGGAAGCACAGCAGATACCCCAGGCGCAGCTGGGCAGTGTGCTGAATACCCACGTGGGTGAACAGGCCGCCAAACACAAAGTCCGTTGTGCCGCCGAAATAGACCAGGTATACCAGGCCGATGAAGGCAAATGCCGCGCCGCCCAGCGAGTAGTACAGGTACTTGAGGCCCGCGTGGACCGAGACGCCGCTGCTGCCATGCATGACCAGGGGCAGGGTGGACAGGCTCAGCATCTCGTAGAACAGGTACAGGGTCAACAGGTTGGCGCTCAGCGCGATGCCCAGCGTTACCCCATAGCTCATCAGAAAGAAGGCGAAGAAGCTGTCCTGCTTGGGGTGCTCCTGCATGTATTCCACCGCGTACAGGGTGGTCAGCGGCCACAGCACGGCCACCAGCACCGCGAACAGGCGGCCCAGGCCATCCGCGCGCAGGGACAGGGTCAGCCGGTCGGTGAAGCGCAGCAGGTCCACCGCGCCGTTGGCGGGCTGGGTCAGCGCCCATCCCAGCAGCAGCGAGGTCAGCACCGTCATCAACAGCACGTAGGCGTTGCGCGCCGCGGGCCTCTTCCAGCGGAAGACGGGCAGCAGCGCGCCGGCCAGCAATGGCAGCGCAATGGAAACGGCCAGCATCATACGCGTCCTCTCACAGCGGCATCAAAACAGGGAGGCGGCCAGGCGGTTGAAGGCATCAATCATGGGGCTGGGGTTGATGCCGATGACAACAATGGCCACCGTCAGCAGCAGAATGGGCACCACCATCAGCATGGTGGGCTTGGCGCGCACCTGGGGAATCTTGCACTCGCCATCGGTGCGCAGGTCAAAGAACGCCGTGATGCTGGGCGGCAGCAGGTAGCCGGCCGTCAGCAGGGCGGAAATCAGCAATACTGTGGGCACCAGCCAGTTGAACAGCGCTACCGGCACGGCGCTTGACAGCGCGCCTTCGGCGATGTACCACTTGGCGATGAAGCCGCCCAGCGGCGGGATGCCAATCAGCGAGATGGAGCAGATGGTGAACAGCCACATCGTCCAGGGCATGTGCTTGCCCAGGCCGTGCATCTCGTCCACCTGGGTGATGCCGGTGGTGAAGATGATGGCGCCCGCGCACAGGAACAGCGCGTCCTTGGTCAGCGCGTGCACCACAATCTGCAGCAGCGCGCCGTCAAAGGCCATGGTGTCCAGCAGGTACAGGCCGCACAGCACGTAGCTCACCTGCGATACGCTGGAGTAGGCCAGCCGCTTTTTGAGCGTCTTCTCGCGCAGCGCCAGCATCGAGCCCATGAACACCGTGATGGTGGCGCAGCTCAGCAGCGCCGTCTGTACCCAGGTGCCGCGGATAAAGTCCGGCCCGATGACATAGAACAGCATGCGGAAGATGCACAGCACGCCCGCCTTGGTGATCACGCCCGACAGCACGGCGCTGGCCGGGGCCGGGGCCACGGGGTGGGCGGTGGGCAGCCAGCCGTGCATGGGAAACATACCGGCCTTGGTGCCAAAGCCAACCAGCGTGACGAAGATGATGGCCAGCAGCGCCTCCCGCGGAATGTTGAGGGCGTTGGCCATTAGCGTGCCGCCCTCCACAAAGTAGGGGGAGCCCAGGTTGGGCGTCAGGAAGAAGATGCCAAGCAGGCCCATGGTGGCGCCCGCGATGGAGTAGATGAGGTACTTGATGCCGGCGGCGATGGCCTCCTTGGTGCGGGTGTGCAGCACCATGGGCACCGACAGGAAGGTGGTCAGCTCAAAGAACAGGTACATGGTGACCATCGTACCCGACAGCGTCAGCCCCATCAGGCTGCCCAGCGCCAGCAGGTAGAAGGCGTAGTAGCTCTGCTCGTTCTGCTCGTGGGACATGTAGCGGAAAGAGAAGAAGCCGGAGTTGGCCCACATCAGCGCCATTACGATGGAAAACACCCGCGAGGTGCCGTCCGAGCGCAGCGCGATGGGCAGCTGCTCGGTCATCTTGAAGAGCACCACCGTGCGCTGGGGTTCCAGCGCCACCAGGGCCACCACGATGCACTCCAGCACCAGCACCGCGCCCACAAACGTGCAGCGGGTGCGGCGTGTTTCGTTCAGCCAGGGCATGCGCATCAGCATCAGCGCCGACACGATGGGCAGCAGCACCGAGACAATCATCAGCAATCCATCCATAAACAAGGCTTCCTCCTTAGGCAAACATCTTCAGGCCCGCTTCAATCACCCGCATGATGGGGCCCGAGCCCAGGCCAAGGTAGACCGTCAACAGCATCGAAATCACCAGGGCGGCGGCAGCGTGCCGCGGTACGCGGTGGGACGGGGGATAGTCAATCTCCGCAGGCGCTCTGCGGTACAGGGATACAACGGTGTGCAGGTAGTACACGGCGTTGAGCAGCGTGCTGATGGCCAGGGCAATCAATACCAGTGCCCGCATCCAGCCGCCCATGGGCATGCCGGCGGTCGCCAGGTTGAGCTTGGCGATAAAGCCGCCCGTGAAGGGGATGCCCACCAGGCTCATGGCGCTTACGGTGAACACCACGCCCGCCACCGGGTTGCGGTAGCCGGCGCCATGCAGGTAGTGGAAGCGCTTGCGGTCGCCCGACACGCTGACCAGCTCGTTGGTGGACAAAAACAGCAGCGACTTGGCGGCCGCGTGGGCCAGCATCTGAAACAGCGCCGCAGCCACGCCGGCTTCGGTGCCCATGCCCAGCCCCATGTAGATGTAGCCAATCTGGGAGACCGAGGAATAGGCGACCATCCGGCGGATATCCCGCTGGCTGATGGCCAGCACCGAGCCCATCAGCATGCCCGACACGCCGCAGACAAACAGCACGCTGTCCACATTGGTGCCCACAATCACATCCAGCCCGATGACGCGGTAGAAAAACTTAATCAGCAGGAAGATGTACGCCTTGCCAATCAAGCCGGACAAAATGGCGCTGGACATGGGCGGCGCGAAGGCGTAGGTATCCGGCGCCCACGCGTGGAAGGGAAACATCGCGCTCTTGATGGCTAACCCTGCCGTAATCAGGGCGATGACCACCGTTAGCGGCTCCATGTACTGACCGGTTTCTACAATGTGGCGTACCGCGCGGCCCAGCGGCTCCATCAGCAGGTGGCCGGTGATGCCGTACAGCATGGAGATGCCCAGCAGCACCAGGCCCGAGGCCAGCAGGTTCATGATCATGTAGCGGGTGGCGGCCACCAGCGTGTGCCCGTTCTGGCGCACAATCACCAGCGCGCAGGAGGCGATGGTCATGATTTCGATGAACACATAGGCGGTGAACAGGTCGTTGGTATAGAGCATCACCAGAATGGCGCACATCGCCAGATCCACCATGATGCAGTACAGGCCCAGCTTCTTTTCGCTGACAAAGGCCGGCATGTGGTAGAAGCCAGCCACCAGGGTGATAAACAGCACCGCGGATATTCCGGTCGCCATCAGCGCCTCCAGGCGGCCGATGCGCAGCTCGTTGCCCCAGGGGGCGGGGAAGTGGCCCATCATGAAGGGCTCGGCCGACTCCAGCGCCAGGGCGTAGCGCAGCGTGAAGGCGCTGAGCACCAATACCACGCCCGCGATGATGATGGTCAGCGCTTTGGCCGCGCGCGGCTTGAGCACCGATGTCACCACGCTGCCCACCAGGCAAACCAGAATGCTGAAGAAGGGGAAGTTGCGCGCCAGCGTCATGCCATGTCCTCCCCCTTGGCCAGCAGCGCAATCTGGTCAATGTCCAGCGTGCGGTAGCGGCGGTACAGGCGGACGGTCAGCGCCAGCATGATGCCCGTAAAGCTGACCGACACCACAATGCCCGTCAGCACCAGCCCCGCGGGAATGGGGTTGATGTAGGCGGCCAGGTCGGTCACCCCGTCGGTCACGATGGGGGCCTTGCGCCCCTCAATGTAGCCCATGGACGCCAGAAACAGGTAGGTGGCCGTGCTCATGATGTTCAGGCCGATGATTTTGCGAATCAGGTTTCGTTGCAGCAGCAAAATGGTAAAGCCGATGCCAAAGAGGATGACGGCGACCGTCTGCTCCAGGTTGTCATATAGCGCTTGCCACATATCCATCCCCCTCACAGCCCGCCCTTGCGGAACAGGGCGTAAAAGATATACATCGTGCAGGCAACCACCAGGCCGACGGCGATGTTGAGCGGCATGATGAGCCCGCTGGACAAAATGGCGCCCGGCGTGCCCAGGGGGATGCCGCTGTGCAGGCCGTTGGCCCCCATGTAGAAGGAGTAGGCCTTGGCCACCCCATAGAAGCCCAGCGAGAAGAAACTGACCCACATAAAAATCTTGTACGTGAAGAAGCGGCCCGCCTTCTGGAACCCGAAGGCGTTGAGGTAGAGGATGAGCCCGCTGGACAAAATGGCCCCGCCCGAGAACCCGCCGCCCGGCCCCAGGTGCCCGTTGAATAGCACGTAGATGCCAAACAGCAAAATGATGGGCGTCAGCACCATGGCGCTGCCCTGCAGGATGCGGTCGTTCTTGGGTTCGTAGTGGCGGTCGTCCGATTCCTCGGCAATCAGCTGCTGCATGGGCTGGCCGTGGTCGTCCAGGTCGATACGCAGCAAAATCAGCACCGCGCAGGCCGCCACAAACAGCACCGTGCTCTCGCCCAGGGTGTCAAAGGCACGGTAGTCCAGAATCATGCCGGCTACAATGTTGATGGCCCCGGTCTCCTCCAGCCCCTTCTCCACATAACGGGCGATGACCTCGTTGTTGGCGGGCACATCGGCCGAGGCAAAGCGCGGCATGAAGGCCACGGTGTTGAGCAGGAAGTAAATCAGGATGAGGCCCAGCAGCAGCGCCAGCACCGCGTACAGGCGGCCCAGCACCTTGCGGCCACGGGTGTTGGCCCAGTTTTGCAGGTCGTAGTGGGCCAGGCGGTCCAGCGCCAGCTCGCGCTCATGGCGGTGTGTGCCGACCAAAATATCGTGCGCTTCCATGGCCTCCTGGTCCGGGCGGGGGGCGGCCGGCTGGCTGATGGAGGTGGTAATTTGGTCGTCCAGCGCGCCGTAGCCATCCCGCATCCAGCGCAGGAAGCGGGCCTGGGGGCGCTGCTCCCAGTCACTTCTGCGCTTGCTCATGGTCTTTGTCTCCTTTGATGGCGTGGATTTTCTTAAGCGTTACAAAAAACAGCACGCTGGTGATGCCGGCGCCCACCGCGGCCTCGGTGATGGCCAGGTCCGGGCTCTCCAACAGCATCCAGATCACGGCCATCATCAGGCTATAGGCCATGTAGACAATGAGCGAGGTAAGCAGGTTGCGCGTAAAGCTGACGCCCAGCGCGCACACGATGAGCATGCCCAGCAGGGCAATCTTGACAAAGCTCACGGCTGTACCTCCTCTTCCTTTTCATCCTTGCCCGGCGGCGGTGGCAGCTGCTGCCAGCGCGGGTTGATGGTAACCTCCAGGCGCGCAATCAGGTGGCTGCTGACGGGGCTTGCCACCCACAGGAAGCAGATGATGAGCAACAGCTTGAGCGCCGTGGTCCAATCCGGCGCACTGACAATCAGCGCCAGCAGGCAAAACAGCAGGCCCAGCGTGTCGCCCATGGCGGCCGCGTGCATGCGGTTCAAAACGTAGTCAAATTTGTATACGCCCATCACGGCGGTGATGAGGATTATCAGCCCGCTGACCAGTAGCCCGGCGGTCAGGATAAAGCGCAGCCAGTCAAGCATGCCGTTGCTCCTCCTCCTGCTCGCGGGCGCGGCGCTCCAGAAACACGCCCATGTACACCTTGCACAGCACCACCACTGCCAGGAAGCTGATCATGGCGTAGATGAGGGCCACGTCGGTGAGATACCCTTCGCCAATCAGCAGGGCCACCAGACCAATCATGATGAGCGTCTGGGTGCCAATCATGTTGATGGCCACAATGCGGTCGGCGATGGAGGGCCCCTTGATGGCACGGATAAAGCATGCCACCACCAGCACCATCAGCACGGACAGGGCGCCGATATACAGCACGCTGTAGGCGTTATGCAGGGTCATGCTGCCCCTCCTCCTGCGCCCAGCTTTCTTCCATCTTGATGAGACGGCGCTCAAAGGCGCTGTCGTGCAGGCCCTCTTCCAGGCTCTCATCCAGGCAGTGCACCAGGTACTCGTCATCGGCCAAATGTACGGTGATGGTGCCCGGCGTCAGGGTGATGCAGTCGGCCAGCACCACGCGGGCGGGCCGGGTCTTCAGCGCGGTTTTGAACACCGCCAGCTTGGGTACCACAATATCCCGGTCGGACAGAATCATCCGCATCACGGCAAAGTTGGCCAACACAATTTCCTTGACCAGCAGCCAGGCAAAGCGCAGGTAGCCGGGCAGGCGCTTGGCGACGCCCCATTGCTTGCGCAGCGTAAGGTCCGGCGCCACAAACTTTTGTGTAAACCAGCTCAACACCACCGCGATGACCACGCCAAAGGCGACCAGCTCCCACGTGAAGCGGCCGTTGAAAACAATCCACAAGAAAAAAAGAGCGACAGCGAGCACACTAACACCCTTTCGGAATAATTGGTATGAGTCGTATGGGGCTCATACGCAAGAATTATAGCAGGACTACATATAATGTCAAATATTTTCAAACGCGGGAAGGCGACCTACGGCCAAGGCCGCCCCCATAAACGGGGACGGCCTTGTGAAAGTGTTGTGTGACGAATGCGTATATTTACACAGCGCGCAAGGGCTTGAGCGCCGTGCTCCACCGCACCAGCTGGTCCAGCATAGCGCCCAGGCTCTTCTCCTGATGCGCCATGGGCTTGAAGGCGGAGAAGTTTTCAAAGTCCGTGAACAGGCTGAGCATCACCTGGTTGCGCACGCCCGCCATCTGCAGCTCGGCGGTGACCAGGCGCAGCTGCTCCACCGCGCGCACGCCGCCCGCGCTGCCATAGCCCACAAAGCCGACGGCCTTGTCGTTCCATTCGTTGTACAGGTAGTCCAGCGCGTTTTTGAGCGCGGCGCCGGGCGCGTGGTTGTACTCCGGGGTCACCAGCACATAGCCGTCATACTTGGCAATCTCGGCCGACCAGGCCTTGGTGTGCTCATGCTCGTACTGGCCGTAGCTGGGCGGCACCGCCTCGTTTAGCAGCGGCAGGTCAAACGCTGCCACATCCACCAGCTCGTACTGCGCATCCCCGCGCTTGTTGGCCTGCTCCAGCACCCACTTGGCGACTGCCTCGCCATTGCGTCCGGGCCTGGTGCTGCCCAGAATGATACCGATTTTCAACATAAAAAAAGACTCCTTTGTCTGATGTGATTCTCTCGGGCAAATACCCGCAACCATGATATATCCATTTTTGTCGAATCCTAAACAAACAAAAAATACCCGCCCAATGATGTGGACGGGTGCATGATGAACATTCCTTTTGTTATCGGCCCAATGCCTGTTTGGCCAGCAGCGCCGCGCCCACCAGGCCGGAATCCGGGTACAGCCGGGGCGCCACGATGTAGCTGTCCATATCGTTGAGCGCGGGGCTGGCCAGGTAGCCGCCCAGCATGCCGGTGACTGCTTTGCGCACCATGGGGTAGAGCGCTTCGTGGTGCATCACGCCGCCGCCCAATATGATGCGCTCGGGCGATACGGTCATCATGGCGTCCACGCACAGCTGCGCCAGATAATGCGCCTCCAGCGCCCAGCCGCGGTGATCGTCGGGCAGCTCCTGCGCGGGCATCGCCCAGCGCGCCTGCATGGCGGGGCCGCAGGCATAGCCTTCCACGCAATGCTCGTGGTAAGGGCACACACCGCGCTGCAGGGGATCCTCCGGGTGGCGGTTCATGATGACGTGGCCCCACTCCGGGTGAATAAGCCCATGCACCAGCTGGCCGCCGCTGAGCACGCCGCCGCCGATGCCGGTGCCCACGGTGAAGTAGACACAGTTTTTGAGCCCCTCGCCGGCGCCCAGCTCGGCCTCGGCCAGCACCGCGCCGTTAACGTCGGTATCGATGGCGCAGGGCACGCCCAGCGCCTCCTTCAGCCGCGCGTACAGCGGAAAGTTGCGCCAGGCCAGCTTGGGGGTGTTGGTGATGTTGCCATAGGTGGGGGAATCCGGCCGCAAATCCACCGGGCCAAAGGTGGCAATGCCCAGGGCGTCGATTTTCTCGCCCTCAAAAAACGCCAGGATGTCGCCCAGCGTTTCCTCGGGCAAGCGGGTGGGGCACGCCTCCTGCTTGAGGATGCGCCCCTCGCTGTCCGCCAGCCCCATCACCATCTTGGTGCCGCCGGCCTCCAACGCGCCGAGCAGCATCAGAACAGATCCGTTTCCAGAATGTCGTTCTGGTCGCGCAGCATGGACTGGAAGCGCTTGCGGAAGCTCATGGCATCGGCCTTCAGCTTCTCAATCTCCTCGCGCACCTTGTCGCGCTCGGCCTCCAGGTCAATCAGCTCAGGGTCGGGCACCAGGTCCTCGGCTTCCTTGAGGATGGTTTCGGCGCGCTTTTGCGCGTCGGCCAGCGCCTTGTCACAGGCCTTCTGGGTATCGGCCAGCAGCTTCTGCGCGGTCTCGATGTCCGCGGGGATGCTGTCCTCGTCATCCTTCATGCCGGTCATGGAGGAGATGGCGGGGATGGGGGCCGGGGCCACCGGGGGCACGGGCAGAGGCGCGAACGAGGCGCTCTGCTCGCTCTTTTGCTTCAGCTGCTCGCGCAGCGTCTGGATGGTGTTTTGCATGTCCACCATCTCATCGCAGATGGCGTCCAGAAACTCGTCCACCTCCACCGGGTCGTAGCCGCGGACTTTGGTCTTAAACTCTTTTTCCTCTATCATCGTGACCGTGATTGCCATAACTGTCTCTCCTTTATCTACTCAAATCAGTCGTCAACGCGTTGATGGTTATGCTTTTTCGGTTTGGCGATAACAGAAAAACCGCCGTGGCCAAGCTACGCGCCACACATTCGCCCTGCTGAGGGGTTATTGCGCGTAGCGCTGCTGCTCCTGTGTGTAGGGGGATTGTGCCTGCGCGGCCTCGGGCTGCCAATTCTGATAGGCGTCCTGCTGAGGCGCCGCGGGCTGCTGCTGCGGCTCGGCCTGATGGGCGGAGAAGTTCATCTGCGGTACGGCGCCATAGGGGCCCTGGGCCGAAAAATCGCTCGCGCGCTGTGGGGCGCTGCCAGGCATGGCGGGCGCGTGGTACAGCGGCGTCTGCTGCGGCTTGGGCTGGGCGTTGGCGTTGGAGGTGGTGGGGTCGGTATAGACGGTCATGCCCGCGGGGGCCATGATATAGAAGCCGATTTTGGCCGACAGCCGCGTCATGGTGCCGTTCAGCGCGTAGCAGGCGCCGGTCAGCATGTCCACATAGCGGCGAATCTCCGCCTTGTCTATCAGCTGGTCCATCACAATCAGCGTGCACTGGCCCTTGCGCAGGCAGCTCATGGCCTGGCGGCAGGTGTTGATGTTAAACACGTTGATCACATAGGCGTCCACACCGGCGCTTTCCGGCTGCTGCTGCACACCGGGGAAGGGCACCACGTTCTCCGCCTGTTGGGGCGGAGCGTAGGGGGCCTGCGGCGCAGGCTGCTGAGCAGCCTGGTGCTGCTGGGAGCGCCGGTTGCGCCCGCTCTCCGCGCGGAAGGGGTCGGGCTGAATCTGTGTTTGGAAGGTGGGCTGCTGCGGCTGCTGTGCCGGCGCCTGATAGCTTTGCTGGGGGGCAGGCTGCTGCCACACGGGCTGCTGCGCCTCCGGCGGCTGATACGCGTAGGGCTGCTGCTGCGGGGGGGCGTAGGGCTGCTGGAATGGATCGGGCTGCTGGCCATAGGCTTCCGGCTGATAGGGGGCCGCGGCCTGCTGATAGGGCGGCTGGTAGGCCTGGTAGCCGGGGTTGCCCTGGGCATAGGCCTGCTGGGGCGCCTGGTAGACAGGCTCCTCCCGGTAGCCCTGTTCCTCGCCGCGGCTGTTCTGCCGGCCGTGCAGGAAGGGGTTGTTCTTCCCGATTACGAAGGCAGACTTAACCTGGTCGAGCATTGAGCGAAAATCCATCCTGTTTCCTCCTCGGCGCCACGGGGCGCAGCGGCTTACGAAATGTTGCCGTTATTATAGGGGCAATGCCGCATAAATGCAAGCAAACGGGGGTGGCGGACGAGCCCGCGGGCTGTCAGCGCTGCTGGTCGGGGAACAGCTGCACGCTAAGCCCCTCATACAGGTGGCCGGGGTTGACCGGCACCACATAGGTCTGGGTGGGGTCGCTGGATACGCGCACCACCGGTACGATGAACATCCCCTCGCGGAACTGCACCACCACGCCGATTACTCCGTCCTTGCTGACGATGGCCGAGTTGGGCACCGCGTAGGTGATGGTGGAGGTGGACAACTGCACGTGGCAGGAGCGGATGTTGAGCACCGGGTCCACGGGGGAGTTGACCGTGAGCCGCACCAGCAGGTCGCCGCCCGCGCGGGTGACGCTGGATACCTTGGCGGACACCGTGGTGTTGTCAAAGCTCTCAATCATAATCTGGTAGGTCTCTCCGATGGCCGGGTTCCATGCGTGGTCGTCGGCCAGCATCAGCACCGCCCACTCATAGGGGCGCACCAGGCGGTACACGTCATCGGTGTTCTTGTCGCGCACAAAGGCGGTAGGCACCTTGCCGTTGTACATGTCGCGCACTTCCTGGGGGCTGTAGCCCTCGTAGCTGTTCATGTTCAGCGCGCCTTCAAACCCATCGGTGTAGAAACTGACGATGCCGTTGTCGGTGGCATTGTATTGCTTGGTCCAGGTCTCGATGCGCTGCAGCTGGTTGCTCTCGTTGTCGTAGAGGCGGGTGAGCTTGGTATCGTCGGGATACTTCTGCTTCATATAGCTGTAGCGGGAGGAAATGGCCTCCTTGAGCAGGCCTTCCTGGTTGAGCAGGTTGCCGTGCATGCCCTGAATCACCGCGCGGGTCTCCACCGCGCGGTCGAAGATGGTGGTGTCCAGCAGCTGCAGCTTGGTGTCGGGCGCGTTGCTCTCGCCCTGCAAAATCTTGAGGTATTCCTTGATCTGCTTGCGGTAGGTCTGCAGCTGGGTTAATTCCCTGCCGCTGAAGCCGGTGGTGTACACGGTGCACACCGGGTCGCCGCGGGAAACCACGGCGTTTTCCTCCGCGGTATAGCGGATGTCCGATACACCCTCCTGGGTAAACACCGTCTCGTCGCGCACGATGATGGCGCTGCCGGAGTAGGTGTTGCCCTGCTCGGAGATGGTGACCACCGCGGTGCGCGGCTCCTTGTTGTTGAGCAGCTGGGTGATGCCCATCACACCCAATACCACCACCAGCGCGGCCAGCCCCAAATAGAGGTAAATCATCATGCTGCGCTGCCTGGGCGGCGCCTGATAGGGCACGCGGTCGGGCAGCTCCTGCCCGGTGGGCGGCGGATTGCCCGGCGGCACATGGTGCCCGGTGCCCCCTGGGCTTAGCGGCATTTGGGGGAACTGGTCAAAGGGATTATGCGGCATCTCCAGCGGCCCCTGATAGGGCGGCGGGACGGCGGCCTGCGGCGGCTGCGCGGGGCGGGGAGACTGTGCGCCCATGCGGCGCGCCGGGGTAAAGAAATCCCCATCATCCTCAAAGCCCGGGCCCGGCTGTGCAGGCGAATAAGGGCCTGGCGGGGGGGCAAACCCCTGCTGGCCCTGGAAAAACTGCTCCTGTTCGTCGCTCGGCGGCGGCTGTGTAGGCGTCCAGTCTGACATCGATCCTCCGGCGTCCGGGTGGCCCCCGGTTTCGGCCTTTAGCATACCCCGAACCGGGCGTTTTGTAAAGATTTTGTAATCTTT
>CALNAU010000098.1 GCA_937874275.1 uncultured Clostridia bacterium | reverse complement strand
CCTATCTCATCATAGGCCTGATAGGCGTTGAGCACTTCCTGTATTTCTTTCTTAGGACCCAGTACCGTCTTTCCCTCTATGACGCCCTTTACTTCATCCAGGGATAGCGAATTGGCTTCAATGGCCAAAGAGGAATGGATGGAGCGTATACGATTATTTCGTCTAAGCTGCGGCTTCGCCTCAAAATCGCGATAATTGCTCATACGGCCCACCATTTCCGCTATGGTGGAGATGGTCGAGACCATAGCATTGATTATGTTAAAAGGTGGCGTATAATGCTTCAATCAATCACCTCATTCTTATATCAGCATTATACGACATTTTGCTTCAAGCTACAACATCTTACGTATTATCTTGCGTATTATCTTGCGTATTATCTTGCGTATTATCTTGCGTATTATCTTGCGTGGCGGGATTCGAACCCATGCGTCCCCTGGTGTACAGCCAACCGCAAACAGCGGCGGTCAGCGGGGCCACCGCCAGCAGCCCGAAGGCCCCCACGATGACGCTCATCAGCTCGGCCGCGATGAAGCGGTAGCTGAGGATATCCACCAATGGCGTGCCCTGCCCCTGGTAGTACATCAGCATGGTGAGGAAGCTGCCCGAGTAGGCCATCACCAATGTGGTGGTCATGGTGCCGATGACGGTGCGGCCGACCGAGTTGCCCGCGCGGCGCAGCGCGCGCCCGGTAATCTGCGGCGCGTGCACCTGCACCTCATGGCAGGCGGCGGCAATGTCCATGCCCAAGTCGGTAAGCGCGCCCGAGGCGCCGATGAAGGTCATCGCCAGGTAGATGCCCCGCATATCCAGCTGCATGCTGGACTGGCTCAGCAGCGGCGTCAGGAAGGGCAGCGTGGTGCCATCCAGCCGCAGCCACCCGGCAAACAGCACCGCCAGCAACAGCGTAGTCAGCGTGCCCAGCAGGGAGCCGATGATGGCAGACAGCGCTAGTCGGCTGAACCCGGCCACCAGAAAGGCAATCACGCAGGTAAGCAGCCCCACCAGCAGCAAAGCGCTTGGGATGGGCGGCGCGCCGCGCAGCAGCAGGGGGATGTATACCTTCCACATCATCACGGCGCTGGCGGCCAAGCTGACCAGTGCGCCCACCCCCGATAACCCGGCAAAAATGACAAGCAGCGCCATGTAGCCCAGCACCATCCAGCCCATGGTGGGCCCGCGATCCAGGTCCACCAGCGTGACGGCCAACTGCGCCCCGCGGGTATGCACCATGGCTACCGCCACATCGCCAACCCGGTACAGCTTGTCTTTCTCCAGGTCGGCGTTGAGGAAGTTGGCCGCAGGCACCTTCTCCCCCTTGTGGGGGCCGGACAGGATCTCCGCCTCGCACTGCTGCACGCCGGAGTACACGATGCCCAGCGGGTCCAGCATGGAGTTGTCCACCGATAGGATGCGCACCTTCTCGCGCGGGATGGCGCCGGCGGCCGTCTGGGGCGACGCGTCCGGCAGCAGCAGCATGCCCAGCGTGAGCAAGGCAGCCACGATGACAAAGACCAGGTTCATTTTTTTGGACATGATTGCTCCTACGGCGATATGCGGGCGTCCTGACGGGCGCCCGCATGTATTGATTGGGTATGTGTGATTACTTGGCAGCCAGCGCCGGGATCTCCGCGTTGACTTCCAGGCCCATGGCGTTCATGAAGCCGTGGAAGATATCGGTGTTGTCGTAGGAGCCGGAGAAGTTGTCGGCCCCGGCGCCGGTGGCGTAGACGGGCAGCTGCAGGCCGGTGTGGGCAAAGCTGGTGTAAGCCAGGCCGGCTTTGTTGTTGAGGGTGTGGGTGATGGCCATGGAGAAGGGCTCGTACCCGCCGTAGAGGAAGGCTTCCTGCTCGCCGATGGTGCGCTGGGCGCTGGGCAGCATGCTCAGCTCAAAGGCGCGCAGCAGGGCCTCGCGCTCCTTGGCGGTGAGGGTGAGGTCCTTGCCCTCTTCCAGCGTCAGGCCAAAGTTCTCGGCCACGATGGCCATGGCGTCTTCAAAGCCGGTGCCGTCCTCGCGCATCTTGGCAATTTGCTCGTCAAACTTCACGTAGGACATCTTCTGGTTTTGCAGGTACTGGAAGTGGGTGTCGTAGGCGGTGGTGGCAAAGCCGATGGTCAGGCCGCCGGTTTCATGGTCGCCGGTCACCACGATCAGGGTCTCCTTGGGGTGCTTCTCGGCAAAGGCCACGGCCTCCTTGACGGCGTCCTCAAAGGCCAACGTGTCATAGATGGAGGTGGTGGCGTCATTGGCGTGGCAGGTCCAGTCAATCTTGCCGCCTTCGACCATCAGGAAGAAGCCCTTGTCGTTGTCCAGGTTGCGGATGGCAGCGGCGGTCATCTCGGCCAGGCTCACGCTGTCTTCCCCCGCGGCCACTTTGGCCAGGCGGTCGATTTCATACTGCATGGAGTCGCTGTCGCCCTTGTCCGGCACGATGGCCAGCACGCGGCCGCTGTCGGGGCCGATGGCGCGAATGGCTTCGTTGTCGTTGACGTAATTGAAGCCATTTTCCTTGGCGATTTCAAAGAGGTTCTTGGCCGGGGTATCCTTTTCGCCATCGGGGCGCTTAAAGCCACCGCCGCCCAGGAAGTCCAGCACGGTGCCGGTCAGCCCCTGCACGGAGATATCATAGTACTGGTTGCGGCTGGGCACCTTGGCGTAGAACGCGGCGGGGGTGGCGTGGTCAATGCTGACGGAGGAAATCACGCCCACCTTCATGCCGGCTTCCTTGGCGTACTCGCTGACCAGCTTGAAGGGCTTTTCCTTGTTGACGTCATAGTTGATCACGCCGGACAAGGTCTTGGCGCCCGATGCCATGGAGCTGGCGGTGCTGGCACTGTCGGGGGCAAAGCTGCTGGCGTCGTAGGTGGTCATCAGGCCGGTGTACTTGAAGTTGTCAAACACCAGCTTGCTGGGCACGGGGTAGGGGCTGTCCGGGTTTTCCTGGGTGCCCAGGTAGTAGCGGGTGGCGGTGGTCTGGGGCGCGCCCATGCCGTCGCCGATGAAGAAGAACACGTACTTGGCCTGGGGGGCCTGGGCGGACGGGCCTTCCTGCGCCATGGCGGCGGTCAGGCTCAGCAGCATGATGGCTGCCAGCAACAGGGCGGTGAGTTTCTTCATGGGATACCTTCCTTTCATCCTCTGTCTTTGCTTTGATTGCATCACCATGAGGATAAAGGCCCCATGTAAAAAGAAGGCTGGTGGTTGTGTAAAAATTCTATTCAGACGAAAAAAGCGCTTCATGTCCGCCCAGCGGCATCACCGAATATCGCCGACAATGATCAAAAAACAGCCGCGAGATTTTCTCCCGGCTGTCGTTATTTACATAGTAGTTCAATGCGTGATAACCCCTAACTGATAACTCCTACCCCCTAACCCCTAACCTACTCATCGCATCGCCCCAACAAAATCCCCCACAACGTCCTCGATGTCCACCAGGTTGGGCTGCTCCTTGACCATCGGTGCCTTCCTGCGAACAAACGGCCCCTTCATTTTGTCCCAGCGCTTGCGCCACTTGTCGCGGCGGGCCAGGCGCTCGGCCAGGTCGCGGGCACCGATGCCGTACACCAGGTAGAGGATGAGGCCGGACACCAGCATGATGAACACCGTGCTGGCGTTGCGCCGCCCGGTGGCGTTGACGTTGTAACCGTAGAGGCCCTCCTCACGCGTCATGGATTGCAGCACCATAGCATAGCTGGTGCCGTAACTGCTGGCGAAGGTGGCCGACATATCGTACTCGGTGAATAGGGCGTTGAAATTGAGCGCGAAGACCGCCAGCACGCTTGGCAAAATGATGGGCAGCTTGACCCGCAGGAAGGTGGTCAGCCCGCCCGCGCCCAGGGAGCGCGCGGCGTCCTCCAACTCGGTATCAATGGCGTAGAAGCTGGCCTTGATCATGCGCAGCGAGAAGGGCAGCTTGACCACCATGTAGGCGATGATGATTAGCAGCCGCACATTTTGCATGTAATAGAGGTTTTGATTGGCCACGTACCAGATATCGTTGCTGTTGAAGTAGATGCGGTAGGAGTAGCAGATGAGGATGGTGGGCAGCAGCCAGGGAAACAGCAGGCTGTACTCCAGTACCGCGCCGGACTTGCGCAGCTTGCCCTTTTTGTTGCGCTTGAAGATGTAGTTGCAGGCCACCACCACAATGACGCAGGCCGCGGCCGCCGCCAGCGCCGACAGGATGAAGCTGGTGCGGATACCGCCCAGCGTGGCCTCGTTGCTGAATACGCCGCTGATGGCCCCCTCGCGCACCCGGTGCACGCCGCGGGAAGTGAGGTAGCTGAAATCCTGCTGCCCCACGTAGTTGACCAGCGTCCAGTTGCTGAAGTCCAGCGTCTTCATCTGGATGGCGCCATGCGTCTGGAAGGAGAAGATGACAATCATCACCACCGGCGTCATATACACCACAAACAGCACGTAGGCGTAGATATGGGCCAGCACATTGGCGACGGGGTTGTGTATCTTCTGCTTGACCAGGCGGGCCTTTGTCTTGCTGACAGAGAGGTAGTGCCCACGCTTTTCATAGGCGGACAGGATGGTAAGCAGCCCGATGGTGAACAGCGCCAGAATGACGCTGAGCAGTGCGGCGCGCGCCTGGGGAAAGGCCTCATCCGCCACAGAGGAACCGGCCAGGCGCACAATCTCCGGGTTGATGGAGTCGTAGCCCAGCAGCACCGGGGCCGACATGGCGCACAGGCCGGTGATAAAGGTCATGATGGTGAGGGAGAACATGGTGGGCAGCAGCGTGGGGAAGACCACCTTCCACAGCACGCGCAGCGGGCCGGCGCCCAGGTTGCGCGCGGCCTCCACCGTGTTGTAGTCAATGCCGCGGATGGCATTGCGCAAAAACAGCATGTGGTTGCTGGTGACAGCGAAAGTCATGGTAAACAGCACCGCGCGAAAGCCGCTGAACCAGTTGGGGTTCATGCCCGGGAAGGCGTTGACCAGCAAGGTGGTGATGATACCGTTGCTGTCGTATAAAAACAGGTAGCCCGTGCCCAGGGCGATGCCGCCGTATATCAGCGTGGTCATGTAGCCCATGCGCAGGATGTTGGCGCCCTTGATGTCAAAGTATTCGGTCAGCAGCACCAGGCTGACGCCCACCACGTTGACGGTGATCACCAGCAGCACGGCCAGCTTGACCGAGTTCCACAGGTACTTGCTCATGCTGCCGGCCAAGAAGAAGCGAATGACCGCCCAAGGGTCGGTGGCGCCGGTGGTCGGGTTCTGTGCGGTGAATATCTGCGTGAGGGTGTTGAGCGTGGGCAGCAGCATGAACCCGAAAAACAGGTACACGAAAAAGCCCACGCCAAACAGCTTGAGCAACACGCCGGGCCGTAGGCCGGCGGGCTTTTGCGCCCGGTCCCGCAAGGTGGTCATGCGCTCACCGCCTTGCCCTGCGCGTCATAGCGCATCAAATCACGCGCCATGATGCCCACATTGATCTGCTCGCCCGGCTCGTGGATGTGCACGCCGTCGTTTTTCTCGATGGCGCGGATCAGCTGGCTGTCCAGGCGGATGCTGTACTTGATGTACAGGCCGTAGTACTCGCGGCTTTCCACCACGCCGGGCAAAATGAGGTCGGCCAAAGCGCTCTCCTCCCCCAGGCTGAGGCGCTCCAGCCGCAGGTAGTGAGTGTGCGCCGGGTCGAGCGCCAGCCCTTTCGCGCGCAGCGCCTCCACCAGCGGCGGCTCCAGTCGGTTGATATCGCCGATGAAGTTGCACACAAACTCGGTCGCCGAGCGGTTGTACACCTCGTTGGGGGTACCAATCTGCTCAATATAGCCCTTGTTGAACACCGCGATGCGGTCGGACAGCGTGAGCGCCTCCTCCTGGTCGTGGGTTACATAGATGGAGGTAATGCCAAAGTTTTTCTGCATGTCCTTGAGCTCGTTGCGCAGCTGCACGCGCAGCTTGGCATCCAGGTTGGACAGCGGCTCATCCATGCAGATGATGTCCGGGTCGTTGACCAGCGAACGGGCAATGGCTACGCGCTGCTGCTGACCGCCGGACAGCTGGCTGACGGCCTTCTTGAGCTGCTCGTCGGATAAATCCAATTTCTGCGCAATGGCGCGCACCTTGCGGTCAATTTCGTCCTTCTTGAGGCGGCGGATTTTCAGGCCGAAGGCGATGTTGTCGTACACCGTCATGGTGGGGAACAGCGCGTAGCTCTGGAACACAATGGCGATGTTGCGCTCCTCAATGGGCACGCGGGTGATGTCCCGCCCGGCCACGTGCACGCTGCCCTGCGCCGGCTCCACAAAGCCGGTGATGGCGCGAAGGGTGGTGGTCTTGCCACAGCCCGACGGCCCCAGGAAGGT
Source organism: uncultured Clostridia bacterium (assembly GCA_937874275.1). Taxonomy (GTDB): domain Bacteria; phylum Bacillota; class Clostridia; order Christensenellales; family Aristaeellaceae; genus UBA1038. The sequence goes on along the minus strand of CALNAU010000098.1, from coordinate 2,664 downwards.
AAAGAATTCGCCTTCCTTGACGTGTACATCGATGTTGTGCAGCGCGGTAAAATCCCCAAATTGGACCACAATGTCCTTCAGCTCGATCATGCGGGTGCTCCTTCTGCCGGATGGTGATGATATCCAAAGGGTGAAGCGGTACGCCGGATATAAGCAGGGCTGCCGCGGTTCCCCGCGGCAGCCCTGTATAGGATGGTTTACTTGGCGGGCTGGGTCAAGGTGGCCCAATCGAGGGTCTCCCAGTCGGGCTCCTGCGGCGCGGCGTTCATATCGGCCCAGAAGAAGCCCAGGTTGGTCATGATGTTGGTCCACTCGGCGGAGTGGGCGCCCACGTACTCGGCGTAGGTCATGTCGGTGCCCTCTACCTTGTTGAGGGCGAAGTTGGGGATGCTGTAGATGGCCGGGGTGCCTTCGGGATACAGAATCTTGGCGGCTTCCTGGTTGCAGGGATAGCTGTCAAACTCCTCACCCCAGGCGGCCTGGGTCTCGGCGCTGCCAAACCACTCGGCAAAGGCCTTCACGGCCTCGGTCTGCTCCTCGGTGCGGCCTTCGCGGTCCAGGATGCCGATGTACTCGGCGATGTAGTAGGTGCCGTCCTCGATGTCAACCAGCGCCCAGTTCTCGGGCTCCAGGGTGCCCTTGAGGGGGTTGGGGCTGCCCTCGGCCGCTACGTCCACCTTGCCGTACAGCGAGGAAGAGTAGAAGGTGCCCACCTGCACGTCGCCGCGGTTGAGCGGGTCAAAGCCATAGCTGTCGCCCGTGAAGACGCCCTTGGCCGCGTACTGCCACAGCATCTTCCAGCCGTCCAGGCTGATGCCGCCGGCGGGGCTGGCGGGATCCACATAGGGGTACAGCAGGGAGTTGTTGATGTTGCTGTTGGTGGTGCCGCCCACCTTGCCCTGGCGGTACCAGGTGTAGGGGGTGTTGACCAGGTCGGCCCAGTGCTTGAAGCTGAGCTTCTCGCCCTTGGTGCCCAGGTCGTCCGTGCGGTAAAGCATCAGGATGTTCTGAATCACCAGGCCGTAGGCCTTGCCGGGGTACTGGTACTGGCCAACCTGGTCGGCCCAGGCGGGCGTCCAGTCAACCAGTTTCAGGTTTTCATACGTGCCGCCGACCACCTGGCCCCAGCGGGTCTCATTGAGGCCGAAGAGGATGTCGCCATCCTTCTTCTCGTTGGCGGCCTGAATCGCCGCGGTGTCGCCGGAGATGACCGAGTTGTCATCCATGGAGATGGTAAAGCCGGCGGCCTTGGCTTCGTTCTGCAGCCAGGTGGCGCGCTCGGTGGAGTTGGAGTTGGAGTAGATGCGGATGGTATAACTGGAATAGTCCTTCTGTTGGGCCAGGGCGGGCGATGCAGCGGCCAGCAGCATGGTCAGCGCCAGCGCCACCGCAAACAGTTTTCTCATGGTGGGTGCCTCCTTATGAAGTATGAATTGTGTCCGCGTAAAGTATAGCACGCAGGGCATGTGATGGCAATTGCGGAAAGGTCGGGACGGGTTAGCGGTGAGGGTAATATAGTTAGCGATTAGTAGTTAGCAGTGAGGAGTGAATGGCTGCGCCTTCGGCGCTGACGTTTCGGCGCACGGCTAACTCCTAACCCCTCACTCCGTTTACCCCAGCGCCACGTCCAATATCATCATCACCGTGAAGCCCAGCGCCACGCCGATGGTGCCGATGTTGGAGTGGCTGCCAATCTGCAATTCGGGCACCAGCTCCTCCACGACCACGTAAATCATTGCGCCGGCAGCGAAGGCCAGCAGGTAGGGCAGAATGGGAATCATCACATGCGCCAGCGCCACCGCGATGCCGGCGGCGATGGGCTCCACAATGCCGGAGGCCGAGCCCATGAAAAACGCCTTGCGCTTGCTCATGCCGTCCGAGCGCAGCGGCATGGAGATGATGGCCCCCTCGGGGAAGTTCTGGATCGCGATGCCGATGGACAGCGCCAAGGCGCTGGATAGCCCGATGCTGGTATCCCCGGCGGCCAGGGCGGCATATACCACGCCCACGGCAATACCCTCGGGGATGTTGTGCAGCGTGACGGCCAGCATCAGCATGGTGTTCTTCTTGGCGGTGCTGGGCAGGCCCTCGGGCTCATCCGCGCCGCGGTGCTGGTGGGGCATCAGGGTGTCCAGCACCAGCAAAAACAGCATGCCCGCCAAAAAGCCCACCGCCGGCGGCAGCCAGGGCAGCACGCCCAGCTGCTCCGCTTTGTCAATGGCCGGCAGCAGCAGCGACCAGACGGACGCCGCCATCATGACGCCGGCGGCAAAACCGACCAGCATCTTCTGAATCGCCGGGCGGATTTCGCCCTTCATGAAAAATACCATGGCGGCCCCCAGCGTGGTGCCGATAAAGGGGATGAGCAGCCCCAGAATGATGTTGCCTGTCATGTGTGCCTCCCGTGTCAAGGATATGCGTGAAGTCTACATGAGAATGGATTTGCGCGCAAGGGCGGCGCGGGCTATACTATGGGCAATCGCAAGGACATTCCCGGGGCTGTCACATGTTTGTTTTGTTTGACGAAAGCACCCCGCAAAGGAGCATGAATCGCTTGACGCACCGCCTGTATTTTGATGACGCGTACCTCACCGCCTTTGACGCCGCCGTGCTGGATATCCAGCACGGCGGCGTCAAAGGCGGTGAGGTACGCGTCATCAAAAT
>CALNAU010000097.1 GCA_937874275.1 uncultured Clostridia bacterium | reverse complement strand
ATCAAATCCACCGGCATGCCCTCGGCGGTGTAGAAATCCAGCGCCACCTGGCCAAACACATCCCGGCCCACCTTGGTCGCCAGGATGGAATCGGCCCCGGCGCGGTGGGCCGCCACGGCCTGGTTTGAGCCCTTGCCGCCCGGCCCCAGTTTGAAGCCGCTGCCCAACACCGTCTCCCCCGGCTGGGGGAGACGGTCGGCGCGGCTGGTCAAGTCCACCACAAAACTGCCAAACACCAGTATCTTTTTCATTGTTCCTCCAGGCGCCTTGTCCTTACACCCTGTCCTTGTATACATCCGGCACCACGATGCCGGGCTTGTTATTAAACCAGCGCGGCGCGTCCACCGCGGACACCAAAGCGATGTTGCCATGCGGCGCAAACGCGCCCGACCGCACAATGTACTTGGCCTTGTAGGGGTAGGTGGCCATGAACTCGTCGTAGGACACCATCTCCACCGGGCAGCGATCGCACGCCTTGACCACATGGTCATACAGCGGCCGGTTGAAGGCCTTCATGCCCTCGGATACCACCACCTGCTCATAGCAAAAGTCGCTGAGCACCAGCTCCAGCAGCTGCTCGATGGTGGGGACATCCATTTCCAGCGCCAGGTCGATGCGCTGCTCGTCGGTGGGGATGGGAAAGCCCGCGTCGCAGATGACCAGCACGTCCCCATGCCCCATGTCGGCAATGGCGGTATTGAGTTTCTTGTTGAGGATGCGCCCTAACTTCATTTGCTCTGGCTCCTCTCGTAGTCATCCATCACCTGGGTGGCGCGGGCATAGACGTCGTCGGCTAGCACGATGTCGCCGGTGGCGGCGCTGGAGATGGCCTGTTCGGCCGTGCGCGAGCCTGTGATGATGGTGGTGACGCCGGGGTGCTTGATCAGCCAGCCCATGGCCAACTCCAGCAGGTTGAGGCCGGCCTCATCGGCGATGACCTTCAGCTTGTCCACCACGTCCAGCTTCTTGTCCAGCTCGTCGCCCAGCAGCTGCGGGTTGGTCAGGCGCATGTCGCCCGGCCGCAAATCCTTATCCCGCCCTCGGTAGAAGCGCCCGGACAGCAGGCCCTGATGCAGCGGGCTGTAGGGGATGAACGCCATGCCCTTCTTTTCGCAGTCGGGCAGTATCTCATCCTCGGAGCGGTACTCCAGCGGGTTGTTGCAGTAGTCGTCCGAGTTGCGGTCAAACATGTTGTACAGCACCTGATGGGAGGCGATGGGCGCGATTTTCTCGGCCCGGGCCAGCTCCTCCAGCGAGAAGTTGGACGCGCCGATGTAGCGGATTTTGCCCGCCTTCTGCAGCTTGACCAGCGTCTGCATGGTCTCTTCAATGGGGGTGTTATGATCCATCCAGTGCATCTGGTACAGGTCGATATGGTCCACATCCAGCCGCTGGAGCGACAGGTCAATCTCCTCCAGGATGCTCTGGGTGGTCAGGTTGTTGATGCCCGGCCCGTCAATCTCGTTCCACCGCAGGCCCACCTTGGTGGCCAGAAATACCTTGTCCCGCTGCCCCTTGATGGCGCGGCCCAGCACCTTCTCCGACTCGCCAAAGCCATAGATGGGCGCCACGTCAAAGAAGTTGATGCCATGGTCGATGGCCGCGCGGATGGCGCGGTCCGACTCCTGCTGGCTGCCCTCCGTCCAGTTGTACCCGGCGCTTGACCAGCAGCCAAAGCCCACCACAGACAGCGGTTCCGCGATGCGCGATACCTTGCGAAATTGCATTTACTTCTTCCTCCTCTTGTCCATCAGCACCGCGAACACAATCAGCAGGCCAATGGTAATCTCCAGAATGAACGAGTTGATGCCCAGCAGGTTGCCGCCGTTGCGCAGCGTGGCCATGATGAGCGAGCCCAGCACCGTGCCGATGATGCTGCCCTCCGCGCCATTGAGCGAGGCGCCGCCGATGACGGCCGCGGCGATGGCGTCCGTCTCGTAGCCGATGCCGCCGGTGGGCACGCCATTGCCCAGGCGGGCGGTCATCAGCACGCCCGCCACCGCGCACATCAGGGCGCTGACAACGTACACGCTGTACGTGGTCTTGCGGATGCTGATGCCCGACAGGCGCGCCGCTTCGGTGTTGGAGCCGACGGCGAAGATGTTGCGCCCGAAGGTGGTAAATTTGATGACGATGGCGGCCACCACGATAAAGGCGACCCACACCCAGCCCAATGTGGGAAAAGCCAGGAAGGTCTGCCGGGAGAACCCCGCGAAGTCCTTGGGGATGCCCGAAATCATCTGGGCGTTGGTAATCAGCATAATCAGGCCGCGCACAGCCGTCTGGATGCCCAGTGTGGCGATAAACGGCGGCACCTTGCCGTCAAAGATGATGGCGCCGTTGATGACGCCCACCAGCGACGAAATGGCCACCGCCGCAATGATGGCCAGCCACACCGGCAGGCCCATACCGCCCGTGCGCTCGCTGGTGCTCATGAACATGGCCGACAGGACGCCCGACAAACCCACCACCGCGCCCACGGACAGGTCGATGCCGCCGGACATAATGACAAAGGTCATGCCGATGGCAATCACGCCATAGATGGCCGTCTGCCGCAGCAGGTTTTGTATGTTGTTGACCGTCAAGAATTTGTCGGTCAGCAGCGTCAGCACAATAAACATGGCCAACAGCAGCACCGCCAGCATCATCACCGTGGAAAGCGACTTTTTGCCCGGCTTGCCAAGCGTACGATTCTCCATGATTTTGCTCCTTTATGCTACAGATGTATCGGGCTTATGCGATTCCGTCCGAAAAAAGGGGCCGGGGTATCCGTGTCAGGCAGTCAGCCCGGAGGCCAGGCGAACCAGGCGTTCCTCGTCCATCACGCCATTCACGTAGAAATCTGCCCTGGGCACCTCGTCGATGATGCGCCCTTCGGACATCACCGCAATGCGGTCCGACAGACCCATCACCTCGGGCAGGTAGGAGGAAATGACGATGATGGCCGCACCGTTTTTAAGCAGCTCCTCAAACAGGCGGTAGATTTCCACCTTGGCGCCCACATCCACGCCGATGGTCGGCTCGTCAAAGATGAACAGCTTGCTGTTGCAGGCCAGCCACCGCCCGATGACCACCTTTTGCTGGTTGCCGCCAGACAGGTTGCGGGCCTGCTGCTTGATGGAGGGCGTCTTGATGTTGATTTCATCCACGTAGTGGTTGGCGCGCCCCGCCTCCTTGCTCAGGCTGACGACACCCCGGTTGCTGATGGCGTCGTAGGAGGCCATGTTGACGTTGAAATTGACGCTCATGTTGAGGGCCAGGCCGTAGCGCTTGCGGTCCTCCGTCAGAAAGGCCATGCCCTGCTGGATGGACTGCTTGGGGTTTTTGATGTTGACCTGTTTGCCGTCGATGAACACCTCACCGCCGGTCAGCGGGTCGGCGCCCGTGATGGCGCGCATCACCTCGCTGCGGCCGGAACCCACCAGGCCGTACATGCCGAATATCTCCCCCTGACGTACCTGGAAGCTGATGTCCCGGAACACGCCGTCGCGGTGCAGGTTGCGCACCTCCAGCACCACGGGGCCGGGCTGCTGGCGGTCGATGGAATACATTTCCTCCAGCTTGCGGCCCACCATCAGTGAAATCAGCCGCTCCTCATCCAGCTCGCTGGTGGGCAGCGTGGCCACCAGCTGGCCATCCTTGAGCACCGTCACGGTGTCGCAGATGCGGAAAATCTCCTCCAGCCGGTGGGAAATATAGATGATGCCGCATCCTGCCTCCTTGAGCCGGTGAATCAACGCAAAAAGCTGCTCCACCTCTTCATTGGTGAGCAGCGCGGTCGGCTCGTCAAAGATGATGACCTTGGCGTTTTCGTGCACAATCTTGCCGATGGCCACCATCTCCTGCTTGGCGATGGGCAAATCCTTCAGCAGCACCGAGGGGTCGATGTCCACGCCAATCTGGGCCAGGGCCTCCCTGGTCTCCTGATGCACGCGCGGCCAGTCGACGATGGGGCCTTTGCGGGGCAGCTTGCCCAAAAAGAGATTTTCGCCCACCGACAGGTGCGGCGCCATCATCACATCCTGATAGACCGCGCCAATGCCCAGCGTCAGCGCGGCGGCGGGGTTGTGGATGTCGGTTTTTTGCCCCTCAATAAATATCTCGCCGCCCGGGTCTGCCATGTGCGCGCCCGTCAGCACCTTGATGAGGGTGGACTTGCCCGCGCCATTCTCGCCTACCAGGGCGTGAATCTCTCCCGCGCGCACCGTCATCGAAACGCCGTTCAAGGCCCGGACACCGGGAAAGGTTTTGGAGATATTGCTCAGTCTGACCAGTTCTTTTCCGGGGGTGCTCATGCTCATCCCTCACAAGTCTTCGCCGCAGCCGGCAGTCTTGAATGCTGGCCAACCCACAGTTTCCCGTGGGTTGGCCAGCCGGTGATTAAGGGGTATTACTCAGGGCAGCTTCTTGGTGGTGGGGTCCAGCAGGCCCTGGATGTCCGGCTCGTTGAAGTTGGCCAGGGTCACGATGGTCGCGCCGGTGTCCACTTCCTTGGGAATCTCGTTGCCGTTGATCTTCTCCCAGGCAAAGTCCACACCCTTGTAGCCCATGCCGTAGGGATCCTGCAGAATCAGCGCCTTGAGGTCGCCATTCTGCACGGCGTTGATTTCTTCGGGGTCAGAGTCGAAGGCGATGCCGACGATCTTGTCCTTGAGCTCGCGCTCGGAAATCACGCGGGCCACGCCGCTGCCGGTTACGTTGTTGCAGCCGAAGAAGCCGATGATGTTCTCGTTGGCGGAAATCAGGTCTTCCGCGGCGGTGATGGATTTGACCATGTCGTTGTCGGTGAAGCGGGTCTGCAGCAGCTCAACCTCGGGGGCAATCTCCGCCATCTTGTCGCGGAAGCCCTGCTCGCGGTCGGTCAGCACCTGCACGCCGGCCATGGCGTTGACGATGCCCACCTGGCCCTTGGGCTCGATGCCCAGTTCCTTCCAGGAGTCCAGCATCTGCTGGGCAGCCAGGCCGCCGCCGACGTAGTTGTTGGTGGCCAGGAAGGAGTCATACACGTCCTCGTTGAGGCGGTTGTCGATGGTGATGACCACGATGCCCTTCTCCTGCGCTTCGCGCAGTGCAGGGATGGTGGCATCAGACGAGGTGGAGGAGATGACGATGGCCTTGGGGTTGGTGCTGACCACGTCCTCCAGGATGGAGACCTGCTGATCGATATCAGCCTCGGTCGGCGGGCCGTAGGTGGTAATCCTTACGCGATCCGGGAATTCCTTGCCGTAGTTCTCCGCGCCAACCAGCACATACTGCCAGAAATCGGAGGTAGTAGCCTTGATGATGACGGCCACATCCAGGGGCGCTTCCGCCGCGTGGATCATGGTGGGCACGATGAGCATCATGGCGACGAGCAACAGGGATACCAATTTCTTCATGTACAGTTCCTCCTCAATATTTCCATTTTCCTC
>CALNAU010000096.1 GCA_937874275.1 uncultured Clostridia bacterium | reverse complement strand
TGAACGGCCTGAGCGTGGACGGCGCCGCCGGCGCCAAGACGCTGACGCTGCTGTACTCGGACGACGCAAAACCCAAGCCGTAAGCCTACACACAATAAAGTCAACCACAGTTTAGTCAATCGTAGTTGAGTTAATTATGATTGACTAAATTTTACCTCCTTGCTATACTCTACATATGCAAGGAGGTGTTTTGCATGTTCATCGGTCGCGAAAAAGAGTTGAGTCTACTAAATGAACAATATCAACACAACCGCTTCTCCTTCACCGTGGTTTATGGCAGAAGACGCGTTGGCAAAACCGCGCTGCTGCGCGCATTTTGTGCTGGAAAGGACACTATTTTCTACTCCGCAACAGAACAAAACAACACACTTGCACTCGCCCGATTTTCCCAAAGCGTGATGCAACGCTTTCCCGAAGCGGCTCGGGTGGCCGATACCTTTGAAACCTGGGAGAAGGCAATTGCCTATGTGGTTGCACAGGCACAGGATGAGCAACTAATATTGGTAATTGACGAATACCCGTATATCGCCGCGGATTACCCGGCCATTTCGTCCATTTTGCAGCATCTGTTGGATGGACCCATGCAGTCCAGCAAATTGTGCCTCATCCTGTGCGGCTCCTCCATGAGCTTTATGGAACACCAGGTGTTGGGCAACAAAAGCCCGTTATATGGCCGCAGAACTGCCCAGCTGAAGGTTTATCCGATGAACTATCTGGATAGCGCGCGCTTCTTCCCGACATGGGGCACAGAGGACAAATTGCTGGCCTATATGACCGTAGGAGGCATCCCCTATTATCTATTAGAAATGGCCCGCCTGCCAGATTTCAAAACCGCCTGCTCTGCCGCTTTGCTGCGCGAAAACAGCATTCTGTTTGGCGAGCCGCTGTCTCTGATGAATCAAGAAATGCGCACGCCGGCGAGATACAACTCCGTCATTCAGGTAATCGCTCAGGGGGCCACCAAACCCTCCGAGATGGCAAATGCTTTGGATGAAACCATCAGCAAGGTGTCCGGATACCTGGCCACGCTGGCTGAGTTGGGCATTGTACATAAACGACAACCATATGGTGAAAAAAGAGGGAAAGCGCATTACGAAATCATTGACCCGCTGTTTCGATTTGCCTACACCTTTCTATACCCCTACCAATCGCTCATTGCCAGCGGGGCAGGCGACTTGGTGTATCAGCGCTACATTGAGCCAGCGTTGAGCATGTATGCCGGACGCGGCTTTGAAGACATCGCCGCGCAGTACCTGCTGCTAAGGCAGCTGAGCGGGACCCTGCCAACGATATATAATGGGTTTGGCGCTTGGTGGGGCACCGACCCCATTGAGAAGAAAAGCATTGAAATTGATCTAGTTGGCGCGGATCATGAGCACGCTCTGTTTGCTGAATGCAAATGGCAAAACAAGCCACTGGGATTGGAAGTATTTAAAACACTGGTGTACCGTTCACAGTTTACACAGACAGGGAAAAAGCGTCACTATGGCCTGTTCTCCAAGGCAGGCTTTACGCAAGCAATGCTTGAAGCAGCCAGGCAAGATAATGTGTCATTGGTTGGCATTCAGGAGCTGATGGGCCCTGTCTAAGGGTACAACGGCATTTCTGACTTCACTTCTGCACCACGCAGAAGGGGTTGCCGTCCGGGTCCTGCAGCACCACATAATCGGCGTCGGGCGGGTAGTCCCAATCCATCCGCGTGGCGCCAAGCGCCAGCAGGCGCGTCACCTCGGCCTGTTGGTCATCTGCGAACAGGTCGATGTGATGCCGCCGGGCATGGGGTGAGGAGACCAGGTTGAGCGACAGCTGGATGCCCCGGCCCGCCCGCGGCACCAGAATAGCCCAGTCATCGCTGGCGGGGTACTTGAGCTGGTACCCCAGCGCCGCCTGCCAGAACGCCACCGCGCGGGCGATATCCGTTACGCCCC
>CALNAU010000095.1 GCA_937874275.1 uncultured Clostridia bacterium | reverse complement strand
GACGGGGGCTTTGGACACGGAGGTTGCATGGACATCGGGGCAAAGTTACGGGCATTGCGCATCGCGCTCAACCTGACGCAGGAAGAGCTGGCCGACCGCGCGGAGCTGAGCAAGGGCTTCATCTCTCAGGTGGAGCGCAACCTCACCTCGCCCTCCATTGCCACGCTGACCGATTTGCTGGAGTGCCTGGGCAGCAGCCTGAACGCCTTTTTTGCCGAGACCGCCAGCGAGAAGCTGGTCTTTTCCCGCGACGACCACTTCGTCAAGGAGGACGCCGACGGCCTGCGCGGGCGCATCACCTGGCTGGTGCCCAACGCGCAGAAAAACCGCATGGAGCCCATGCTGGTGGAGCTGGGCCCCGGTGGCCGCACCCACGAAATCCCGCCGCACGATGGCGAGGAGGTGGGCTATGTACTAAGCGGCAGCGTGCAGCTGGTCACCGGCATTAAGCGGCACAAGGTATCCGCGGGGGAGAGCTTTAGCCTGCAGCCCCGCGAACCCCACTACCTCCTCAACCCCGGCAAGCGAAGCGCCACCATCCTTTGGGTATCCACCCCGCCATCATTCTGATTCTGGAGGCTGACATGCAGGAACAACCGCGGCTGATTACGCTGGAGAATGTATCCAAGGAATACGACGGCACCGTCGTGCTGACCGATATCAACCTATATGTGCGCAAGAACGAGTTTCTTACCTTGCTGGGCCCCAGCGGCTGCGGCAAGACCACTACGCTGCGCATCATCGGCGGCTTTGAGGTGCCCACCAGCGGCAAGGTCATCTTCGGCGGCAAGGATATCACCAACCTGCCGCCCTACAAGCGGCCGGTCAACACGGTGTTCCAGAAGTACGCGCTGTTTCCGCACCTGAATGTGTTTGACAACGTGGCCTTCGGCATGAATGTGGCCAAGCGCCCCAAGGACGAAATCGCCAGCCGCGTGCAGAAGATGCTGGACCTGGTCAACCTCAGCGAGTATGGCAAGCGCCGGGTGGAATCCCTCTCCGGCGGGCAGCAGCAGCGCGTGGCCATCGCCCGCGCTTTGGTCAACGAGCCCGAGGTATTGCTGCTGGATGAGCCGCTGGCTGCCTTAGACCTCAAGCTGCGCAAGGGCATGCAGCTGGAGCTCAAGCGCATGCAGCAGCGCCTGGGCATCACCTTCATCTTTGTCACCCACGACCAGGAGGAGGCGCTGACGATGTCCGACACCATCGTCGTCATGCGCGAGGGCCGCATCGAGCAGATTGGCCCGCCCAAGCACATCTACGATGAGCCGCGCTCGGCCTATGTGGCCAACTTCATCGGCGAGAGCAACATCATCCGCGGCCGCATGGTGCGCGACGAGCTGGTCAATTTCTGCGGCACCAACTTCACCTGCGTGGACTTCGGCTTCCCCAAGGACGCGCCGGTGGACGTGCTGATTCGGCCCGAGGATATGCTGATTGTGGGCGAGGACGTGGGCCAGATTGTGGGCACCGTGAAAAGCGTGCTGTTCAAGGGCGTGCACTACGAGATGATCATCGACGCCGGCGGGTTCACCTGGAAGGTGCACTCTACCAGCATGCAGCCCGAAGGCTCCCGCGTGGGGCTGTCGGTGGTGCCCTTCAACATCCACATCATGCGTCCGATGGAGGAGGCCGTGGCCAATGACTGATATGCGCGTACCGGCCTGGGGCTGGTGGCTGATGGGGCTTGGCCTGGCGGGCTTTGTCGCCATGCTGGTCATCACCATCCGCCGCAACCGCGGCGTGCGGCGCTCGCTGTACGCCTGGCCCTACACCCTGTGGATGGTGGTATTTACCGTGCTGCCGCTGATACTGATTGCGTACTACGCCTTCACGGACAAGGCGGGCAGCTTCACGCTGGAGAACTTCGCCAATTTCTGGGACAGCAACCGCGCCATGAAGAACGACCTGGTGCGCCAGGGCTTTGACCCGGTTGCGCTGGGCATGGGGGCGCGCGGCACGGTCAACGTGGGCACGCTGGTATACTCCCTGTGGATGGCGTTTTTGTGCACGGCGATATCGCTGGTGCTGGGCTACCCCGCCGCGCACATCATGGCGGATCGGGAGTTTAAGCTGGGCGCCACCATCGTGGTGCTGTTCATCATCCCCATGTGGATGAACTTCCTGCTGCGCACCATCGCCTGGATGTCGCTGCTGGAGGACAATGGCCTCATCAACACCCTTTTGCAGGGCATGGGGCTGCCCAAGCTGCGCCTGATGTACAACTCTCAGGCCGTGCTGCTGGGCATGGTGTACAACTACCTGCCCTTCATGGTGTTCCCCATCTACAACTCGCTCAGCCGGCAGGACCCGCGCCTGTCCGAGGCTGCGATGGACCTGGGCGCCAACAAGTGGACCACTTTCCTGCGCGTCACCTTCCCCATCAGCATGCCGGGCATCGTGTCGGGCATCACGATGGTGTTTATGCCCTCGGTTACAACCTTCTTTATCCCGCGCGTGTTGGGCGGCGGCAATACCGAGATGTTCGGCGACTTGATTGAGCGCACCTTCCTCACCGCCGACGACTGGAATGTGGGCAGCGCGCTGAGCCTGATTATGATGGTGCTGATTTTGCTCAGCCTGGGCTTGCTGCGCAAGGTTGACCCCGAAGGGGAAGGGGGGAGCCTGATCTGATGAAAGCCATCAAGCGCACCTACCTGGCCCTGATATTGCTCTTCTTGTACGTGCCCATCGCGGTGCTCATCGTGCAGAGCTTCAACGCCGGCATCAGCCGCGCCAAGTGGGAGGGCTTTTCCCTGCGCTGGTATCAGGAGCTGATCCAGAGCCCGTCCATCATGCAGGCGCTCTACGTCACGGTGACCATCGCGCTGCTGGCGGCAGCCTTCTCCACCATTTTAGGCACGCTGGCCGCCATCGGCATCCACGCCATGCGCAAGCGTCCGCAGGCCGCCATGATGACCATGACCAACATCCCCATGACCATGCCCGACATCGTGACCGGTATCTCGCTGATGCTGCTGTTTATCTTCACCAAGGTGGAGCGGGGCTACTTCACCATGCTGCTGGCGCACATCACCTTCAACACCCCCTACGTGGTGCTGTCGGTGCTGCCCAAGCTCAAGGAGATGAACAAGTTCAGCTACGAGGCGGCGCTGGACCTGGGGGCCACCCCCGGCTACGCGCTGCGCCGGGTCATTCTGCCCGCCATCCGCCCCGGCGTCATCACCGGCGCCATGCTGGCCTTCACCCTGTCGCTGGACGACTTCACCATCAGCTACTTCACCACCAGCCCGCTGGTGCAGAACCTGTCCACCCTCATCTACTCCGAGGCCCGCAAGGGCATCAAACCCACCATGAACGCGCTGAGTGCGCTGATGTTCGTGGCCTTGCTGATCCTGCTGCTGGTTATCAACCGGCGCACCGCGGACAGCAAGTGACCCCAAACAAACAATACAGGAGGTACCCCGCATTGAAAAAACTGCTCGTTGTGTTGCTCGCCGCAGTCCTGCTGCTGCCGCAGCTGCCCGCCCGGGCCGAAGGCGTGGTCAACGTCTTCAACTGGGAGGACTATATCAACCCCAAGGCCATCGCGCTGTTTGAAGAGGAGACCGGCATCAAGGTCAACTACATGCGCTTCACCACCAACGAGGACATGATGGTCCAGGTGCGCAGCAACCCTGCCGCCTTTGACGTGCTGTTCCCGTCCGACTATGTGATTGAGCGCCTCATCAAGGAAGACCTGCTGATGGAGATTGACTTCGCCCAGGTGCCCAACGCGGAGCACACGGTGGAGTGGCTCAAAAACCCCAGTTACGACCCGGACCACAAGTTCTCCGTCCCCTATATGTGGGGCACGGTGGGCATTCTGTACGATACCACCCGCGTGACCGAGCCCATCGACAGCTGGAAGGTGCTGTTTGAGGATACCTACAAGGGCGAGGTGTTCATGCTGGACAGCATCCGCGACAGCCTGGGCATCACCCTCAAGTACCTGGGCTACTCCATGAACACCCGTGACCCCGCCCAGCTGCAGCAGGCCACCCAGCTGCTCGTCAAGCAGAAGGAGGACGGCATTGTCAAGGCCTATCAGGTGGACGAGACCAAGGACAAGATGGTCGCCGGCGAGGGCATCCTGGGCCTGATGTGGTCGGGGGACGCGCAGTACGCCATCAACCTCAACGACAAACTGGCCTACGTGGTGCCCAAGGAGGGCTCCAACGTGTGGGTGGATGGCATGGTCATCCCCAAGGCCGCCAAGAACCCCGAGAACGCCATGAAGTTCATCGACTTCATGTGCCGCCCGGACATCGCCCAGATGAACACCGAGTACATCGAGTACTCCAGCCCCAACCAGGCCGCCATCGACCTGATGGGCGAGGAGTACCTCAACAACCCCAACCTCAACCCGCCCCAGGAAGTCATCGACGGCAGCGAGTTCTTCAGCGACATCCAGGACTTCATCACCATCTACAACACCCTGTGGGCGCAGGTGAAGAACGCGAAGTAATTCTCCTGAACTCGCGCCCGAACGCTTCGACGGGCTGGTCTTTTTCCGCCTCCGCTTTGCCTCTCTCGGTCAGCGTAGCGCCGCTACGCCTCCCTCATTCGGCTGCGCGGAGCCGCAAAAATCCTTCGCCCCTCATCGCGTTCCGTCGCTCTTTCAGGAGGCAGCTCAGTACTTAGGTACAAACAGTGCGGCCGTTCCAATCGGAACGGCCGCTTAGCTGTATGCTTTCGTATATGTTAATCCATTCTGGAGTAGTTCGGCGCTTCCTTGGTGATGAAGATGTCGTGGGGGTGGCTCTCGATGAGGCCGGCGGAGGTGATGCGGATGAACTCGGCGTCGCGCTTGAGCGCGTCGATGGAGGGGGTGCCGCAGTAGCCCATGGCGCTGCGCAGGCCGCCCATCAGCTGGAACACCGTGTCGCTCAGCGGGCCCTTGAAGGGCACGCGGCCCTCCACGCCTTCGGGCACCAATTTCTTGGCGTCCTCCTGGAAGTAGCGGTCGGAGCTGCCGTGCGCCTGCTCCATCGCGCCCAGGGAGCCCATGCCGCGGTACACCTTGAAGCTGCGGCCCTGGTAGATTTCGGTCTGGCCGGGGCTCTCCTCGGTGCCGGCCAGCAGGCTGCCCAGCATCACGGCCGAGGCGCCCGCGCCAATGGCCTTGGCGATGTCGCCCGAATACTTGATGCCGCCGTCGGCGATGATGTTGATGCCGTGCTTGGCGGCCTCCTCGGCGCAGTCGTTGACAGCGGTAATCTGGGGCACGCCGATGCCGCTGACCACCCGCGTGGTGCAGATGGAGCCCGGCCCGATGCCCACCTTGATGCAGTCGGCACCGGCGGCAATCAGGTCGCGGGTGGCGGCGGCGGTAGCCACATTGCCCGCAAACAGCGTGACATCCGGGTACAGGCGGCGGATTTGCTCCACCGCCTTGATGACGCCCGCGCTGTGGCCGTGGGCGGTGTCAATGGAGATGATGTCCACCTTGGCGGCGACCAGTGCGCGCACGCGGTCCATCATATCCTGGGATACCCCCACCGCGGCCGCGCACAGCAACCGGCCGTTGGAATCCTTGGCGCTGTTGGGGTACTTGATGGTCTTCTCAATGTCCTTGATGGTAATCAGGCCGCGCAGGTGGAAATCCTTGTCCACAATGGGCAGCTTCTCAATGCGGTGGGCGGCCAGCAGGGTCTTTGCCTCCTGCAGGGTGGTGCCCTCGGGCGCTGTCACCAGGTTGCGGCTGGTCATCACCTCGCCGATGGCGCGGCTGTCGTCCTCTTCAAAGCGCAGGTCGCGGTTGGTGAGGATGCCCACCAGCTTGTTGTTGGCATCGGTAATCGGCACGCCGGAAATGTGGTAGCGGGCCATCAGCGCCTTGGCGTCGGCAATCAGGTGGTGGGGGGACAGGTAGAAGGGGTCGGTGATCACGCCATGCTCGCTGCGCTTCACCTTGTCCACCTGGGCCGCCTGCTCTTCCATGCTCATGTTTTTGTGGATCACGCCCACGCCGCCCTCGCGCGCCATGGCAATGCCCATGCGCGCGTCGGTCACGGTGTCCATCGCGGCCGAAATCAGCGGGATGCTCAGCCGAATCTTGGGCGTCAGCTGCACCGAGAGGTCTACCTCCTTGGGCAATAGCTCGCTGCGGCGCGGCACCAGCAGCACGTCGTCAAAGGTAAGGCCTTCGCGGATGGATGGATTCAGCATGTCAAACCTCCTGATTGGGGTAGTTGGGTGTGCGCTGGCGGCGGATGGCCGCCAGGCAGTTGAACGCGTAAAACACCAGCGCGATCAGGGTCAGCCCGATGCCGACCCAGAGCACGTACAGGTGAATGGTCGCGGCAAAGCGCGCCCGGAAAAAGCAGAGGATGAGGCCGATGACCACCACGAACTGCGCCACCTTGCCGATGGGCTTGGCGTAGACCACCACCTTGTAGTGCAGCATCAGCGCGCCGCCGATAATCATCAGCACCTCTTTGAGCAGCAAAATGACCAAAATGACAACCGGCACCGCACCCTTGATGACCAAAGACAGCATCACGCTAATGACCATCAGCTTGTCGGCCAGCGGGTCAAACAGCTTGCCCCAGTCGGTCACCTGGTTGTAGGTGCGGGCGATGTAGCCGTCCAGCAGGTCGGTCAGCGAGGCCGCTACAAATACAACCAATGCCCAGACCTCATCGTGTCCGGACATCATCAGCACCCAATATACGGGAATCAGCAGCAGGCGAAGCAAGGTCAGCGCGTTGGGCACATTCCAGAACCTCTGACCACCCTGTTGCATCGCCACAACTCCTTTCAAAGTGAGTGCATTATAGCACCTTGCCCCGCCCCTTACAAGGAAAGAACCGCCCTGTCGGCAAATTTCAAACTCATGCGCCGCGTGCATACCGGGGCATGTTTGCGCCTTGTGCAACCACGCACAAAAGTGCTATGATAGACCCACAAAAACAATAGAAGCGGGGGAAGAACCCATGAAGAAGACGACCTATACACTGGCGGCGCTGCTGGTGATTTGCCTGGTGGGGCTTGGCTTGCTTCTGGCCAGCCGTCTGGGGGATCATCGCCAAATGCAGACATTGAACCAGCGCGTGGACGAATTGACCGTGGCCTTAGACGGCCTGCAAAAGGAAAAGGCCGTCTGGGAGCAGGAGAAGACGCGCGTGGCGCAGAGCCTGGGCTCGGTGCGCGGCGTGCTGGTGAAGACGCTGGTAGACCTGGAGGAGGTATCAGCCCAGATTGGGCTGCCGCTGCCCACCGTGGCGCCGCCGGCACCCAGCGAAAAGCCGCAGGAGGCCACCGCCGCCCCCACGGATAAACCCACCCCCACCGCAAAGCCCACCGCCAGCCCCGCGCCCGAGGCAACCAAGGCCCCGGCCACCGAGGTGCCAGATAAAGGCGCTACGGCGGCACCCAAGGTCAGCCCCACGCCGGGGGTGCCCACGGTGACGCCCAAATAGAACACACAAATGCAATAAAGAGCGCATCGGCTTACCGATGCGCTCCTTTTATCCTTGTATTTATTTTATTCCACGGTGCCCGCGCTGTCGTCCGGGGCCGCCTGGATGGTCACGGCGAAGCCGCCGTTGTCATCCGCGTCCACCGTCAGCGTGCTGCCGGGGGCAGCCGCGCCCATCACCAGCGTGCGGGCGACCAGCGTCTCAATCTTGCTTTGCAGCAGGCGCTTCATAGGCCGCGCGCCGTAGACCGGGTCGTACCCTAAGGCCATCATCCGGTCGATGGCGGCCTCGGTCAGCGTCAGGCTGAGGCCCTGGTGGGCCAGCCTGCCCTCCAGGCGCTTGAGCAGCAGGCCGATAATCTGGCGCACCTGCCCGCGCTGCAAGGGGGTGAAGAACACGGTCTCATCCACGCGGTTCAAGAACTCCGGCTTGAAGTGGGTGCGCAGCAGGCCTTGCACCTGTGCCTTGGCCGACTCCAGCAGATGCCCTTCGGCGTCGATGCCGTCCAGGATCTGGGCGCTGCCCAGGTTGCTGGTCATGATGAGGATGGTGTTCTTGAAGTCCACCGTGCGGCCCTGGCTGTCGGTGGCGCGGCCATCGTCCAGGATTTGCAGCAGCACGTTGAACACGTCCGGGTGTGCCTTCTCCATCTCGTCAAACAGCACCACGCTGTAGGGATGGCGGCGCACGGCCTCGGTCAGCTGGCCGCCTTCCTCATAGCCCACATAGCCCGGCGGGGCGCCAATCAGGCGGCTGACGGAGAATTTCTCCATGTATTCCGTCATGTCAATGCGGATGAGGTTACGCTCATCGTCAAACAGGCTTTCAGCCAGCGCCTTGGCCAGCTCCGTCTTGCCCACGCCGGTGGGGCCAAGGAACAGGAAGCTGCCGATGGGGCGGCTTTCGTCCGAGATGCCCGCGCGCGAGCGCAATATGGCGTCGGACACCAGCTGCACGGCCTCATCCTGGCCGATGACCCGCCGGTGCAGCTCCTCAGGCAGGCGCAGCAGTTTCTCGCGGTCGGATTCCATCAGCTTGTTGACCGGGATGCCGGTCCAACGGCCTACGATGCGGGCGATTTCCTCTTCGGTCACCTTGTCGCGCACCATGCCGCTGAGTTTCTCCGGGTCCTGCTGGCTTTCGGCCTCGGCCAATTGCTGTTGCAGGCGGGGCAGCTCGCCGTACTTGAGTTCGGCGGCGCGGTTGAGGTCATAGTCGCGCTCTGCCTGGGTAATCTGCGCGCCCACCTGCTCCATTTCCTCGCGCAGGCGCTGCACTTTGCCCACCTCGTTTTTCTCGTTCTCCCAGCGGGCCTTCATCTGGCTGAACTCGCCGCGCAGCTCGGACAATTCCTCCTGCAGCAGCGCCAGCCTGCCCTGGGATGCCTTGTCGGTCTCCTTTTTGAGGGCGGCCTCCTCGATTTCCATCTGCATGATGCGGCGGCGGCGCTCGTCCAGCTCCTGCGGCAGGCTGTCCATCTCGGTGCGGATCATGGCGCAGGCCTCATCCACCAGGTCGATGGCCTTGTCGGGCAAAAAGCGGTCGCTGATATAGCGGTGCGACAGGGTGGCGGCGGCAATCAAGGCATTGTCCTGAATTTTGACGCCGTGGAATACCTCGTAGCGCTCGCGAAGGCCGCGCAGGATGGAGATGGTGTCCTCCACCGTGGGCTCCTCCACCATCACGGGTTGGAAGCGGCGCTCCAGCGCCGCGTCCTTCTCGATGTACTTGCGGTACTCGTCCAGGGTGGTGGCGCCGATGCAGTGCAGCTCGCCGCGCGCCAGCATGGGCTTGAGCAGATTGCCCGCGTCCATGCTGCCCTCGGTTTTGCCGGCGCCCACAATGGTGTGCAGCTCGTCAATAAACAACAGCACGCGGCCCTCGGCCTGCTTCACCTCGGCCAATACGGCCTTGAGGCGCTCCTCAAACTCACCGCGGAACTTGGCACCCGCGATTAAGGCGCCCATGTCCAGCGATACCACGCGCCGGTCGCGCAGGTTGTCGGGCACGTCGCCGGCCACGATGCGTTGGGCCAGCCCCTCGGCGATGGCGGTCTTGCCCACGCCGGGCTCACCAATCAGCACCGGGTTGTTCTTGGTCTTCCGGCTTAAAATACGCACCACGTCGCGGATTTCGGCGTCGCGGCCAATCACGGGGTCCAGCTTTTGCTTCTGCGCCAGGTCGGTCAAATCGGTGCCGTACTTTTGCAGCGCCTCGTAGGTGTCCTCCGGGTTGTCGCTGGTCACGCGGGTCGCGCCGCGCACGGTGTTAAGCGCGGCCAAAAAATCAGCCTCGCGGATATCAAAGCGCTGCAGCAGCGCCTTAACCGCGCGGTCGGGCGCCGCCATCAGGCCCAGGAACAGGTGCTCCACCGACAGGTACTCGTCGCGCATGCGTTCGGCGGCCTTGGCGGCCTGCTGCAGGGCGCGGTCCATCTCCTGGGATACGTAGGTCTTGCCCTGCTCACGGGATTGGCCGTGCACGCGGGGCAGTTTTTCTATCTCTTGCATCGCCGCGGCAGCCATCTGCCCGGCGTCCTTGTTCATTTTGATCAGCAGTTGGGGGATCAGCCCTTCCTGCTGCTCCATCAGGGCGTACAGCAGGTGGCTTTGTTCCAATGTCTGCTGGCCGTATTCGGTGGCCAGCGCCTGCGCGCGCTGAATGGCTTCCATGCTCTTTTGCGTGTACTGGTTCTGATTCATCCTTCATCCTCCTCAGGCCATCGAAAACTGACCTTCTTTGACCTTCATTTATTATAGCACGCTGGCGCCGCATGTCAACAGCTTTGGGAGGATGTTTGGTCTTTTGTTTTTGCTTGTACCGCCTTATCGCGGGCAGGCGAACTGTGGGCCTATTGCCTGCGTCCGTCTGGGGGCACAACGCCGGAGCGTTTTTCCTTGTCCATCAATATGTTCACCCCATTGATGAGGAGATACAGGGCAACCACCAGAGAGCCCACGGTATCCATCCTATCCGCAACCGGGGAACCGGGGAACAGCAGGATGGACATCAGCGCCGCCGTCACGCACAGGTCCACCAGGGACTTGGCGCGGTACAGCCTGCTCTGTACCGCCAGGATGGCGTTGGGCGTTTCCCTGTTGAGCCTCGTGTACCGATACCAGAACCAGGTATTGGTGATAACGCCCAGCACAGCGATGACCAGCCCCGGAATGACATTGCCCTTGTCACCAGAGTTTGAGAGGATAGCCACCAGCACCATGGCGGCACCGCTCAGGCACATGGACAGCCCCACACCCAATGTGGCGTAGCGCTCCAGCGTATCCTTTTGACGCGGGGCTTCACCCTCCCCGCGGTGCAGCACCCGGAATACCAGCCAGGAGACAATCAAGGCCGCCAGTTCCGCCGTGCGGCGGATAAAGTCCGCCAGCTGCGTGGAGGACTTGCCAACCAGCAACCCAAAGCCCACAACAAGCGGGCCGGGTGCGCTGAGCAGCACGGACATCAACAGGGTGCGCTCGCCGGGTGTTTTTTTCAAAGCGGCACCCCTTCCCAAAGCAGCGTCAGGGGGATGATCACCGCCGCCGCGGCCATGGGGCAGGTCAGGGTATCAAAGCCGCCCAGGGTGTACAGCTCAACGGTGGCACTGACCGCTGCCGTGACGACCGCGATGACAAAGCACTGCTGCCAGGTCAGGCCGCCCCGAACAAGCATGATGAGAAACACCGCCAGGAAGGAGAGGGCAAACATCGTCAGCGAGCCCTCCAGGCTTTTGCGGCCTTCAATCATCTTGCCTTCCAGCCGGTGCCGGCCAAAGCGCTTGCCCACCAGCGCGGCTGCCGCGTCCCCAAAGCCCCAGGCCGCGATGCACGCCGCCGCCAGCAGCCTGTCGCCCAGCCATCCCCAGCAAATGCTGATGATGACCGCGAACATGAGGAAAACCAGCATCAGGCTCCGTTTGATTTCCCCGTCTTTGCGCTGGGTCAGAAACTCCGAATACCCCTCCAGCCGCTCACCCCAGGCCAACAATGGGTAGACCGTGATGGCAAACACCATCGCCGCCAGCGCGGATAGCCACCAGGTGGGGAAGGCATACAGAAACACCGGCAAAGAGAAAAGCAGTATCCCGTGCAGTGTCTTGCGGAACATCTCCCGGGGCATGTTGAACATCGCGCGGATAACAAGCGCGATGGTGGCGGCCGCAACGAAATAAACCAACAGCAGGCCAAAGCCCTTCAGAAAGTCGGCCATCATGATTCGGCCCTCCCGCAGGCAAGGTTTTTGTGTACATGGGTTAACAGGCGGGATGCCTGCACAAAGTCCTCCTCGGGGATGTCCCGTTGGATGAGGCGAAACACATTTTCGTAGACCGCCAGCACCTGCTTGCTAATGTCCATGCCCTCCTGTGTCAGCCGCACCAGGTAGGCCCGCGCGTCTTGACGGTTTTTTTCCCTGATGACCATTCCTTTATCAACCAGTGAATCCACCGTCCGGGAGACGGCGGCCTTGCCGATGCTCAGCCGCTCGCACAACGCTTCCTGCGACAGGCCGGTTGCCTCGCCAATCAGGTGATAGATGATGTCGCCCGCCGCGCTGGTCAGGCCCAGTTGGCTCAATTGCTCGTTGATGGTGTGCCTGGCCATGGTCAATAGACCGCGAAGCAGTTTCCAAAACGCCAGCATGGATAGCATGAAAGACCCTCCCTGATGGATATTCAACAAGGATACTGCCAAATGGTTGATATGTCAACCATTTAGGCGGGCTTGTGGGCAGGAACAGCCTGTCTTCTGGCACATCACAGGCATGGAGCACCAGACGCAAGACGGGACAGAGCAACGCGTGTATCAACCCCTATTCAGCGGCGAGTTCGACGGAAGCCCCCTCCACAAACCACTGGCCGTGTGAATACCACAATTCGCGCTCCTGACCGCTGATGCGGCACAGATATCGCACCCCTTCGCCGCCCGCCCTGCGGGCAACACCGGGCCGCACATCCAGCACCCGGTAGCCCCCTATCAGAAAACCATCCACTTGTCCCACTTCACCCACTGGCGCCCATGGAATGACTGGATGAATGAGGCAAAGTGGGTTCCCCAAATGCGTATATTTCTTTCTGTAGGGATACCAACATAGAGAATTTCTTTGTGAAGTGGGATAAGTGGGTCAAGTGGGTGAAAAACACACAGGGGGACAGAAGATAGATTGCGGTGCGTCCACAGCACATGATTCATTTTAATGGTGATAAATGTTTGGGGCCACGATTGGAGCATTTCAAAATAGCGGCTGATTCCGCATGGCATCGCGGATTAGCCGAAAAACACAGAATACGCAGACAGGACAAGGTGTGGCAGATCGGCCGGTGGCCGATGGGGAGAGTGTTTGAAATGATCGGACGCGCCGATGCGAAACAACAAGGGGGCTAAGCGGGGGATAGTAAGTAGTCTAGTACGTTGAGCTGATGAATGCCGTCCTCGGCCATCGGCAATTCATCCAGCGTAAGGATATACTTTGGATAATTGTCTTTTACAGCTTTTAGCGGCGCGATTTCCCTTTTGAAGGTGCTTGGGTCCAGGATGCTTGCCGCCACTTGATAATACCGCCGGTCACTCCCCTTGGAGGCGATGAAGTCAATCTCCATATCGCCCACTTTGCCAATCTGCACCTGGAAGCCCCGGCGCAGGAGTTCCAGATAGATGATGTTTTCCAGCACATGCCCGATATTGGCCGCGGCTTCGCCAAGCAGCATCCTGCGCAGCCCAAGGTCCACAAGGTAGTATTTTTCCAGAGACTTCAGGTGCTGCTTTCCCTTGATGTTATATCGCCCTGCCTTATACAGAATGAAAGACTCCTGGAGTGCGTTGATGTAGTTTTCAACCGTGACAGAGTTGGTTTTTCGTCCATCAGAGGTCAGACTGTCCGCAATTTTCTTGCTGGATACAATACTGCCCACATTATCAAACAGAAAGCCCGCCACGCTTTCTAACACAGCGACATCGCTGATGCCTTTTCTGGCCACGATATCCTTGAGCAGAACTGTATGATAAATGCCCAGCAGGTAGTCGCGCCACACCTCCTCATCCTCCAGTGTGGCCGCGAACGGAAATCCCCCTCTGCGGAAATATGCGGCCCAGGCGTCCCGTCTGTCACCGCCCACCAGGGCATGATATTCCGCGAAGGAGAGCGGCAACATGCTCACTTCAACGTAACGGCCTGAGAGAAGGGTGGCCAGTTCACCCGAGAGCAGGCTGGCATTGGATCCTGTCAGATATACATCCACATTGGGCTGGATGTACAGGCTGTCAACTGCCTTTTGAAACTGCGGTACATTCTGCACTTCATCCAGAAAAACATAGGTCATCTCCCCAGGTGTTAGGCGTGACAGCAGATGATTGTATAGCGCCTCGTATTCGAGGAGCGGATTGTTGGCTATATCCTCAAAATTGATGGATACGATTTGCCGGGCATCAACGCCGGATTGCAGAAGTTCCTCCTGGAATTGCAGAAGAAGCGTTGATTTTCCGCAACGCCGGACCCCTGTTATCACCTTGATGATTTGCATGTCCCGTGTCTTTCGAAGCTTCTCCAGATACTGATGCCTTCTGACCAATTAGGCCACCTCCTGTCGGCAGCAGTGTATCATAAAAACGTCGCAATATCAAAAGTTTTTAAACTTCACCTTAAAAACTTTCAAAAATCGGAAGTTTTTAAAGTGTACTATAAAAATTGCTTTACGCCTCGGGTTCCAGTTGACCGTCATGACGCCTGTTGTGTGGCGCGGTGCTTTGTGGCGAAAACTTTCACGTTGCACCGTCGTGCTGTATATGCTGGTAGGCGGTGTAGCCGCACCCGCTATGTCCCCTGCGCCGTCCGGCCTCAACCAGTATGCTGCTTTTAACCTCTTGCCGCGCCCGACATACCACTTGCGCCTTTCAACCGTGCCCCGTCATCCCTCTCCCGCCACCCCGTTTCTTCTTGCCAGAGCCTGCCTGTTATGATATGCTTTTCGCGTTCGAGGTGAATGCGGTGAACATGAAATGGTCACAGAAAAGCAAGCGGTTTCAGAGCATTGTGCTGCTGATGCTGTTTGCCTTTTTTCTGTACCGCATCGATCTGTTTTACGGGCTGCTGACCAGCTTTCTGGGCATCGTGTCGGCGTTTATCTTTGGCCTGCTGCTGGCCTTGATTATCAACCTGCCGCTGCGCTTTTTGGAGCGCAGCCTGCGCTTTTTGGACAGGTACCCCATCTGGCTGCGCATCAGGCGGGCGGTGTGCCTCACCCTCAGCGTGGTGTTTGTGCTGGCGGTGGTGGTGTTGATTCTGGTGGTCATCATCCCCGAGGTGGTGGTGGCGGTGGAGACACTGATTCGCCGCATCCCGGATGTGCTGACCCAGCTGGAGGAGTGGCTGACCGGCTATAACACCAACCTGCGCCAGCTGCTGGGCGTGAAGGGCACGGACGAGACGAGCATCCGCGACTTTGTGGAGCGCGCGGGCAACTTCATGCTGGGCGGGCTGACCTATTCATCCAGCGTGGTGTTTACGGCGGCGCAGCTGGTCATCAACCTGGTGGTGGGGCTGGTGTTTGCCATCTACCTGCTGTTCTCCAAGGAGCGCATCCGCGGCCAGATCCGCACGCTGCTTACCGCCTACCTGTCGGAGAAGAACAGTCGGGGCGCCATCCGCGTGGTGACGATGACCATCGATACCTACTCCCGCTTCCTGGGCGGCCAGGTGTTGCAATCGCTGGTATCGGCGGCGCTGATTTGGGTGTTCATGCTGCTGTTCGGCTTCCCCTACCCGGTGCTGGTGGCGCTGATTACGTTTATCTGCGCCTTCATCCCCATCTTTGGCCCGTACATCGCGGGGCTGCTGGGCGCGGTGCTGGTGTTTACGGTGTCGCCGGGACAGGCGCCGTGGTTTTTGCTGATGTACTTCATCGTGCAGCAGCTGGAGGGCAGCCTCATCTACCCGCGCATATTGTCCAACGCCATCGACATCCCCTCTATCTGGGTGCTGGTGGCGGTGACGGTGGGCGGCGGCATCATGGGCATCGCCGGCATGCTGCTGTTTATCCCGCTGTTCGCGGTGATCTACCGCCTGCTGGCGGAGGACGCCAGGCGCCGCCTGGCCCTCAAACAGCCGAGGAACGCGGATGGCTGAGATAAGCTTCCGTCACGCCACCAAGGCATTTGACGAGGATAATGGCCTGTTTGACCTGTCCATCGAGGTGGAGCAGGGGCAGGCCTTTGGCTTGCTGGGGCCGGCAGGGGCGGGCAAATCCACCGCGCTGAGCCTGCTGATGGGCTTCATCCGCCCCGATGATGGCGAGGTGAGCATCC
The DNA here is from genome assembly GCA_937874275.1 of uncultured Clostridia bacterium. Classification (GTDB taxonomy): domain Bacteria; phylum Bacillota; class Clostridia; order Christensenellales; family Aristaeellaceae; genus UBA1038. The sequence goes on along the minus strand of CALNAU010000095.1, from coordinate 4,217 downwards.
GCGGGATGGATTGCTTTTCAAAGCGGCACGTGCTGATGCAGGACATCGGCTTTGTGCCGCGCGACGCGCGCCTGCCCGCGCGCACCACGGGCGACCGGTTTATCCGCCTTATGAGCGCCGCGCGCGGCGATACCTACCGCAAGCGCATGCAGAAGCTGATGGAGCGGCTGGACCTCAACCCCCTGGGCGACTGGGCCTACATGGCGCCGGACGACCGGCGCAAGGTGGTGCTGCTGCTGGGGTTTTTAAACGACCCGAAGATTCTGCTGCTGGATGAGCCCTGCGCGGGGCTGGACCCCAATGCCCGAAACGCCGTGCTCGACCTCATTGAGGAGGAGCGCCAGGCCGGCAAGACCATCTTCATGACCTCCCACGTGTTTGAGGAGGTGCAGCGCTGCTGCGACCGGGTTGGCATCATCCGAGGCGGCCGGTTGGTCACGGTGCAGCCCGCCCGCGCGCTGACCTATACCCGGCAGAAGGTGTACCACATCACGTTTGAGGATATCAGCCAGGCCGCCGCCTTTGCCCAGGAGTGGGAGACCGGGGTGGAGCTGCTGCGCAACCGGGTGATTGTGGCCGTGCCGGCCAGCCCCCAGGTGCTGCTCAAGACCCTGACCAAGTACACGGTGCTGGACTTGGTGGGCGGGCGCGAGGAGCTGGAGAGCAGCTTCCTGCGCGCGTTCGGGGGGGACTTGGTATGATGAGCCGCATGCTGTTCGCCTTTCAACTCAGAAAGCAGCTGACCATCACGCTGCTGTTTTCGGCGATGGCGTCGCTGCTGTCGGTGGGGGCAGTGCTGCTGTACGAGGAGCCGCATATCCTGGCGCTGGCCGATGCCCGCGCGCAGTCGCCCGCTGTGTTCACCCTGTTTGGCGTGGGCGGCAGCGCCTCGCTGCTGGCGCACCTGGGCGCGCTGCTGCACGGCTTTTTGCTGCCTGCGCTGGGCACGGTGCTGGCCGCGGTATTGGCCGCCCGGCTGATGGCGGCGCAGGTGGCCACGGGGGAGATGACCTACTGGCTGGCCATGCCCCGGCGGCGCGGCACGCATGTGCTCACCCAGTGGGCGGTGCTGTTGGCATGCATGGCCATCTTCACGGTGATACCGGCGCTGGCGGCGGCGGTGGCCGCGCTGGTGCTGCAGCCCGGCGCCCTGCAGCCGCTGTGGCTGGCGCAATTGCACCTGGGGCTGTTTTTGCTGTACGCGGCGATTGGCAGCCTGTGCCTGATGCTCAGCTGCGGCATGGATGAGGGCAGGCGCGCCAGGCGGGCCGGGCTGCTGCTGTGCGGATTGCTGCTGGTCATCGGCCTGGTCAGCCGCCTGCGCGAGGTGCCTGGCTTTGTGCGCTACCTCAGCTTTTATTCGCTGTTTGACGTGCCGGCCCTGACGGCTGGCAGGCCGGAGGCGGCGCTGCTGGTGCTGCCTGCCCTGGCCGTACTCTTTTTGCTGGTCGGCATGCGGTGGTTTTCGGGGCGGGATTTGCCCCTGTAAGAGGATAATATTTGTGGAGGCATATACATGAAAAAACTGTTTATCAGCGCGGACATCGAGGGCACCTGCGGCATCACCAACTGGAACGAGACCGAGAAGAACCACGCCGACTGGCGTTACTTTGCCGACCAGATGACCCGCGAGGTGGCCGCCGCCTGTGAGGGCGCCCACGACAGTGGCTACGACCAGGTGCTGGTGAAGGACGCGCACGACAGTGCCCGCAACATCGACCCGCGCGGCCTGCCTCGCTACGCGCAGATTATCCGCGGCTGGGGCGGCCACCCCTACAGCATGATGCTGGGGCTGGACGGCAGCTTTGACGGCGCGGTGATGACCGGCTACCACAACGCCGCGGGCCGTGATACCAACCCCCTGGCCCACACCATGACCACGCAGCTGGCGCGGCTGATCATCAACGGCGAATACGCAAGCGAGCTCATGCTCAACGCCATGATTGCGGCCTATGAGGGCGTGCCCGTCTACGCCGTCACGGGGGACAAAGGCCTGTGCGACTGGATGAAGGAAAAGAGCCCCAACACCGTGGTGGTGCCCGTCAACGAGGGCATGGGCGGCGCGGTGCGCTCCATCCACCCGGAGGAGGCGCTGCGCCAAATCCGCGAGGCCGTGCGCGAGGGCGTCAAGCGCCCCAAGGCCGATTGCCTGTTCCCGCTGCCCAAGCACTTTGAGGTGGAGATTGTGCACAAGGAGCACATCAAGACGCGGCGCAGCAGCTTTTACCCCGGCATGGAGGTGGTGGACGAGCACACGCTGCGCTTCCGCCATGACGACTATTTCGAAGTGCTGCGCATGATGCATTTCTGCCTGTAATCCTCAACGCAAACCTGAACGCTTTGATGGGTAGGTCTTTTCGCGTCTCCGCTTTGCCCTTCTCGCTCAACGTAGCGCCGCTACGTATCGCTCTTTCGGCTTCGCGGAGCCATCGAACATCCTCTCCCCATCCGTGCGTTCAGGTGTTCGTTCAGGATTGGGACGGCTTGATTTGGTATACACAACCTGACAGCCGGGCGCGCGCGTGCGCCCCGCTGGGCCAATGACAGAAGGGAGACCGACATGTCCATATTCCCCATCGGCATCATCCTGGAATCCCTGCGGCTGCCCACCCCCAAGGCGCTGGACGCCATCCGCGACATGGGCGTGGAGGGCCTGCAGGTATACGCCACCCACGGCGAGCTGTCGCCCAAGAAGCTGCCGCCCGCAGGCCGGGCAGAGTTTCTGCGCATGGTGAAGGACCGTGGGCTGACCATCTCGGCGGTGTGCGGCGACCTGGGCCATGGCTTTGGCGACCCGAAGAAAAACCCGCAGCTGATTGACGACTCCAAGCGCATCCTGGACCTGGCCAAGGAGTGGGAGACCGACATCGTTACCACCCACATCGGCGTGGTGCCAAGCGACGCAAAGCACCCCCGCTACGCCATCATGCAGCAGGCCTGCGGCGAGCTGGCCGCCTACGCCGACAGCATGGGCGCACACTTCGCGGTGGAGACGGGGCCGGAGACCGCGCAGACGCTGTGCGGCTTCCTGGATTCGCTCCACTCCACCGGCGTTGCCGTCAACCTGGACCCGGCCAACCTGGTCATGGTGACCGGCGACGACCCGGTGCGCGCGGTGCACACGCTTAAGAAATACATCGTGCACACCCACGCCAAGGATGGCCGCAAGCTGTTTGACAAGGACCCGGAGCTCATCTACGGCATCGCCTTTGAAGACGCGGTGACCGACGCCGCCTTCATCGAGCTGCCCCTGGGCGAGGGCGACGTGCCCTTTAACCGCTACCTGCAGGCGCTGCGGGATATCGGCTACAAGGGCTTCCTGACCATCGAGCGCGAGGTGGGCGACCAGCCCGTGCGCGATATCGAGGCCGCCGTGCGCTACCTGCGCGAGCGGTTTGCGGAGGCGGCCAAATGAAAATCGGCGTCAGCAGCTACAGCTTTGCCAAGTACATGAGCCAGACCAAGGCCAACTACCTGGACGTGTGCAATATCGCCCGGCGCATGGGCTATGACGGCATCGAGTTTATCGACCTCAACCTGGACGTGCAGCAGGCCGACAGCCCGGAGGCCCTGGCCCGCGAAATTCGCGCGCATTGCGAGGCGATTGGCCTGACCATCATCGCCTATACCGTGGGCGCCGACTTCCTCAACCGCGGGCCCGAGGAAATTGCGCGCGTGAAGCGGCAGGTGGACATCGCCAAGCTGCTGGGCGCGGGCGTGCTGCGCCACGACGCCGCCTGGTCCCTGCCCGAGGGGGTGGACTGGCGCATGGCGGTGGACAAAATCAAGGGCCCCATCCGCGAGGTAGCCGAGTACGCGCAGGGGCTGGGCATCCGCACCTGCACTGAGAACCATGGCTACATCCTGCAGGATGCCCACCGGGTGGAGACGCTGATCCGCGCGGTGGATCACCCCAACTACGGCTGGCTGATTGACATGGGCAACTTCCTGTGCGCGGACGAACCGGCGGTGCACGCGGTGCCCATCGCGGCGCCCTACGCCGTGCATGTGCACGCCAAGGATTTTCTCTACCAGCCGCCTTGGGCCCGCGACCCGGGCGAGGGGTGGTTTAAAAGCCGCAGCGGCGGCTACCTGCGCGGCACGGTGGCCGGCCACGGCGTGGTGCCCATCGCCTGGTGTGTGGACAGGCTGCGCGAGGCCGGGTACGACGGCTGGCTGTCCTACGAGTTTGAGGGCATGGAGGAATGCCTGCCCGC
>CALNAU010000094.1 GCA_937874275.1 uncultured Clostridia bacterium | reverse complement strand
CAGAAGCATTTCACCGGGCCAAGGCAAAGAACCTGAAGACGCTGGCCCTGTACGTCCCCATTGTGGACCGGGTGCACGGCGAGCATCACCCGGAGTTCCACCAGGTGCGCGCCCTGGCGGAAAGCGTCATCACCAAGGCCAAGGCGGTGCGCACCCGGCTGCCCGCGCTGGATGAGGAGTTTGCCCAGCTGCGGCAGGTGACCAACAACTACCTCGTGCCTAATGATGTGTGCGAAAGTTATGAAGCGGTGTACCAGATGCTGTCCGAGATGGACCGGGCATACACCGGATAAGGAGGCACCCCATGTTACGCTGGATACTGAGCAAAAAGCGCCCGATTACCTGGATCAGCGCGGCGCTGCTGGTCATCGCCTATTCCGCCCACTATGCATTTGGGCAGGAGACCATCGCCACCTGGGCGCTGATGATTGCCTCCGTGCTGGGCGCGGCCCCCATCGCCATCCAGGCCTTCCAGGCGCTGCGCGTGAAGGTGGTCAGCATCGACGTGCTGGTCACCATCGCGGTTATCGGCGCCCTGCTGATCGGCAACTATGAGGAGTCGGCGGTGGTCACCTTCCTATTCCTGTTCGGTGACTTTCTGGAGCAGCGCACGCTGAACAAAACGCGCAGTGCCATCCGCGAGCTGACCGAGATGGCCCCCGAAAGCGCGCTCAAGCTCATGGCTTCCGGCGAGTTTGAGGAAGTGGAGATAGACGATGTGGATGTGGGCGACGTCCTGCTGGTCAAGACCGGGGCCAAGGTGCCCGTGGATGGCACGGTGCTGACGGGCGAGGCCTACATCAACGAGGCATCCATTACCGGCGAGCCCGTGCCCGCGGGCAAGGAGAAGGACGCCAAGGTGTTCGCCGGCACCATCGTGGATAACGGCACCATCCAAATCCGCGCCGACCGCGTGGGCGAGGACACGACCTTCGGCAAAATCATCGAGCTGGTGGAGCAGGCGCAGGACGCCAAGTCCGAGGCCGAGCGCTTCATCGATCGCTTCGCCAAGTGGTACACCCCCGCGGTGCTGGCGCTGGGCGCCATCGTGTGGCTCATCACACGCAATGTGGAGCTGGCCATTACCATCCTGGTGCTGGGCTGCCCCGGTGCCCTGGTCATTGGTGTGCCTGTATCCAACGTGGCCGGCATCGGCAACGGCGCGCGCCACGGCATCCTGCTCAAGGGCAGCGAAGTGATTCACGACTTCAGCCGCCTGGATACCTTGGTGTTTGACAAGACCGGCACGCTGACGGCCGGCACGCCCAAGGTGGCCGACCGCGTGCTGTACACCACGGATGGGGAAGATGCCATGGCCTATCTCGCCGCGGTGGAAAAGCAGTCCGACCATCCCCTGGCGCGCGCCATCGTGGAATACCTGGGCGAGACCGCACCCCACGAGGTGCAGCAGACCGAGGTTGTAAAGGGCGGCGGCATCACCGCGCTGGTGGACGGCAAGCGCATCGCCGTGGGCAATGTGGCCCTGATGGCGCAGGAGGGCGTCCTGCTGAGCGAGAAGGCGCTGGCCGATATTGATGCCTTCCAGCGCAACGGCAACTCCATCGTGCTGACATCCGTGGATGGTGAACTCAAGGCGCTGATGGGCGTGCGCGATCAGATTCGTCCCGGCGTGAAGGAAAGCCTGGATAGGCTGAAAAAGCTGGGTGTGCGCAACCTGGTGGTGCTCTCCGGCGATAACCAGGGCACGGTGGACCTGGTGGCCAGCGAATTGGGCCTGACCGAGGCGCACGGCCATATGCTGCCCGAGGACAAGTCCGCCTACATTCAGCAGCTCAAAGACAAGGGCCACATCATCGCCTTCGTGGGTGACGGTGTGAACGACAGCCCCTCCCTGGCCCTGGCGCAGATTGGCATCGCCATGGGCAGCGGCACGGACGTCGCCATCGAAACCAGCGATGTGGTGCTGATGAACTCGGACTTCAGCCGCTTGCCCCACGCGCTGGGCCTGGTCAAGGCCACCGCCCGCAACATGCGCCAAAATATCCTCATCGCTGTGGGTGTGGTGCTGGTGCTGCTTTTCAGTGTGTTTTTCAGCGACTGGATGAACATGTCCATCGGCATGCTGGTGCACGAGGGCAGCATTCTGGTGGTCATCCTCAACGGCATGCGCCTGCTGCGCTACAAGCTGCGCGGCGTGTAGCGCCCGGCTTGTGGGCCGATGCGGATAACCCATGGCGGATGGATGAGGATGATGACGAGACCAACCGATGACGAAACCAAGCTGTTGTACGATCGGCCAAAGGTGTATGATTGAGCCAGCACGAACCAACGCCTCCGCACGGACGACATACCACGAAACTATGCTGAACAACAAATAAACGATTAACGTGAAGGAGAATCACCATGAAAAAAGCGACATTACAACTGGACACCCTGGCCTGCCCCTCCTGCGTCCTCAAGATTGAAAAGGCTGTCAAAGCCCTGGACGGCGTGAACAACGATTCCGTCCACGTCCTCTTCAACGCCAGCAAAGTCCGACTGGACTTTGATGACAGCAAGGTGACGGTGGAGGACATCCAGAACAGCATCACCAAGATGGGGTATGAGGTGAAGAAGACGCAAGTGAAGGACCTGTAATTCTTGTAAACCAAATTGATAGTACCCGCCCCCGCCAGACTGATATCTGCGGGGCGGATACTATTACATCAAGAGATGATTAGTATAATCAAGGTTCAACTTCCCAGCAAAGAACTCAATAAACTGCCAGACATATCCTTGGCCAAATAAAAAAGCAAACCCCTGAAGAAATCTTCAGGGGTTTACTGGTGCGGTCAAGAGGACTTGAACCTCCATGAGCGTATTGCTCACTAGAACCTGAATCTAGCGCGTCTGCCAATTCCGCCATGACCGCAAGAACGCTTAGGTAAGGTAACATGGTTTCGGGCGGCTGTCAAGTGCTTTTCGAGCTGCAGAGCGAAATTGTTTCGTAGGGATGCGACGGCTAAATATTATTTATAGAATGAAGTATAGGCCGAAATACATGGAAATAGGAGAAGAGGGGT
>CALNAU010000093.1 GCA_937874275.1 uncultured Clostridia bacterium | reverse complement strand
CTTGAGGACAACCAAGTTGCGTGCAAACATCGGCGCGTGCGCGCCGGACAGGGACAGCAGCAGGCTGTCGTAGCCCGCTACCGGGATGACCTGCATCTCGGTGATGATGGGGGTGGTGTTCATGTATCCTCCTTGGGTCATGGCGGCGCGCTATACGCTGCCCTGAATCTCCGCCGCCTTGGCGTGGCTTTCCTCATAGAAGTGGCAGGCGACATAGTGGCCGGGTTCCACCTCGCGGTATTCGGGCGCCTGCTGGGAGCAGATGTCTTTGGCCATCCAGCAGCGCGGCGCGAAGCGGCACACATTGCTGGGGTTGACGGGGCTGGGCACATCGCCCTTGAGCACGATGCGCTTGACCTTTTTGCCGATTTTGACCTTGGGTACGGCGCTGAGCAGCGCGATGGTGTAGGGATGCAGGGCGTTGCTGAAGATTTTGTCAGTCTCGGCCAGCTCAATGATCTGCCCCAGGTACATCACGGCGATGCGGTTGGAGATATGCCGCACGACACTCAGGTCGTGGGAGATGAACAGGTAGCTCAGGTCGCGCTTCTTTTGCAGGTCCATCAGCAGGTTGATGATGGTGGCCTGGATGGATACGTCCAGCGCCGACACCGGCTCGTCACACACGATGAACTTGGGCGACAGCGACAGCGCGCGTGCGATGCCCACAATCTGGCGCTTGCCGCCGTCCAGCTCGTGGGGATACTTGCTCAGCATATCCTCGGAGATGCCGGTATCCTCGCACAGCTCGCGGATGATGCGGTCCAGCTCCTCGCCGCTGGCCAGGTCGTGGATTTTGTAGGCCTCCATCAAAATGGAGCGCACGGTCTTGCGTGGGTTGAGCGAGGAATAGGGATCCTGGAAAATGAGCTGCATTTTGCGGCAGAACGCCAGCTTCTCCTTGCCGGTGGCAGCAAACACGTTCTTGCCTTCAAAGTGCATTTCGCCTTCCGTGGCGGGCAGCAGGCGCATCAGCACATTACCGACCGTGCTCTTGCCGCAGCCCGACTCACCCACCAGCCCCAGCGTCTCGCCGGGGAAGATATCAAAGTTGAGGCCGTCCACGGCGTGCAGCTTGGCCCCGCTCTTTAGCTTGAAGTGCTTTTTGAGGTTCTTGATTCGAATTAGGGGCTTTCTCTCAGCTGTTGTCACTGGCTTGCCCTCCTGTAACAGCATGACAGGCTACGTAATGGTGGTCGTTGATGCGCACCATCTGCGGAACCTCGGATTTGCACACCTCCATGCAGCGGTCGCACCGCGTGTGGAAGGCACACCCGCTGGGCAGGTGCTCGGGGTTGGCCACCATCCCGGGGATGGAGACCAGGCGCTCCCGCTCGCCTTCCAGCTTGGGGATGGAGCCGAACAAGCCGATGGTATAAGGGTGCAGCGGGGTGTTGAACACCTCTTCCACCGTGCCGTATTCCACGATGCGCCCGGCGTACATGACGGCAACATTCTGGCAGATTTCGGCGATGATGCCCAGGTTGTGGGTAATCATCAGCAGGGAGCTGGAGTACTTGGTCAGCAGCTCCTTGATCAGCTCCAGAATCTGGGCCTGGATGGTGACGTCCAGCGCTGTGGTGGGTTCGTCCGCGATCAGCAGGGCGGGGTTGCACGCCAATGCCGCGGCGATGCCCACGCGCTGGCGCATGCCGCCGGAAAACTGGTGCGGATACTCGTTCACACGGGCTGCGGGGATGCCGACGACCTCCAGCAGCTTGCCGGCTTCGGCCAGCGCCTCCTTGTTGGAGGCATTGCGGTGCTTGCGCAGTACCATGCCAATCTGCTCGCCCACGGTGAACACCGGGTTGAGCGAAGTGAGCGGGTTTTGGAATATCATGGCGATTTTGGACCCGCGCATGGACATGAGTTCCTTGGTGCTCATCTCAAACACGCTTTTGCCTTCAAACAGCACGTCACCGCCGGTGCGCTTGCCCGCAGGCTGGGCGATGAGGTTGAGGGTGGCCAACGCAGTGGTGGTCTTGCCGGCGCCTGATTCACCCACAAGGCCCAGCGCTTCGCCGCGGGCGATGGTCAGGTTGACCCCGTTGAGGGCATGGGCCACGGCACGGCCGGTTTCGTATTTGACATGTAGATCCTTTACTTCTAATAATGGCTGCAAAGTCAATGCTCCTTTCACCCGGCCGTCAGTTCTTGTTCTTGGGGTCGAGCACGTCGCGCACGCCGTCCCCCAGGAAGTTGAACGCGAGCACCGCGATCATCAGGGCCATGGCGGGCACCAGCACCACCCAGGGGGCGGTGGACAGGTATTCGCGGCCCTCGGCAATCATCACACCCCAGCTGGGGGCGGGCGGCGGAACGCCCAGGCCAAGGAACGACAGCGCGCTCTCGGTCATGATGGTGCGGCCGAACTCCTGACTCATCACAATGATCAGCGAGGTCAGCACGTTGGGCAGTATCTGCGTGAACATGATGCGCAGCTTGCTGCTGCCCAGCACCGTGGAGGCGCGGATGAAATCGGTATTGCGGATCATCATCACGCTGCCGCGTACCACACGCGCGTATTGCACCCACCTGGTAAAGACCAACACGGCAATCAGGTTGATGATGCTGTTGCCCAGCACCGCCATGACCGCGATGGCCAACACCATCGGGGGGATGGACACCTGGATGTCTGAGAACCGCATGATAACGGTATCCACCCAGCCGCCGAAGTAGCCGGCCACGATGCCCAGAATGGTGCCGATAGCGGCCGTGAGGAACACCACCGTGAAGGAAATCTGCAGCGATACCTGGCTGCCGACCAGCAGGCGGGAAAAGATGTCCCGGCCCATGGCGTCGCCGCCAAACAGGTAGTTGCTCCACTCGCCGGTGGGCGCCTTCAGACGGCTGCGCAGGTTCTGCCGAAGCGGGTCAAAGGGCGAAATCTGGTTGGCGAAGACCGACAACAGAATAATCAGGATGACCAGCACGGCGCCAATCATGAAGAATTTGGACCGTTTCATACGCCGCCATAGTTCTTGTCTGCTCATAGCTTGCCTCCTTAATTGAAGCTCATCCGCGGGTCAACCAGCGTGTAGATGATGTCCACCAGCAGGTTGATGCCCACAAAGAGCGCGGAAATAATCAGGAGTATGGACTGAACCAGCGAGAAATCGCGGTTGCCAATAGCCTGAACAGTCAGAGACCCGATGCCCGGCCAGGTGAAAATCTGCTCGGTGACGATGGCGCCGCCCAGGAAGGTGCCCACCTGCAGGCCAACGATGGTGATGACCGGCAGGATGGCGTTGCGCAGCGCGTACTTGGTCACAATCTCGCGCCGACTGATGCCCTTGGCATAGGTGGCGGTGATGTAGTCCTCCTGCAGCACATCCACCATGCCCGAGCGCAGCATACGGGTGATGAGCGCCGCCATCTGCATGGCCAGTGAGGTGGCGGGCATGATGACAAACGCCAGCCCGCCATAGCCCATGGAGGGGAGCCACTTGAGGTTGACCGCGAACACCAGCATGAAAATCAACCCCAGCACCACGCCCGAAATGGACTGGCCCAGCAGCGCGAAGAACATGGCAATCAAGTCGGTGAATGACCCGCGTTTCATGCCTGCGATGATGCCCAGCGGGATGGAAATGACCAGCGCAATCAGCATGGCCACCAGCGTCAGGTAGCCGGTTGCCGGCAAGCTGGCAAATATCAGCTGAGCGTTGGGCACCTTAAAGAAGTACGAGGTGCCCAGATCCCCCTGCAGTACGCCCCAGATATACCGGAAGTATTGAATGTACAGCGGATCGTGCAGGCCCATTTCCTGCTCCTTGGCCAGCACCTGGGCTTCGGTGGCGGTGTCCGCCAGCAGCAGCCGCGCGGGCGAGCCCGAGGTGAGCTTGAGCAGCAGAAAGGTCAGGATGGTTACGCCAATCAGCACAAAGACGGTGTGCCACAGGCGCTTCGCGATGAACTTCAGCAAAGCAGGATCCCCTCCTTACGCGGGTAGCTTCGAATTGCCCGGGGAGGCGCCGCGGCGCCTCCCCGGCAATAGGGTTTGGGCGATTATTTCGCGTAGTACACGCGGGAGTAGTCAAACACGTTGTCAGCGCGCATGCGCAGGCCCTGCACATCGCTGCGGTAGGCCACGGTGGTTACCTGCTGGTACACGGCCATGTGGGGCGCCTGCACTTCCCAGGCAATGGCAAACATTTCCTTGAGCAGCTGCTCGCGCTTCACGGGGTCGGATTCGCGCTTTGCTTCCAGAATCTTGGCGTTGAGCTCCTCATTGACGTAGCCGGACTTGTGGGCGTCGTTGAGCCAGCGCAGGGTGACCACGCTGTCGGGATCGCCGCCGGGGAAGGGGTAGCGCTGCAGGTACAGGTCATAGTTGCCGCTGGCGCGCTCGGACTGGAAGGTGGCGTTCTCCATGATTTCCATGTTCACCTTGAAGCCGGCTTCGGTCAGGTTGGATTCGATAACCTGGGCTACTTCCTTGCTGCGGGCGAATACGCCGGTGGGCACGATGAAGCGGATGGTCTGGCCCTGGTAATTGGTCTTGGCCAGGTATTCCTTGGCCAGCTTGTAGTCCTCGGTCCACTCGGGCACGGCAGCCTTTTCAGCGTCATAGCCAAGCACGGTGTCCGGGCAGGGCCAATCGGAGGGCTTGCCGCCGCCGGCGACAAACTCCACAATGCCGGCGCGGTCGATGGCGTGATGCACGGCCAGGCGGGCGTTGATGTCCTCAAACACACGGTATTCGTCGGTCAGGGGCTTGGTACGGAAGCCCATGTGGATGATAGAGGTGCCCAGGATGTCCTGCACGGTGATGCCCTGCTCGTTCTTGAGGGCTTCGGCTTCTTCCACGGGCACGGCATCGATCATCTGCAGGTCGCCGGCCTTCAGGCCGTTGACGGCCTTGTAGATGACGCGATCGATGTTGCTCTTCTGGTCGCCCCAATCCCAATATTCTTCATTGCGGACAAACTCGGCGTCGCCGCTGGTCGCCAGCCACTTGTCAACCTTCCAGGGGCCGGTGCCGGCGGGCACATGACCGCCATCCACCACAAAGAACTGGTCGCCCATCTCACCCAGCGCCTTAGCGGGCAGCATGGGGGTGTCGCACAGCTGGGTCATCAGGGCGCCCCAGGGCTCGCTGAGGACAAAGTTGACTTCATAGTCGTCAACCTTTTCCACGGCCTTCAGGGTCTTCCAGAAGGAAGCCTGCACCAGCTCGGGGCGGTCGATCATGCGGGTCATGGTGGCGATGACGCTTTCGGCGTTGAAGTCCTCACCATTGTGGAACTTGACGCCTTCGCGCAGCTTGAAAGTCCAGGTCAGGCCGTCTTCCGAGGTGCTCCACTCCGTGGCCAGCTCGGGCACAATCTTGTTTTCAGGGGTTAGCGCGGCCAGGGAGTTGTAGGTCAGTTTGGACAGGGAATACATCATGGTCTTGTTTTCGTTTTGGGGATCCCACTGGGTTACCTTGAAGGGGGCCGCGAAGACAAACACGGCTTCCTCCTGGGCCAGGACAGGCATGGCCGTCAGCAGCATGATGGCCACCAACAGGCAGGACAGGATACGTTTCATGCGGGGTACCTCCTATATTTGTATGGGATTTTCCCTTCATGGCCCGGCGAAAACCGCCGAATCCATTTGGTTCATGGGGATGGGGTGTCGGACAGGGATGGTCGGACATCAAATGGTCGAACGGGATCAGGCGGGCATCAGGCCAATCTCCTGCAGCACGATTTTGAGCTTGTCACGCTGCGCGTCATTGAGCGGCAAAATGGGGGCCTGGCAGTCGCCCGCCTCGTGGCCGATGAGGCGCAGCCCTTCCTTGATGACCACGGGGAAGGTGCCCAGGTTGGTGGCGATGCGCAGGCGGGAGAGCAGGAACTGCGCCTCCAGCGCGCCCTTCATGTCGCCCTTCATATAGCGC
>CALNAU010000092.1 GCA_937874275.1 uncultured Clostridia bacterium | reverse complement strand
TCTATTGTGAAATTCGCGTAAAATATTGTGAAATATTGCGATTGAGCTGCCTGCAATAGGTCATCCAATCTTGACAGCAGACCCCTCGGTTGGTAAGATGGACACAGTTACAGAAAATGTCAAATGAAGCCTCCATCCGGATTTTTAACGTCAGGAGAACAAATGACTCGCATGAAAGCTGCCACGAGCCGCAGAAAAAAACCTCTGTACGAAACCATCGAGCCGTGGCTTTTCTTATTGCCAGCACTGGTGGTTTTTGTTGTATTTCTCTATTATCCCTTCTTCAAGACCGTTCACCTGAGCACCTTTCTCACCAATAAATACGGCGAGCCCAAGGTGTTTTACGGCCTGCAAAACTACCTGGATATACTAACGGGCAAATACGCCGCCTCCTTCTGGAACAGCATGTGGGTCACCGTGCGGTTCGTATTTTTTGTCGCGTTTGGCAGCCTGCTGGTGGGGCTGACCACCAGCTTGCTGACGGCACGCAAGTTCCCCGGCCGTGCCTTCGCCAGCGCCATCTACGCCATGCCCATCGCCATCGCCTCCGCCGCCGCGGCGATGAGCTTTAAGATGATTTTCCACCCCTCCATCGGGTTGGTCAACCGCCTGGCCGGCACGCGTGTCAACTGGCTGAATGACCCGGCGTGGGCATTCCCCATCATCTGCGTCATCTCCATCTGGCTGGCCAGCGGCATCAACTTCATCTTTATCTCGGCCGGGCTGCGCAACATACCCGACGAGCTGTACGAAAGCGCCGCCATCGACGGCGCGGGCTACTGGCGCCAGCAGCGCCACATCACGCTGCCCAGCCTCTCCCCCACGCTGTTTTTCCAGATTATCATCAACATCATCAGCGCGTTCCAAAGCTTTACACAGGTTCGCCTGTTGACGTCGGGCGGCCCCAACGAGACGACCAACGTTATCGTATACTCCATTTATCTGGACGCGTTTCGCAACTTCCGCTTTGGCTCGGCAGCGGCACGCTCCATCGTGCTGTTTATCATCATCATGGTGATTACGCTGCTGCAGTTTCGCGCCGAGAAAAGGAGCGTGCATTACCAATGAGCCAGGCAACACTCACCCGCCGACAGAAGAACGCGCTGGGCGCGCTGCTACGCATCGGCCTCAACCTGCCGCTGGTGCTGATGATTATGCTGCCGCTGATTTACACCTTCATGATGAGCGGCATGCCAGCCGACGAGCTGTATTCCCGCTTGATTCCCACGCGCATGGATTTTGTCTCCTACAGCCATGTGTTTACCAAGACGGCCATTCCGCGGCAAATCATCAACTCCTTCATCGTGGCGGGGTCGGTCACCATCCTTCAGATGATCACCTGCTCCATGGCGGCCTTCGCCTTCAGCTTTTTGCAGTTCCGCGGGCGCAATGTGGTGTTTATCTGCATCCTGGCCACCATGATGGTGCCCTGGGAGGCCACCATCATCGCCAACTACCTGACCGTCTCGCGCTGGGGCTGGCTGGACACCTACCGGGCGATGATTCTGCCCTACGCGTGCTCGGCGATGGGCATCTTTTTGATGCGTCAGAACTACCTCACCTTCGCCAAGGAACTGCACGAGGCCGCCAAACTGGACGGCTGCAGCAACTGGCGTTTTCTGGCCACCATCGTCATTCCGCTGGCGCGTCCGGCGCTGGGGGCGCTGGGGGCATACGTATTCCTCCAGCAGTGGAACCAATACCTGTGGCCGCTGCTGGTCACCAACTCCGACAAGGTTCGCACGGTGCAAATCGGTATCTCGCAACTGTATGACATCGACTCAGAGCAAATCGGCCTGATGATGGCCGGCGTGGTGGTGGTGCTGGTTCCCTCACTGTCCATCTTTGTGTTCATGCAAAAGCAGCTGATTAACGGCCTGATGGCCGGCGCCGTCAAAGGGTAGGGCTTATCGCCGAACGGCGATTGAATATAGCCAAGATTGAAAGGAGACAACATGAAGAAACTGGTCGCAATCCTTCTGGCTGTCCTGATGTGCGTGTCCGCGTTCAGCGCACTGGCGGAGGGCGAGAAGACAAAAGTGGTGTTCTGGTACTCTCTGGGCGGCACAAATGCGGAAGTCATCGCCTCCATGGTCGAATCCTTCAACGCCTCTCAGGACAAAATCGAAGTCGACGCCCAGTATCAGGGCGAGTATGACGATGCCATCAACAAACTGAAGGCCACCAGCATGGGTGAGGCGCTGCCGTTTGATATCGTGCAGAGCTACGAAATCGGCTCCCGCTTCATCATCGATTCCCAGAAGATGGTGCCGGTGCAGACCTACATCGACAAAACCGGTTTTGATGTATCGGTCATCGAGCCCAACCTGCTGGCCTACTACACCATTGACGGCGTGATCAACTCCATGCCCTTCAACTGCTCCACCCCCCTGATGTACTACAACAAGACCGCCTTTGACGAGGCCGGCATCACCGAAGTGCCCACCACGGTCGACGGCATCCTGGCCATCGCCGAGAAGCTGGCCACCTTTGACAAGGATGGCAAGCTGGACCGCGCGGGCTTCCTGTTCTCCAACTACGGCTGGTTCTTCGAGCAGTGGACTGGTAAGATGGGCCGCCAGTATGTTAACAACGGCAACGGGCGCGAATCCTACGCCACGGCTGTTGCCTTTGACGAGAACGGCGCGGCGCTGGACCTGTTCAACATGTGGAAGAAGATTTCCGAGAGCCCCTATACCTCCTACATCGAGCGCGGCGGCACCAGCCAGGCGCGCGCGGCCTTCGTAGCGGGCAAGACCGCCATCTTCCTGGCCTCCACCGCCAACCTGGCCGGTGTGCTGGCCAACGTGGGCGACAGCTTTGAAGTGGGCACCGCCTACTTCCCCTATGTCAACGAAGGTGACCAGGGCGGCGTCTCCACCGGCGGCGGTACGCTGTGGATGGTCAACTCCGGCGACGAAAAGAAGATGGATGCCGCCTGGGAGTTTGTGCAGTACATGATCAACCCCGAAAACCAGGCCACCTGGAACGCCAAGACCGGCTACTTCCCCATCAACATGAAGGCCCACGACACCGAGACCTTCAAGGAGAACATTGCCAACTATCCCCAGTTCCAGACGGCGCTTGACCAGTTGCATGCCTCCGGCCCCGAGTACGTAGGCTCCCTGCTGAGCGTGTTCCCCGAAGTGCGCCAGTACGTGGAAGACGTCACCGAGGAAGTGTTCCTCCAGGGCCTGTCCCCCGAGGAAGCAGTCACCAAGCTGACCACCCTGGCCAATGACGCCATCGAGATGTACAACCTGACCAACTATTAATCCCCTGATAACATGGAGGCTCCCGCGTCGCGCGGGAGCCTCTTTTGTATGGCCGGTTGTTATGCCTTCGCTTCAAAGCCCAGGTCGTCCAGCGCCTCCACAGCGGCGGCGACGGCCTGCGCGTCACCGTCCACCCGGACGGTCTTCTGATCCAGGTTCACCTGGAAGGTCAGCCCTTCCCTGGTCAGCGCCTCGGTGATGCGGCGCACGCAGTTCTCGCAGTGCATATCCGGTACCTGCAATGTGGTCATATGATATCCTCCTCGTTGTGTTGATTATTTGGTCAGCTTTTTGATGGTGTCCACCAGTTCCTCAATCACATCCTCCTCCCCGCGGCCAATGCCCGCCTTGACGCAGCTGCGCAGGTGCTGCTCCAGCAGCACGGCGCTGAAGGCGTTGAGGGCAGAGCGGATGGCCGCCGCCTGGTTGAGGATGTCGATGCAGTAGGCATCGTTCTCCACCATGTTTTTGACACCGCGCACCTGGCCCTCGATGCGGCTGAGCCGGTTAATGAGGGCGCGGTGCTGCGCGTCGTCTCGGTAGGTGTGTTTGTCACTCATAGCTTGGTCCTCCTCAGGCGCAGGGCATTGCCCACCACAAACACCGAGCTGAGGGACATGGCCAGCCCGGCCAGCATCGGGTTCATCAGGGGGCCGCCAAACAGATACAGAAGCCCTGCCGCCACCGGGATGCCGATGCTGTTGTAGAAGAATGCCCAGAACAGGTTTTGTTTGATGTTGCGGATGGTGGCGCGGCTGAGGCGGATGGCACGGGGTACGTCCCGAATGTCGCTCTTCATCAGCACCACGTCAGCCGCCTCGATGGCAATGTCGCTTCCGCTGCCGATGGCCAGGCCCACATCGGCCGCGGCCAGGGCCGGGCTGTCGTTGATGCCGTCGCCCACCATCAGCACCCGCTTGCCTTCGGCGCGCACGCGCTCCACCACCTGGGCTTTGCCCTGGGGCAGCACGCCCGCGATGACCTCATCCACGGCCAGTTGATTGCCCACGGCCTGGGCGGTGCGCTCGTTGTCGCCGGTGAGCAATATGGTGCGGATGCCCATGGCCTTCAGTTCCGCGATGGCGGCTGGGGCATCAGGCTTCATCTGGTCGGCCACGGCCACCATGCCCACCAGCTTGCCGTCCTGCGCGGCAAAGATGGGCGTCTGCCCACGCGCCGCCAAATCGTCCGCTTCCTGCTGTACCGGGGCTACATCCGCCCCGTGGGTCTGCATCAGTTGCGCATTGCCTATGGCGATGGTGGTACCATCCGACAGGTCGGCCTCAATGCCCAGGCCCGTCGTATTGCGGAAGGCCTTGACGCTAAGGTCGGCGATGTTGGCCCCCATCTCCTGCGCTCGGTTGATGAAGGCCGCCGCCAGGGGGTGCTGGCTGGCCTGCTCGGCCAGGGCGATGCGCGCAAGCAGCTCGCTTTCGGGCATGGTGATGGCCCGCACATGGGTGACCGCGGGTTTGCCGCTGGTGACGGTGCCGGTCTTGTCAAAGATGACCACGTCGCTTTCGTGTGTCTTTTCCAGCGCCTCGCCGTTGCGGATCAGGATGCCGTGGGCCGCGCCCAACCCTGTGCCCACCACGATGGCCGTGGGCGTGGCCAGGCCCATGGCGCAGGGGCACGCGATGACCAGCACCGCGGTCAGGATGCGCACGGCAAAGGCCAAATCCTGCCCGGCGATGAGCCAGGCCGCGGATGCCAACAGGGCAATGGCGATGACCACCGGCACAAAGATGGCCGACACCCGGTCCGCCATGCCGGAGATGGGCGCCTTGCGCCCCTGGGCATCCTGCACAAAGCGGACGATGCGGCTGAGGGTGGTATCCTGCCCCACGCGCGTCACGCGCACATACAGCGCCCCCTGCTGGTTGAGTGACCCGCCGATCACCTCGCTGCCCACGCCCTTCTCCACCGGCATGCTCTCGCCGGTCAGCAGGGATTCATCCACGGCGGATTCACCTTTGATGACCTCGCCATCCAGCGGCACCTTGCTGCCCGGGCGGATGAGCACGGTGTCATTCACCTGCACCTGCTGGGTGGGCACCTCGCGCACGGTGCCGTCAGCCGCCACCAGCACGGCGGTGTCCGGCGCCAGCTCCATCAGCTTGCGGATGGCCTCCGTGGTACGGCGCTTGCTGCGCGCCTCCATGTGCTTGCCCAGCAGCACAAACGCCACGATGATGCCGGCTGATTCGTAGTACA
Source organism: uncultured Clostridia bacterium (assembly GCA_937874275.1). Taxonomy (GTDB): domain Bacteria; phylum Bacillota; class Clostridia; order Christensenellales; family Aristaeellaceae; genus UBA1038. The sequence goes on along the minus strand of CALNAU010000092.1, from coordinate 30,291 downwards.
GATGATGCACGTGGTGCGGATCCTCGCTGATGAGAAAGGTCATCGCCAGGCTGAACAGGAAGGAAGCCGAAGCGCCCAGCGCCACCAGGCTGTCCATGGTGGGGCTGCGGTGCCACAGCGCCTTGAAGCCGCGCGTAAAGAAGCCTCTACCTATCCACAAGATGGGGATGGTGAGCAGCATTTGCAGCATAGCGGCGTTGACCGGGTAGCGATTCATCTGGAACAAGGCCGGCATGGGTGCTGACGCCACCAGCATGGGCCCCATGGCCACATAGAGCAGCACAGCGGCCAGCGCCAGCGCCGCGATGACCTGCCTGCGGCCGGCGGCCAGTTCCGCCTCGCCATCATCGGCTTCTGCCTTAGAGTCCGCAGCCTCCTCCTGTACCATCGGGTGCGCGCTGAAACCGGCGCGCGCCACCTTGTCCATGATTTGCTGCGGGGTGACCTGCGCCTCATCATACGTGATATTCATGGTGCCGGTCAGCAGGTTGACCTGGCTTTCGCTGACGCCGGGCAGCTTGCCCGTGACGCGCTCAACGGCGGATGAGCATGCCGCGCAGGACATTCCCTCCACCACATACACTTCTTGTTTCATGGTTACCTCCTTCGTGGGTCACATTCAGAATATACCCCCATGGGGTATATGTCAATCTGTTTGTTTGTCAAAATGATGTCACTTTATTGAAAATGTGTGAAATCTCCTGGACAACCTTCATCTGAAAGCATTTCTGTTGTATAATGAATTCAGCATTCGAGAAAGGACGGCCGCGATATTGAATAGATTTGCAGACCAATTCAGCGCCTTCTTCTGGAATGTGTTCAACCGTCCTCAATTGAAGGACTGGTTGGATATTCTGATCGTGGCCTTCTTGATTTATCAGCTGTTTATGCTGACGCGCGAAACCCGCGCCAGCCAGGTGCTCAAGGGCTTTGGCATGCTGATTGTGGTCAGCTGGATCAGCAGCTTCCTGGGTCTGGTGGCGTTGAACTGGCTGCTGCTTGGCATCGTCAACAATGGCTCGCTGGTGCTGCTGATATTGTTCCAGCCCGAGCTGCGCCGGGCGCTGGAGCGCATTGGCCGCGGTGCCAAGGTAGACCGCTTTTTAGATAGCGCCGACGAATCCACCCGCATCATCACCGAGGTGACCCAGAGCCTGATGAGCCTCTCGCGCCGCCGCATCGGCGCGCTGCTGGTGTTTGAGCAAAAGACGGGATTGAAGGACTATATCGACACCGGCACCACCATCGATTCGTTGATATCTGGGCCGCTGATTATCAATATCTTTGAGCCCAATACCCCCCTGCATGACGGCGCGGTCATCATCCGCGGCGACCGCATTCTGGCCGCCGCCTGTGTGCTGGGCCTCAGCGAGCAGAGCAACCTGAGCCGCGATTTGGGCACGCGCCACCGCGCAGGCCTGGGCGTCACCGAAAGCACCGACGCCATTGTGCTGATTGTCTCCGAGGAAACCGGCATCATCAGCATGGCCCAGGGCGGCAAGCTGACCCGCCACCTGGACGCGGACGGCATTTCTCGCGTACTGTCCGGCTTGTACAAGCAGGAGAAGATGAGCTTGAACCAGGTCATCGAATATGTCCGCAGCAAATATGAGGAATGGAGGAGCCGCAAGCATGACCAATAAGCCCGAAGACACCCGCACCAAGACGCTCTCCGTGCGCAGCATCCTCAGCCGTGTCAAAAAAGCGGTGCTGCACAACTGGGGGCTCAAGTTGGGGTGCCTCGCGCTGTCGGTGGTGCTGTGGGGCGGTCTGATCAGCAACGACGGCAACCTCACCCGCGAGAAGACATTCACCGATGTGGCGGTGACGGCGGTCAATGCCGACATCCTGCAGCGCAACGGCCTGGTGGTCGTCTCCGGCCTGGAGGAGCTGGGCACCCTGCAAATGCGGGTGGAAGTGCCACAGCGCTACTATAATTCCGTCACCCCCAGCACCTACAACACGCGGGTGGACCTGTCCCGCATCACCTCCGCGGGCGAGCAGATGCTACCCATTATCACCAACACCACCTCCACCTACGGCCAGGTGACCTGGCTGTCCAACAACGAGGTCAAGGTGGTGGTGGACGACTATATCACCCGGCGCAGGGTGCCCGTGCAGTTGGAAAAGACGGGCACTGCCCCGGCCGGCTTTTACGCGCCCGATCCCAGCATCGACCCGGCGCTGGTGGTTATCTCCGGCCCCAGGCAGGAGGTACAGCGCGTAGCACGGTGCGTGGCGGTATACGATTTGTCCCGCCTGACGGCCCAGCCCGGCTCCCAACTGACCGCCGTGCCCTTTGTGCTGCACGACGCCAACGGCCAGGTAGTGGATTCGTCCCGCATCAGCGTGACCACCGAATCGGTGCTGCTGGATACTGTGCTGGTGGATCAGCGCCTGTATCCGCTCAAGACGGTGGACATCAACCTGGGCGGCATCACATCGGGCCAGCCCAAGGCGGGCTACCACGTGGCCTCCATCAGCGCGTCGCCCTCCTACCTGTCGGTCGCGGGCACCGCCGAGTTCCTGCGGTCGCTGACGATGCTGGAGGTATCCTCCGGCACCATCGACATCGCGGGCGCGGGGGAGACATTGATACGCGCCGTCAAGATTGAGCGGCCGCAAAACGCCCTGTATATGAGCGAGGACGCCGTGTACGTTACGGTGGAAATCGTGCCCGACGCACCGCTCGAACCAACGGCCACGCCCGAGGTCACCCGGTGAACGCATTCGCGGATTGGCTGTTCAATGTGCTGTTTGGGTGGATGGGCACCGCGGCCAACAGCGCCTGGAACGCCGTGGTCAACTCCTCCGGCGGGATGGGCAGCTTCTTTTCACAATATTGGCTTGGCATTGTGCTGCTGCTGATTATCGGCGGCACGGTGCTGGATTACGCGGTGTGGTTCGTCCGTTGGCGGCCGTACCTGGTGTGGCGCTCGTGGCTGACGCGCCACCGCCGCTCCCGCACCCTGCAGCAGACCGCGCAAGACCTGGAGCACACGGACATGGACCCCAATACCCTCAACACCATCGCCGATTGGGTGGCCACGCCGCAGGATGCCTATCCCCTGGATGGCCTGCACACGGGCGCCTTGCCCTACGCGGATGACCCGCAAGCCGCGGGCTATAATGCCGGGGCCTACACCCCTTCTGCAGCACCTTATACAGACCAAGGCGTACCCATGCCCCCGCTGATGCAGCAGGCACCCAGCCAGGTGTGGCAGCCGCAGCCAATGGACGAGCAGGATGTGTACCAGCCGGCACCGCTCTGGGGCACGCCTGCCCCCATCCCCGAGGATCTGCCCTATGCGCCGCCTGCCTATACCGCCCCTATGTACGAGGATACGCCCTACGCGCAGCAGCAGCCGCTGTACGCGGAGGATTTTGAGGGGGACAATCTGTCCCTGGCACCCGAACCCGCCAGCGCCTGGCCGGACTTCACGCGCCCCCAGGGCGAACCCGTGCCCGGCCCTGCCGAGGGCGGGCGCCGCCGCCGCAGCGACCGGGGCGGGCGGATGCGCTCGGCCAAACGCCTGTTTAACGGCCTGCGCGAGCACCTGCAGCCCGAGGACGACGAGAGCATGATTGACGGCCTGCCCTCCCCCGTGCGCCAGGAGGACGCCTTCCATGAGGCGGTGTACCCCAACAGCTACCGCTATCAGCAGCCGGACTACAACCACAACAATCAGCAGCAGCCATAATACGGGAAAGGAACAGCAACCCGATGAACTTTAACGACTATCAGAAACTGGCCATGCGCACGTGCAGCCTGAAGCAATTTGACGGCCTGGGCGCGCTGCAAAACGCCGCCCTGGGCCTGGCCGGGGAGGCCGGCGAGTTTGCCGACGTCATCAAAAAGGTCAGCTTCCAGGGCCACACAGTGGACGAGGCGCACCTGGCCGAGGAGGTGGGCGACATCCTGTGGTACTGCGCGCTGGCCGCGGAAGCCCTTGGCGTGTCGCTGGATGACATCGCCGAAAACAACATCCAAAAGCTCAGCCGCCGCTACCCCAACGGCTTTGAGCAGAAGCGCTCGCTGCACCGGGAAGAGTAGCCCCTGATTTTTTCACACAAAAATCCCCACCGCCATAATGGCCGTGGGGATTTCATTTGTGCCGCTGTGCAGTCCGAAATCGGGGACAAGCAGGCGATGAAAACGATTAGCGCTTGGAGAACTGCGGGGCACGACGGGCGCCCTTGAGGCCGTACTTCTTGCGCTCCTTCATGCGCGGATCGCGCGTGAGGAAACCGGCTTTCTTCAGCTCGGCGCGCAGCTCGGGGTTGGCCTTGATGAGCGCGCGGCTGATGCCGTGGCGGATGGCGCCGGACTGGCCGGTGAGGCCGCCGCCGTTGACGTTGACGACCACGTCAAAACCGGTGGTCTTGGTGAGCACCAGGGGCTGGCGGACCGTCATCTTGAGGGTCTCCAGGCCAAAGTAGTTGTCAATCTCGCGCTTGTTGATGACGATGTTGCCGCTGCCGGGGATCAGACGCACCCGGGCGATTGCCTTCTTGCGGCGGCCGACTGCGTTAAAATCTGCTTGTGCCATGATATCTATGCTCCTTCCGCTTACTTGATCAGGTCGAGCGCTTCGGGCTGCTGGGCGGCGTGGTTGTGCTCAGCGCCGGCGAAGATGTGCATCTTGGTAGCCATCTTGCGGCCAAGGGGACCCTTGGGCAGCATGCCGACCACCGCGTGGCGCACCACGAACTCGGGCTTATCTTCCATCAGGCGGCGATACTTGGTGGCCTTCAGGCCGCCCACATAGCCGGAGTGATGATAGTAGTACTTCTGATCAAGCTTTTTGCCGGTGAGAACAATCTTGTCGGCGTTGACAATGATGACATGGTCACCGGTATCGACGTGGGGGGTGTAGGTGGGCTTGTGCTTGCCGCGCAGGATGTTGGCAACCTGGCTGGCCAGCCGTCCAAGCACCATACCGTTTGCATCAACGACATACCACTTGCGCTCGACTGTTTGCGCATTGGCCATATAGGTATTCAAAGCTGAATTTCCTCCTAAAACATTGTGTACGGGTGCAGAGCGGTGATGGTCGCACAACCCTGCCTGCTGTCTCAATAGTTCCGGGGCTAGCGGAGTCTATTGATGCAAAGGCTATCTTACAAAACCGGCAGCCCGATGTCAAGGCGTTTTCACGCAAATTCGCCGATATTGCGCGATTTTTTTGAGCGAATGCTTGACATGGCACTGTCGTCGTGATAATCTATCCGAGGCTTGAAGAAGCCTGTGCCAAAGACAGCCGGTGCGCTACGCGCTTAATGACGACAGTCGCCCGCCGAGGTGCAAGACGCATTTGTTGAAATGCCCTTGTGCCGATGCACAAGGGTTTCTTGATTCTAAGCCCTAAGGCGGTGAAACAAACATGAGCAATCCCCAAGAAGCAGTGAAGCTGAACAAGAATGCGCAGATGAAGCGCGAGGCTGTGGCCGAAATCGCCGAGAAGATTAAGAACGCCCAGTCCGTCATCGTGCTGAGCAGCTCCGGCGTGACGGTGGCCGAAATCACGGCCCTGCGCGCCAAGTTCCGCGAAGCGGGCGTCGAGTACAAGGTGCTGAAAAATACGTTGGTGCGCCGCGCGCTGGAAGACCTGGACATCTCCAGTTTGGATGATGTGCTGACCGGCCCCTCCGCTTTTGCCTTTGGCCTGCAGGACCCTGTGTCCCCCGCCAAAATCATCAGCGACTACATGGCCGAAGCCAAGGCCAACAACAAGTTCACCATCAAGGCCGGCCTGGTGGAAGGCAACTACATGGATCCTGCCGGCGTGCAGGCCCTGGCCAAGTTGCCGTCCAGAGAGGTGTTGATCGCCAAGATGATGGGCAGCCTCAACGCCCCGGCCACCAACCTGGTTGGCGTGCTGAGCGCCACCCTGCGGTCCCTGGTCTATGCGGTGGATGCCGTGCGCAAGCAGAAGGCCGAAACCGAAGCGTAATCCCCTACCCCACTAAATATTCGAAATTAATTGGAGGAAAACACATGAATCGCGCAGAAATCCTGTCCGCAATTGAGTCCATGACCGTGCTGGAGCTGGCCGAACTGGTCAAGGAGCTGGAAGAGAAGTTTGGCGTGTCCGCCGCCGCCCCCGTTGCCGCCGCTGCCCCCGCAGCCGCTGCCGCCCCCGCTGCCGCCGCCGAAGAGAAGACCGAATTTGACGTCGTGCTGACCGATGCCGGCGCCGAGAAGATCAAGGTGATCAAGGTTGTCCGCGAAGTCGTCAGCGGCCTGGGCCTCAAGGAAGCCAAGGAATTCGTTGAGTCCGCCCCCAAGACCATCAAGGAAGGCCTGCCCAAGGCTGATGCCGAGAAGATCAAGAAGCAGTTTGAAGAAGTCGGCGCCAAGGTCGAAATCAAGTAATCAAACCTTCACCAACAAGCGAGCCGTCCGAAAGGGCGGCTCGCTTTTGTTGATAACTGGCTATTGGTCTACGCTTGCAGGCGCGCCAGGAAGGCGGCCTCGTCCAGCACGGGGATGCCCAGCTGCTGCGCCTTTTGCAGCTTGCTGCCGGCGCTCTCCCCCGCCACCACAAAAGCCGTCTTGCGGCTGACCGAGGAGGCGGCGATGCCCCCATGGCGACGAATCAGGTCCTCCGCCTGTTGGCGGCTGAGGCTGGGCAAGGTGCCGGTCACCACCACGGACAGGCCACCCAGCAGGCCGCTCTCGCCCGCCTGCTGCGCGTCATGGGGCGTGACGCCCAGCGCCAGCAAATTGTCAATCAGGCGGATGTTCTGCGCGTCGCTGAAGAAATCCACCATGCTCTGCGCCAGCACGCCGCCTACACCCGGGATGGTGGACAGCCGCTCTTCCCCGGCCCCGCGCACCGCTTCCAGGCTGCCCAGCTCGTTGGCGATGTCGCGCGCGGTGCCCCGGCCGATGTTGGGGATACCGATGGCAAACAGGAAGGCATCCAGCTGGCAGTCGCGGCTGGCGCGGATGCCCTCCAGCAGGTTGTCCGCCTTCTTATCCAAAAAGCCGGGCAGGCCCAGCAGCTGCTCGCGGGTCAGGGTATAGAGCTGGTCCGGCTCCTGCACGCCCAGGCGGTCAAAAAACAGCTCCGCCGTTTTTTCGGAGAAACCGGCGATGTCCATGGCGTCCCGCCCCGCGTAGTGGGACAGGCGGGCCACCACCTGCGGCTTGCAGCCATCCCGGTTGGGGCAAAACAGGTTGGCCCCAATCTCCACCAGCGAGCTTTGGCAGGCCGGGCAATGCGTCGGCTTGTCGATGGGTATGCCTTGGGCGTCGTCATCCACCACGCCCATGATTTCGGGGATGACGTCGTTGCTGCGCCGAATCCACACCGTGGCGCCCACATACAGACGCTTGCGCTGGATGTCGCCCCAGTTGTTGAGCGTGGCCTTGCGCACGGTGACGCCCGAGAATTCCACCGGCGACACATGGCCCAGCGGCGTCAGCTTGCCGGTGCGCCCGGGCTCCCAGGTGACGCGCTCCAGCGTGGTGGTGTTCTCCTCGGCGGCAAATTTGTACGCCACCGCCCAGCGGGGAAACTTGTCCGTGTAGCCAAAGCCTTCGCGCATGGCATGGTCGGTGATTTTGACCACCGCGCCGTCAATCAGAAAGTCCAGCGTCTCGCGCCTGGCCTCCACCTGATGGATGGCGGCGATAACTTCCTCCGGGTCAGCGCTTACCGCCACCAGCGGCGCCGCCGGGAAGCCGTTCTCCCGGATAAATGCCATCATGCCCACCTGGTCGGTGTAGGGCGGGTTTTCGATATAGCCCACCTGGTAAAAGTAGGCGTTGAGCCGCCGGGAAGCGGTGACGCGCGGGTCCAGGTTGCGCAGCGCGCCGGCGGCGGCGTTGCGGGCGTTTTTAAGGGGCTCCTGCGCGGTTTGGTTGTAGCGCTTGAGTTCGCTTAACCGCATGATGCACTCGCCGTGGATTTCCATCAGCCCCTTGTATGGGATGGACAGCGGGATGCCCCGCACCGTCATGGCCTGGGGCAGTATCTCCTCCCCCACCTGGCCGTTGCCGCGCGTGGCGGCATGCACCAGCGCGCCATCCCGGTAGGTGAGGTTGACCGTCAGGCCGTCAAACTTGTATTCCACGGCCCACGTTGGCTGCGGCACGCCGTCCAGGCGCGCCACGGCAGCCTGTGCCCGCGCAATCCACTGGCGCAGCGCCTCCTCGCTTTGCACCTTGTCCAGGCTCCACAAGGGGGCCAGGTGGCGGTACTGCTTAAAGGCGGCCAGCGGCTCGCCCCCCACGCGGCGGGTGGGCGAATCGGGCAGCACGATGCCCGTCTGCCCCTCCATCTCCACCAGCTGATCGTACAAACGATCCCATGCCTGATCGGACAGGATGGGATCGTCCTCAACGTAATAGCGCCGCGACGCCTCGTTGATTTGGTCGACCAATGCGCGCATCGCGGCGCGGGCTTGCTCGCTCATGGGCTACTCCATTTTGACGATGGGGGCTACGTGCACCGCGAACTGCTTTTCGCCATAAGCGGTGAAGAGGATATTGATGCGCGTATCGGTCCCCGTGCCGGTTACCTCCAGCACCAGGCCCTCGCCAAACTTTTTATGCAGCACCTTGTCACCGGCGTTAAACACCGTGGGTGGCTTTTTCTTGAGGCGCGCGGCTGTGGTTAGGAAGCCCTTGCGCACGCCGGGTATCTGCGTCAGATCCTGCCCCATGCCGGGGATGCCGAAGCTGATCTTGGGCTGGCGCTGCGTGGGCTTGCGCTGGGCGAGCTGCGGCGCCTCGGTCACACCGAAGTGCTTGCGCATGGCCTTGCCAAAGTCGTCCGCCAGCAGGTTGGCCGGTATCTCTGCAATAAACGGGCTGGGCGGGTTGAACGAAATCTGGTTGAACAGCGTGCGCCGCTTGGCCAGCGACAGGCTGAGGTATTTGCGCGCGCGCGTCATGCCAACATAGCACAGGCGGCGCTCCTCCTCCATGCGCTCCTTGTCAAGCAGCGAGCGCTGGCTGGGGAAGATGCCCTCCTCCATGCCGATGATGAACACGGCATCGTACTCCAGCCCCTTGGCGGAGTGCAGCGTCATCAGCGTGACGTACTGAGGCGCGTTCTCCTGCATATCCAAATCGGTCACCAGCGCCACATTCTCCAGGAAGCTTTCCAGTGTGGCGTCCTCAGTCAGGTTCTCAAAATCCTGCACCGCGCCCACAAACTCCATCACGTTTTCCCGGCGGGTGATGAGGTCCTCGTCGTTGGTGTCCTCGTACTGCTTGAGCAGGCCGCTTTCATCCAGCACAAACTGCACAAACTCGGTCAGCTTCATCTGGTCGCGCATGGCGGCCATCTTGTTCATCATGCTCACAAAGTCGCTCACGCACTTGCGCGGGCGGGAGGACAGGGCTTCGGGCAAATCGGTCAGCGCGGAATACAGCGGAATTTGCTGCTCGTAGGCGTGCTGCTCCAGCGTGGCGATGGTGGCGTCACCGATGGAGCGCTTGGGCACGTTGATGATGCGCTTGAGGGATACCTCGTCCAGCGGGTTGATCAGCAGCCGCAGGTAGGCCACCACATCGCGGATTTCGCGCCGGTCGTAGAAGCGGGTGCCGCCGTAGATGCGGTAGGGGATGCCGGCACGCATGAGCATTTCCTCGGGCACGCGGCTTTGGGCGTGCATGCGGTACAGCACCGCGATCTGCGAATAAGGCACGCCCCGCTGGTGCAGGCTGCGAATGCGCTCGCACACCCAAGCGCTCTCCTCGTGCTCGTCGCCCGCGCTGCAGAATTTGATTTTGTCGCCCTCGCCAATGTCCGTCCACAGGGCTTTTTCCATGCGGCCTTCGTTGTTGGCGATGACCTGGTTGGCTGCCTCCAGGATGTTGGCGGTGGAGCGGTAGTTCTGCTCCAGCTTGATGACCTTGGCCTGGGGATAATCCTTCTGGAAGTCGAGGATGTTGCGGATATCGGCCCCGCGCCAGCCGTAGATGGACTGGTCATCATCGCCCACCACGCAGAGGTTCTGGCTCTCCTGGGTGAGCAGCTTGACCAGCGAATACTGGGCAAAGTTGGTATCCTGGTATTCGTCCACGTGCACGTGGGAGAAACGGCGCTGGTAGTGCTGCAGCACCGGCGGATGATCCACCAGCAGCTGCAGAGCCTTGGCAATCAGGTCGTCAAAATCCAGCGCGTTGGCCTGCTTGAGCACACGGTCATACGCCAGGAACAAATCGTGTATCTTCTGCGAGCGGAAGTCCCGCCTGGTCTGGGCAAACCACTCATCAGCGGTCAGCAGCCGGTTTTTGGCGTCGGAGATGATGCTCTTGAGCTCGCGCAGCGGCAGCTGCTTGTCATCGATATCCAGGCGCTTGTACAGGTCCTTAAGCACGCGCATCTGGTCGTCATCATCGTAGATGACAAAGTTGCGCTGGTAGCCGATTTTCTCGATATCGCGCCGCAGGATGCGCACGCAGATGGAGTGGAAGGTGCCAATCCAGGCGTCACCGGCCGAGCTGCCCGTCAGCTTGTCCACGCGGGACAGCATCTCCTTGGCGGCCTTGTTGGTAAAGGTAAGCGCCAAAATGGCATAGGCAGGCACACCCTGCTGCATCAAATGGGCGATGCGGTAGGTCATGGTGCGCGTCTTGCCGCTGCCCGCCCCCGCGATAATCAACAATGGCCCCGATATGGTCTCAGCAGCCTGGCGCTGCATGGGATTGAGGTCGTTTAAGTTCATGAGTCCCCTCTTCGTTTCCCGCCGCCGTTGTGCCGCGGGTTAACAGTTTGGTCCGCCGCGAACAGCGCGGCAACATATGGTACACCTTATTATACCACAGTTTGAGGGTTTATTGAAGGGCTATCTGTCTACTTGATTGTTAAGCAAATGTCAAGGCATGAACCGCCCGCGCGCCGGCCACTGCCGCGCCCTGTTTCGGGGGCGGTCAGCTCTGCTCCGGCAGGTCGACGGGCAGGTCGGTCTCCGAGAAGGGATCGTCCGACGAGATGTATACGTTGAGGTCCACGTTGATTTCCTGCGGCAGGGCGCCGCGGCCGTGGAACTTGCGCTCGGCCAGGGTATCGCGAATCATGGGCGGCTTGACCGAAAAGTCGATGACCGCGGTCTCGCGGGGCTCGGTCAGCGCGTGGACAATGGTGTGCGCGGTGTGCATGCGGCGGGCGTAGTCCTCCGCGATTTCGGTGCGGCTGCCCCAGTGCATAGGGAAGAACACGCTGGGCTTGACCGCCATGATGAAGTGGTTGGCTCCGGCGTCATAAAAGCCGCCCAGGTTGGGGTCCACCGGGAACATGCAGATGTCCACCTGCTCGTTGGGGATGGTGCCCACCAGGCGGTAGAACTCGTCCTCCGCGCGGGTGATTTCGCGCAAAGTATTCTCCTCCCGCCAGTGCCACAGGTTGAGGTCGCCCGCGTGGAAGATGCGAAGCCCGGCGGTTTTCACCATCAGCGATACACCCGCGTCGGTGGAGCCATAGGCCGTCACCTTCACATTGGCCACCGACAGGCTCTCCCCCTCGCGGATGAAGCGCACCGTCATGTCGTCGGGTACGGTGTCCTTGGCATCGGCGGAGACCACATAGGTGATGGGGAAGGCCTTCTTCCAGGTATAGATGGCCGGGTCATTATGCTCCGCCGAGTTGCGGGGCACAAACACCACGATGTTGTTAAAGCCCTTGAAGTCGCGGTCGCTCAGCCGGTGGCTCTCGGGAATCACATCCCCTTCAGGCTGCCAATAGCTGAATATCAGCAGCGTCTTGCCGACAGCCACCGTAAAGCCCGACTGATGAAAAAACGTTACAGCGGCTTGCTTGGCCATGGTTTCCCCTCCACTTCGCTCTGAAAGGCTTCGTACAGTATGCGCCCCTGGGCCTGCGGCAGTTCCAGCCGCACGGCGTGGGCCAAAGTGGGCGCGATATCCACCACATGGGCCGCCCGCAGCCTGGCGCCCCGCAAAAACGGCGGGCCCGCCATCCACAGCAGACATTGGGATGCCGGGTGCTCCGGTCCAAAGCCGTGGGTGGCACGGTGGGGCGGGGCCTCCAGATCGTCTACAAACTCCACGCCCTCCTGCGCCTCCACCGCCAGCTGGATGTCGGTGGGGGCGTGCATCTGGCGCAGCTGCCGGCGCGTGTATACCTGGGCGATGCGCAGCTCCTCCTGGTGTTGCAGCAACGCCTCGGTGACGGCATGATAATCCCCGCGCTCACAGCGGATATAAGCGCCGCAGCCCAGCGTCTGCGCCCGGGCGGGCAGCCCCTGCGCGCGCAGCCAGCTATCCAGGGCCACCACGCGGCTCACGTCGGCATGCCCATGGTCGCTCACCACGGCGACCACCGTGTTATCCAGCACGCCCACCTCTTCCAGCGCCCGCATCAGGTGGCCGATGTGCTGGTCCAGCCGTACCAGCGCGGCGCGGGTCTCCTCGGTATGGGTGCCCTGCTGGTGGCGCACAACATCCAGGTCGGTCAGGTGCAGGGTGAGCACATCGGGCATATGCATGCGCTGCTGGCGCAGGCTGGGGGCCACCGAGGGCGCCTTCTCCTTGGGCGGGTGGGGGTTATACTGCTTTTCAACCAGCTTTTGCGCGAGCAGCGCCGCGAAGCGGTCCAGGTGCGGCTGGTTGATGCCCTCGCGCGTGCGGCCGTACTTGAGCTCGCTTTGCAGCAGCCACCAGAACGAGCCGTAGCGCAGCACCTTGGCCGTCTGATTTTCACCGGGCAGCGCATGCACCTCCGGAAAATTGTAGTGGACGGCCGGGTTGTGCCCGCTGACCGGCCACAGGATGGAGGCCACCTCGCGCCCGGCGCGCCAGGCCGCCTGGTGCAGCGTCTCCGCCTGGATTTCCTGCGCGTCCCAGTGCCAGGGCCGCTTGTTGGCGGGCAGGTTGGGCGCGTATTTCTCGTTGTGGCCGATGCCGTGCTTGTCCGGGTAGCAGCCGGTCAGCAGGCTGGTGTGCACCGGGTAGGTCAGGCTGGGGTAGATGGTCTGCATGCGCTGACAAAAGACGCCCCGGTCTGCCAGCGCGCCCAGGTTGGGCAGCGACAGCAGGAAGGAAGCGTCTTCTTCAAAGGCAGCGTCCAGGCTGATGATGAGCAGGCGCACGCCTATCTCCTCCAGCCGAAGAACTTGGACAGGCCAAACACGCCCAGTATCCACCCCAGGGGCCCGCAGCCGCAGCCGCGGCGGTCCTTCTTGCTGCCAAAGACGGCCGACAGCACGAAGCCAATGACAATGATGCTGCCCCAGCTGAGGCCGCGGTCCTGCCGCTCGGCCTGTTCACGGGCACGCGCAGGGTCGCGCGTGGGTGAGATGGGGTCGCCCAGGATGTCGTTGAGGTTGGGCAGCACAATCTTTTTGTGCGCGGCGCCGGTGGGCGCGGGCGAGGCGGGTGCCCATGTGCTGGGCTGCGGCAGCGGCTGCGCCTGAGTACGGCCGAACAGGCCGTCCAGCTCGATCTCGGCGCCGGTGGATGCCTGCATCTGCCGGGCGGTGCCCAGCAGGAAGTCGGCCACCGCGGCGTCATAATCCCGCGCCTGGAAAGCCGGGCGGAAGTGCCTGGACAGCAAGGTGTCCCTGGCATCACGGCCCAAAATGCGCTCCGCCCCGGTGCCGGAGGCGACGGCGTAGGTCTCCTCCCCCACCACGGCCAGCAGCAGCACGGTATCCTGGCTGTTGTCCTGCTGGCCAAGCAGGCGCTGCGCGTAGGCGGCGGCATCTGCCCCGCCCAGGAAGTGGCGCACATCCACCGCCAGCCGCAGGCCGGTGGCGGCCCATACGCGGTCGGCCAGCGTGCGGGCATCGGCCAGCGTGGTCGGCTGCAGCACGGCCGCCCCGTCGCGGATGGGGGAGGCGGCAGGCTCGGCCAGGGCGGGCGCCGCAAGCAGGACAATCACCATCAGCAGGCTTAACAGGCCGGTCAATCTTCTCATGGCGCGTCCCCCTCCTGCGGGATAAACTGCTCGGCAGGGCGCACGCCCAGCAAGCGGGCCAGACGGCCCGAGAAACTGTTGTTAAAGTCGCGGTTAAAGCGCTCGGCCTGCAGGTTGTACTCCGCCTGCTCGGTCAGGTGGGCGCTTTGCTCCATGGCCTGGGGCAGCAGTTGGTTGACGTACATGCTGTCGCGCTCGTCCGCCGTCAGGCTGGGCAGCTGGCGCAGCTCGGCCAGCAGACCATCCATGCCCTCCTGCAGGGTTTGATTGGCCCGCGCGCGCTGGCTGAGGCTGCCTGTCTGCGCAATGCCGTTCAGTGCCTCCTGCACGGATAGCAGCAGCGGGTCACCCGCCGGCAGGTGGCGCCGGGCAACGGTCAGGATGTTGGCCCCCACCTCGCGGCGGGCGCTCAATACATCCTCCAGCGTGCCCATGCTGGTCTCCACCTGCTTGCGCTCGGTGGACCAGCCCCTGTAGGCGCCCCACAGCAGTGAAGCGCCTATCAGGACAATCATGAGCACAAAGGCCATAACGGCCGTAGAGCGCTTATGCATGCTTCCTCCGGATTAGCCGTTGATCAGGCGGTTCTTGAGTTCGGTTTCCATGCGGGCGAGCACCTGCTCGGCCTCGCGGCGCTTTTTGCGCCCCTCCTCCTGGATGCGCACCACTTCGTTCATGGTGTCAATCAGGCTCTGGTTGGTCTGCACCAGGGTCTCAATATCGATGATGCCGCGCTCGGCCTCCTTGGCGGTCTCCACCGTGCCCATCTTGAGGCTTTCGGCGTTCTTCTTAAGCAGATCGTTGGTCATATCAGTCACGGCGCGCTGGGCCTGCATGGCCGAGCGGCTGTGCTCCATGCCAATGGCCAGCACCATCTGGTTTTTCCACAGCGGCAGGGTGTTGACCAGCGTGGACTGGATGCGCTCAATCAGCAGGGCGTTGTTGTTTTGCAGCAAGCGAATCTGCGGCGCCATCTGCATGGAAATCTGCCGGGTGAGCTTGAGGTCGTGCAGCTTCTTTTCAAAGCGGTCGGCCGCTGCGTCCAAGTCGCTCGCCTTCTGGGCGTCCATGGCGTCGCCGGTCTCCTTGGCGTGCTGCTTGGCATCCTCCACTTCCTTGGCGCGGAAGGCGGCCAGGCGCTTCTCACCGGCCACGATGTACATGGTCAGTTCGCGGAAGTACTGGATGTTCATGTCGTAGAGGTGGTTGAGCATGGAAACGTCCTTGAGCAGCTGCACCTGGTGGTTTTCCAGCGTGCCCGCGATGTTTTCCACGTTGCCGGCCACCGAGTCGTAGCGGGCGCGAATCTGCTCCACATATTTTTCGGCGCTGAAGAACCACGCGCGGATGCCCTTGGGCTTTTCCGTGCTGCTTTCAAAGCTCTTCAGCTCGCCAATCAGCTTGGTCATCATGTCGCCCACGTTGCCCGAGTCCTTGTTTTTGACGTCGGCCAGCACGGTATCGGCAAAGTCCGATACCTTTTTCTGGGCGTCGGCGCCGTACAGCATGACGTGCTGCGGGTTGCCGATATCAATCTGCTGGGAGAAGGCGTCCACGGTCTTTCGCTCTTCCTCCGTCAGGCTGCTGTCCAGCTGCTTGGCGATGGCGGCCTGCACATCGGGGGCGACCGGCTCGTCCACCTTGGTGCCCTCCAGCTGGTCAATCACCTTTTCCATTTGCAGCTTATCGCCGGCGCTGGGGGTGAGCGTCAGCACGGGCACGGGCTCCAGCTGAGCCTCGGCCATGGCGCGCAAGCGCTCCTGGGTGTCCTGGGTTTCGGTGGGTTGGATGTTGTCCTTATGTTCTGACATGGTTATTCCTCCTTCTTTGCCTGGGCCTGGGCCTGGCCGCCGGTGGCAGTCCGGTTCATGGTGAACTGCTGGCCGGTCAGGCTGTCCTGTTTGAGCATGGTCTCCAACACATCGATATCGGTAGAGATATCGAGAATGTCATTTTGATACAGGGTGTTGAGCTGCTTGCGAAAAGCGCCCACCACCACATCCAGCGCCGTTTCAATCTTCTGCTTGACGGCCACGGCCTCCGCCCCCTGCAGGCGGCGCTCGTCCATCTTGCGGTAGCCGCTGAGCATTTTGAGAGTGGTCGGCAGGTAATAATCCATAAACCGGCGAATCTGCGGCGCCTTGCCGGGCTGCTCGATCACCGTGCGGAAAATCTTGTTGGATACGCTTTCAATTTCATCAATTTTGCGCGACAGCTCGGGGTCGGGAATCAGGTCGTTTTCCACCTTGATTTGCTCAATCATGTCCTGCCCGCGGCGCACAATGCGGTCCACCTGCTCATCGCCGGTCAACGGCAGCTCCTCCCGCGTGGGGGCCTTTTGCGTGGTATCAAGGCCGGAGCCCATGATCTGCGCCACGCGGCCCACCAGCAGGGCGGCGGCAGCCATCAGCAGGTAGTGCGGCCACCTGTATAGTGGAAATATGGCCGCATAGCCCAGGCTGGTCAGCCCGGCCGCGGCAAGGCCGTAAATCCATCCCTTGACCGGGGATTTGGATTGATTGTATTTCGCCATCGCGCCCTCCCGCAACTGTAGTAAACCCTTGAATGTACAAGCAAAGTATATCATATGCCTTGGGGTGTTACAAATTAATATTTCCTCATGAATGCCCGTTAAACCCCTTCGCCCCGCGGCACAGTTGTGGTATACTAAAAAAACAATATGCATACAAGAAAGGACAGCTATGATTACCATCGGAATCGGAGCCAACTGGGATACGCAAAGGAAACGCCTGAACATGCCCAACGACTACATCACCGCGGTCATTCGTGCCGGCGGCCTGCCGCTGCTGTTCCCCCTGACGGACAACGAGGCGGTCTGGAAGGCCATGATTGACAAGGTGGACGGCGTGATTTTCCCGGGTGGCGAGGACATCCATCCCCGCGAGTTCGGTGAGGAGATTATCCCCCAGTGCGACGAAATTGTCCCCGAGCGGGACGCGCAGGAGCTGTACACCTACCGCTACCTGCTCACCACCGGCAAGCCGTTTTTGGCCGTATGCCGGGGCATCCAGCTGATGAACGTGGCCCAGGGCGGCACCCTGTATCAGGATATGCCCACCCAGAAGCCCACCCATATCAACCATGCGCAAAATGAAACGCCCACCGACGCTCACAAGGTGAGCATCATCCCGGGCACGCTGCTGCACAGTTTGATTGGCAGCGACACCAGCCCGGTCAACAGCCGCCACCACCAAAACATTAAGGATTTGGGCAAGGGCCTGAAGGTCGCCGCCATGAGCGAGGACGGCTTCATCGAGGCGGTGGAGTTTGAGGATGGCTATCCCGCCATCGGCCTGCAATGGCACCCGGAGAACCTGGCCAAGCACGACCCCGCCATGCAGCGGCTATTTGACTGGCTGATTGAGCAGGCCGGCAAGCGCGCGTAAAACCATATAGGCATCATAAAAGTCCCGCCGGGGTTCACTCCGGCGGGACTTTGTTATTCAGTGAAACGCTTATTCCAGTTCGTAGGTCAGGGTGACGCTGGCCGAAACCGACACATCGCCGGTGACGATGGTGGCCTTTTCAGAGGCGGCCATGCCGAAGTCCATGCGGTTCATGATGCCGTACACATCGCCGAAGATCTGCTCGGCCTTCATGTCCTCCAGCGCGCCCAGCGTGCGGCCGGCGGCCTTGGCCAGCACGGCGGCCTTGGCCTGCCCATCCTCCACCGCGCGTTCCAGCGCCTTGTTGTAGGCGTCAGCCGACTGGGAGGCCGTGAAGCTGAGGCTGTAGATCTGGTTGGCGCCGGCCTTGGTGGCGGCGTCGATGACCGCGGCCACCTGGTCCAGCTTGCGGATGGTGACGCTCAGCGAGTTGCTGGCGTTGTACACGGGCTGCGCCTGGCGGATGGCGCCATACTCCTCATAGGGCATTTCCACGTAGACGGAGTAGTTGCTGGTCTTGATGTCCGCCTTGTCGATGCCCAGTTCCTCCAGCGAGGTCAGCATGGTGCGGATGACTTGATCCACCTGGGCCTGGGCTTCAGCGGCGGATTTATCCTTCATGCTGGCGCCCACCTGCAGCGTGGCGGTATCGGCGGGCAGGTTCACGGTGGCGGTGCCGGTGACGGTTACCTCAGCGGCCAGCGCGGGCAGCGCCAGGGCCAGCACCAGGGCGAGACTAAGGACAGCGGTTACAATCTTTTTCATTTATTCTTTCTCCTTTTGATGACAAATCGGATGATGAGGATGATGATCAGCAGCACCACCACATAGGGCAGCGCGACCACCAGCAGCACCACGAAATCCGCCAGGAAGGCCTGGATGGCGTCCCACGCGTCGGTCATGGCCAGGCGGATGCGCTCGCCCAGCGTCAGCTCGGTGGGGGAGGCCGTGGGCACTTCCTCCTGCAGGGTCAGGCGGACGGTGGAGTAATCCACCTTGCTGTCCATGCCGCGCAGGGCGCCGGTCAGCGAATCCAGCTGATACTGGGTATCGGCAATCTGGTTTTCAATCTCCAGGATGTCCTTGACGGTGGTGGCCTGCTTGAGCAGCTGCTGCAGGCGCTCCATCTTGGCTTTTTGCGAAACCAGCCGGGTTTCGGTGTCGGTGTAGCGCTCGCTCACATCCTCCTGGGATTCGGTGTAGGAGCTCACGCGCCCAACCTTCTGCGCGGCTTCCAGGTAGGCATCCAGCTTGTCCTTGGGGATGCGGATGGTGAGGTTGGCGTAGCGGCGGCTGCCGCGGTCGGATGCCACATCGGAGTATTCCACATAGCCGCCATGCTCGCCGATGGCCGCGTTCAGGGTCTCCAGGTCCTTTTCAAACTCGCGCGTCACCAGGTTGAGGCTGACGGTGCGGATGATTTTCTGCGGCTGGGTGGGCGCGTTTTGCGCCTGGGGGGCGGGGGCAGCCTCCTCCATGGCGTAGTCGGCCTGCACGCTCATGGCGGCGGGGGCGGGTTGACCGTCCGCGCTGCGCATATAGCTGTCCACGCCGGTGCCGCCGTAGGGGGTGGTGTTGTAGTCCGCGCTCTGCTTGGTGGATGTCTGGCGGTTGCGGGGGGCGTTTTGCCCCACCAGCCAAGTGCCGCCGATGACCAGCACCAGCGAGGCCGCGATGGCCAGCCAGCGCCTGAGGTTCATGGGCGATTTCTCGCGCTTCTTGGGTTCGGGCATCTGTTGCATGTTGTGATCCTCCTGTTGATGAATTGCCTGACGCCAGGAGGATGAGAAGCTGGCGGGTACCTCGCCGCCGTCATCCAGGCCTTGGCAGTCCCGGCGGATTTGGAGCAACAGCTGACAGTCGGCGCATGTTTGGGCGTGGGCCTCAAAGGCCTCGCGCTCCTGCTGGTTTAAGCTGCCCTCCAGATACCGGTCGAGAAGGATGGAAAACTGTTCACAGGTCATGTGTGTCATTTGCTTTCCCTCCTTTCATCAATAGGACGCAGGTTGTCTTGAAAAAGTTCCCCGCCGGCGGACAATGCCTGCCGCAGCCCGGCGCGGGCACGGTTTAATCGGCTGCGGACGGTGCCCAGCGGGCAGCCGATGACGCCCGCGGCCTCCTCGTAGCTGAGGCCCTGCAGGTCGCACAGCGTCAATACCACGCGGTGCTCCTCGGGCAAATGGGTGATGGCCTCGCCCAGCAGGCGCTTGCGCTCGCCCTCCTCCAACGCCAGGTAGGGCGAAGGCTCCTCGCTTTGCGCCTCCCACCCATCCTCACGCAGGCTGTCCAGCGAGACCACCTCGCGCCGCCTGCGCAGCGCGTCCATGCAGCAGCGGGTGGCGATGGTGTACAGCCAGGTGCTCGCCTTGCTGTCGCCGCGGAACCCGGCGAAGGCGTGATAGGCCTTGAGCATGGCCTCCTGCGCGCAGTCCTCGGCGTCCTGCGGGTTGCCCATGATGCGCAGGCAGGTGAAGTACACCTGCCGCTCATAGGGCGCGACCGCCGCCTCAAAGGCCTGCGCGTTGGTGTTCAAAGCAGGCATAGCCCTTCCTTTCCCGAGCGGATAAAATCCCCCGTCGCTTAATCATACAACGGGGGACCAGGTTTAAACCTTGCAGCCTGTGAATATTATCCCCCAAACAGCGAGAGGAAGCGGTCGGTCACGCTCTCCTCGCGGGGCGTGTCCTGGGGCTCCGCCTCGGGCGTGGGGGCAGGGGCCGGGGCCGCGATCTCATCGGTCATCAGCACGAATTGCAGCGAGTGGATGTTGCCGTTGCGCGTATCGGCAAAGGATTGGGACGCCGTGCCCGACAGCGCCTTGACGAAGTTGTCAATCATGGGCCCCACCGCCTGCGCCATGGGGTTGCCGGCCAGCATGTTCTCGCTCATGCGCTGGTACTGCTCGGTGTCCATGTTCATGCGCAGGCCGGCAATCTGGATGCCGGGCATGGCAAAGTCGCGCACATCGGCCGTGACGGTAAAGCCCGCCGACTGCCCGGGCAGCACCACGTAGGCAATGGTCTGGTTGCCGCCGGCCAGCGCGATGGTGGCCTTGTCGGAGGTGATGTTCAGGCACGTATCGCCATCCAGCGTCATGGTGATTTGCAGCGTCATGCCGCCGGCGTAGGCGGCCATCTGCTCGCGCACCTTCACATCCATGGCGATCTCCAACTTGCCCTGGGCGCCCGACAGCGCCTGTGGATCTTCCACCGGCTTGCCGTCCAGCGTGTAGCGGATGGCGATGTCCCACGGCAGCGTCTTCTGCTGCGGGCTGCCCTGATAGTAGAAGCGCCCGGCAGGCAGCGACAGCTTGGCCTCGCCGTCCGTGTAATCAAGCGGCTCGGTGCTGGTGAGGTTGGTCACCGCGTCGTAGCGGCCATAATCGGTTACCTCTTCGGGCTGATCGGCCTCAAAGGCGTTGACGATATACATATCCTTCACCTCGCCCGACGCGGACAGGCGGGCGTAGACGACTTCGTTTTTCTTCACCTCGCCCAGGGCGCTCACGGCACCCGTCAGCAGCAGCAAAGCCAGGATGATGGCGGTCAGTTTTTTCATGATTGGATGGCCTCCTTCTTGCCAATGTTTGTACGGTTGATGGCTCCATCGCACCAGCGAAGCACCGTGGGCAGCACCATCAGCACCATGAAGCCGGAGATGGCGGCGCCGCGGCCGATGATTTCGCCCATCTGGCTGATGACGGCGTTGGAGGTGACCACGATGGACAGCGCGTAGCCGGCGATGGTCAATATCAGCATGGGCGGCAGGATGGAGCCGGTCGACTTGGCCAGCGCCCAGGCGGCGGCCTCCTTTTTGCCCATGGTCTTTCTTGCTTCCTCGTAGCGCTGGGCCAGCAAAATGGCATAGTCCACCGTGGCGCCCAGCTGGACGGAGCTGACAATCTGGTACCCGATGTAGTTGAGCGTATTGCCGGCAAAGTACGGCACCGCCATGTTAAACCAGATGGCGCCCTCGATGATCAGCAGCAGGATCAGCGGGATGCTCAGGTTGCGGAAGGTAATCAGCAGGATGAAGCCGATGCCAATCACGCCAAACAGCAGCACCTTGAGGTTGTCGGCGGTGATGGACTCACGCACGTCGTAGTTGACCACGCTCTCCCCCAGCAGGTGAAAATCCCCCGCATAGTAGCGCCGGGCCAGCGCCCGTATCTCCTCCACAATGGAGAAGGCGCGCTCGCCCTCGTCCAGCGAATCCACGCTCAGCAGCAACCGGTCGTACCCGTTGCCGCGCAGCATGCTCAGCGCCGAATCCGGCACCACCTCGGGGGGTATCTGCACGCCCACGGTCTCCGCGTAGCTGATGACGCTGCGCACATAGGGCAGCGCCTTGGCCTCGTCCGACAGTTCGGCGGTCTTGGCGGGCTCGCCCTGGGGCACCATCAGCATCATCATCTGGCTGCGGCCAAAGATGTCGTCGATGCGCGAGGCCTCGCGCTGGGCATCCGAGTTGGGGCCGTGCATGCCGGAGGAGCCGTAGACGAAGTTGTTCCTGGTCTGCCCCAGGTAGGCCGGCACCAGCAATATCAGCACAATGGCGGCCAGCGGCGCGCCGTAGCGCACCACCGCGCGGCCAAAGCCCTCAAAGCTGGGCAGCAGGCGGCGGTGGGCGGTCTTGTCGATCAGCTTGATGCTGGCCATGGCAGCGGCGGGCAGCACAATCACCACGCTGAGGTAGCTGAGCATGACGCCCTTGGCCAACACCAGGCCCATGTCGCGCCCCAGGCCAAAGCCCATCACCAGCAGCGCCAGGAAGCCGAAGACCGTGGTCATGGCGCTGGCCGCGATGGCGCTGGCCGCCTTTTGCATGGCGGTCTTCATGGCCTCCCGCGCGTCCATGCCGGCCTCGCGGTATTCCGCGAACCGGTGCAGCAAGAACACCGCGTAGTCGATGGACACCGCCAATTGCAGCACGGCGGAGCACGCCTGGGTGACGAAGGAAATCTCGCCGAAGATGATGTTGGTGCCCTCGTTGATGACGATGGCCACGCCAATCACCAGCATGAACAGCAGCGGCTCAAACCAGTGGCTGGTGCTGAGCAGCAAGATGAGGATAACGATGGGCACCACGTAGTACATGATGGAGGCGATTTCGCCCATGGTGACGGTTTGCAGCCGCGCCTGGTTGGGCGCCTCGCCCTTGTAGATGGCGTCCGGGTACAGCGCCTGCACGGCCTGGAACACCCCTGCCGCGTCATCATAGCCCACCGTCACCTGGTACAGCGCGCCGCCATCGGCGTAGTAGCCCTCGCGCGTCTTTTCGGGGATCACTTCCCACGGCGTGGCGCGCAGGTCCACGGTGTCGTCCAGCCACAGCACGCCCTCCACTTTGGGGATGGCGCGCAGCTGCTCTTTCACCTCCAGCGCCTGCTGGGGCGTGACATTGGGCACATACACCTGCATGTTGGGCAGGCCGCCTTCCACCAGCTTGAGCGCCTGGGTGGAGGGCGACGAGGCCGGCAGATAGTCTGCCATGTTGTAGTTGATATTAACCCCTTGCATGGCGAACACGCTGACCACGCAGCATATCAAGGCAACCAACAGGACCGCCTTGCGATGCCGCAGGATCCATTCGCTCAGTTTTTGCATACATCCTCCCGGTGATAAAATGTTAACATCTGTTGATTTCGAGGCACGTGTCAAGTATACTGGTTTTGGCAAGCGCCGCAATCCTCAAATTGAAAAAAACTGTACAATTCTGTACAGTCGCCATCAAAGTGTCTAATGGAGGCCCTATGTCCACAGCCAATGTCAACCGAAGAACCATCAAGACCCGCAACGCGCTCAAAAACGTGCTGGTCGACCTGCTGCAGACCCGCTCGCTGCAGCGCATCAGCATCCGCGAAATCACCGAGATGGCCGACATCAGCCGCGGCACCTTCTACCTGCACTTCACGGACATCTTTGACCTGTACCAGGCCATTGAAAAAGAGGTGGTGGACGGCGTCACCGCCATTGTGGATGCCAAGGCCCCCGTGCGCGATGACGACGGGCTGGAGACCATGCTCAGCGCCATCTTTGAATACCTCAGCGACCACATGCGCGAGTGCGAGGCCCTGCTGCGCACGGACAGCGCCTCCTTCTTGTCCCAGGTGTTTGAGCGCAACAAGCCCAACACCAAGGAGACCTGGGAGACCCTGTTTGGCACCGACGAACACGCGCGCGCCTACTCCTATGTGTTTATCAGCCACGGGTTCGCCGGCATGCTCAAGCACTGGATGGCCTTTGGCAAGCTGGAGACGCCGCGGCAGATTGCCAACATCGTCAAGCGGCTGCTCAACAGCTACATGTTTCTGGACGCGCCTCAAAAGCAGTCCGCCGCCGGCAGGGAAAACGGCAGCGGCAGCCAGCCGTAAAGGGCATCCCGCTCACCTGTCAGGCACCCTTGTGCGGAGAACAGCCGCCGCACCGCCGCCCGATGCGTATACACCGCGTCGGGCATTTTGTCGCTCGGGGCAACGGTGACCCGGCCTGCCTGCACCGTGATGGCATAGCAGCCTTCGTCCTCGATACACAGCACGGCCTGTCCCTCGGGCAGCGGCCTGTGCCGCGCGGCAAAGCGCAGCAGGCTGCCCAACGCGGCCGGCCAGTCCAGCACGCGCAGCATCAGGCTGTCGCTCAGCTGCCATTCCTCGGCCAGCATGCACAGGGCGTCTATGGCTCCGGTTCGGTGCAGCGGCAAGGTAAGCGTACACTGTGGCATATCGCGGTAAGCCAGCCAGGCCTTGAGCACCGCGGGCAGGCGCGCGTCATCGGCCAGCACGCATTCGGAGAGCTGCTCCCCCTTGGCGCACAAGTACCCCACGGGCTCATCAGCTGCCAGCACGGCAACCCCCTGCGCCTGCCAGGTGCGCAGCAGGGGCACAAACTGCGTACGCTCGCGCTCGCCTACCATCACCTGCTTGCGGTACAGCGCATAGGCGGCATCCACCACCGGGGGCGCGGCCTCCTCCAGCGGCACAAAGGCATAGCCCCTGTCCTCCACCGCGGCCAGGTTGCGCCGACGCACCACCTCTTGCAGCATGGTGCCGACCTGCTCAAAGCCGTGGTGCTGGTAGCGCTGGCGCTGTCCGCCCAGCACCAGCAGCGCCATGCCCTGTTCGCGGCCCTGTGCCTCCAGCATCCGCATCAGCTGCCGCATGTGCCCCTGCCCCTCGTGCCTGGGATGGGTGCACACGGTACCGATGAACCCACAGGGCAGGCTTTCCCCCGCGCCAAGGCGCACTTGTACGGGTTTCAGCGCCGCTGTGGCGAGGATGCGCCCCTCCTGCCTGGCCACGGCGTGGAGTTCGGCAAAACCTGGCTGCCCGTACACCGTGGGGTGAATGCGGGCAAAATCGGTGGGCGCGTCCGCCATGCTGAAGACCATGTTGGCCAGGTCCAGCAGCTGCTGCTCGTCGCCTGCCTGCGCAAAGCCATAGGTTGTCATGCAGCCTCCTTGTGTTGTCAAGTTGTATATGAGTATAGCGCACCCGTAACGCATTGGAAAGCCGATGTAACAAGGCGGCCGCCGCATTTACTTTTATGGCTTTTCGGGTTATCATAGCATAGCCGCAAAGGCAGAATCCGCAAGGGTTTTTGCCGGTCGGCACCGGGACACATGACCAACGCCGCCCCAGGCGGCGCGAAAGGAACTGCGGCCTTGCGTATCAACCCCCTTGACGTGGTGGTGCTCATCCCCAGCCTGCACCCCGACCACCTGCTGCCCGAATATGTGGACGATCTGATTGCCCACGGCTTCACCCGCATTCTGGTGGTGGACGACGGCTCGGGCCCCGAGTATGCCCCGCTGTTTGACGACCTGAAAACCCGCCCCGCCTGCACCGTCATCGGCTACCCGGTCAACGGCGGCAAGGGCCATGCCCTCAAGCACGGCATCCGCTACATTCAGCAAAACTGGCCGGACACGCCCGGCATCGTGACTGCCGATTCGGACGGTCAGCACACCGCGCCCGACCTGCTCAAGGTGACCCAGGCGGTGGCCGAGCACCCGGGCACGCTGGTGCTGGGCTCGCGCGACTTCAAGGCCGATAATGTGCCCGGCAAAAGCCGGGCGGGCAATCGGCTGACCAGCTTTTTCTTCGCGCTGCTGTACGGCAAGTGGCTGCCCGACACGCAGACCGGGCTGCGCGGCTTCACGATGGACCTGGCGCCGCTGATGCTGGAGGTGCCAGGCGACCGCTTTGAGTACGAGATGAACATGCTCATCCTGGCGTCCAGCCGCCACATCGGCTTTCACCTGGTCACCATCCAGACCATCTACCTGGAAGAGAACCGCCGCACGCACTTCCGCCCGTTCCACGATTCGGTGCGCATCTACGGGCAGCTGTTCAAAAACTTCTTCAAGTACGCTTCGGCCAGCGGGCTGTCGACGGCGCTTGACATCATTCTGTTCACCATATTGGACAAGTGGCTGCTGCCGCTCACCCGGCTGAGCCCGGATGCCATGGTGCTGTGGGATGTATCCTGGCACGTGCTGCTGGCCACCGCCATCGCGCGCAGTGTGTCCGCGGTATTCAACTTCAAGGCCAACAAGTCCTTCGTGTTTCGGATTGAGAAGAGCAAGGGCGCCTTCCCCCGCTATGTGCTGCTGGCCGTGGTGGTGATGGTGCTGTCGGCCACGCTGGTCAGCACCCTGCACGAGTGGCTGGGGGTGGACCGCACGGTGCTCAAAATCATCATCGATACCTGCCTGTTCTTTATCAACTATCGCCTGCAGCGCTCCTGGGTGTTTGCAGACCACGCGCTTGAAAGGAATGCCTGACATGAACCGTACCGCCAGATTGGTGTGCCTGCTGCTGGCCGCCGTTGTCGTATTGAGCCTGCCCCTGCTGGTGCCCTCCGGCGCCCTGCTGGATGAGGAGCGCAACCGCCTGCTGGAAGAAATGCCCGATGAAAGCGGCTGGCTGACCCGGCTGTTCCCCGCGGCGATGGCGGAAACCCCCGCCCTGGCCCCGCTGCCGTTGGACTTCAGCCCCGGCCGCGTGGCTGATGCCCAGGCATTTACCGAAGCAGGCTACACCGATGACAGCATCACGCTGACGCTGGAAACCCTGGATAAGGATAATGTCGTCTGGCGTGTAGCCCGCGTTACGGTGAGCGACCCCTCCCAGCTGCGCACAGCCACCGCGGGCAAGCCCGGCTCCAACAAGCTGGCGCTTATCTCCTCCATGGCGCAGAAGAACAACGCCATCATCGCCATCAACGCCAACTACCTGTCCAACGACCCGGTCAAGACTTCGTTTGAGTACCGCATGGGCGAAAAAATCCGCGCCAAGTACAACAGCAAAAAGGACCTGCTGATTACCGACGAGCTGGGCGACCTGCACGTGTTTGTCAAATCGCAAAAAGAAGAGGTGGAGGCCTTTGAGGCATCCGGGCGAACAATCATCAACGCCTTCACCTTTGGCCCCGCGCTGGTCAAGGACGGCCAGGTGCTGACCATCGATGCCGAATACGGCTACAACCCCAACGGCCGCGAGCCGCGCATGGCCATCGGGCAGACGGGCAAGCTGAGCTACGTGCTGGTGCTGGCCGAGGGCCGCACTAAGGATTCCCAGGGCGTCACGCACCAGGAGCTGGCCGACTTTATGCTGAGCCTGGGCTGCACGCAGGCCTTCAACTTTGACGGCGGCAACTCCGCCACCATGGTGTACAACGGCGGCTACTACCAGCAAAAAAGCCGCAACAACGAGCGCGCGCAGAGTGACATGCTCTACTTCGCCACGCTGGCCGGGCCGGAGGGTACACCGTGACCGCGCAGATGACCTTTCTGGGGCTCACCGTCTACGCCTACGGTCTGTACCTGGCCGCGGGCTGCCTGGCCACCGGGCTGCTGCTGTGGCACCTGGCGGGCAAGGAGGAGGCGCGCCGCAACGCCGCCGCCCTCACCTGCCTGCTGTCCCCCCTGTTGGGGCTGGTGGCGGCGCGGCTGGTGTATGTATTGAGCGACATCACCTTTGCCCCATTCCTCACGCTGCGCAATGTGCTCAACCTGCGGCTGGGCGGCTACGCCATGTTTGGCGCGCTGCTGGGCGCGGTGCTGGGCGGCATGCTTGCCGCGCGCATTGCGGGGGTGAAAAAGGCCGTGTGGCTGGATACCATGGCCCCGGCGCTGTTTGCATTCATCGCCGTGGCGCGCCTGGGCGAAGGGCACACGGTGCTGGGCATCAGCCGCCCGCTGGTGACCGGCGTGCTGGACAACACCTTCCTGGCCATGCGGGACGACTATGACGCCTACCTGCGCACCTACCTGCTGGAGAGCGCGGGCGCGCTGGTGCTCTGCCTGCTGTCGCTGCGCAGCCTGCGCCGCCACGGGGCGCAGCCGGGGCGCACGGCGCTTTTCGCGGGCCTCACCTTTGGCGTGACGCAGACATTGTTTGAAAGCCTGCGCTTCGACCAGCACATCCGCTTCAGCTTCATCGGCTTGCAGCAGGTGCTGTCGGTGGTGCTGTTCTCCCTCATCATCATCTGCCTAGCGGTGTATTTGCTGCGCCGGGGGCAGGCAAAAGCGCTGGCCATCTGGTCGCTGTGCCTGCTGCCGGTGGTGCTGGGCGGCATCCTGGGGCTGGAGTTCATGGTGGACCGCTCCCAGGTGAGCAAGTGGCTCACCTACGGGCTGTACGTGCTGCTTTTGTGCGTGCCCATCGCCCTGGGGGTGCGTTTGTTGGAAAGGAATGGGTATCATGGATAAAGAGCGCGTGGACTACATGCTCTCCCTGTCGCGCAAAAAGCGCGAGCAGGGCATCACCAACGCCGAGCAGATTGAACTGGATGACCTGCGGCGCGAATACCTGGCGGATTTTCGCCAGGGCTTTCAGCAGCAGCTGGACAACGTCTACCTGGAGCAGGAGGACGGCAGCTATAAGAAGCTGGAAAAGAAACAATCCCCCGACCATCAAGGAGAGAAGTCTGATGAATAAACGCTTGGCCTCCGGCCTGTTGCTTTTGACCATGCTCATCGGCCTGCTGGTGCCCACCGGCGCCCTGGCCGACAAAAAGCCCGTGCTTTACACCGGGCGCATCTCGCTGGACTATGGGGCGGATAGCGCCACCGGCGTCTACTACACGCCGGACGTCATCAGCCCGGACAGCAGCGTCAAGCGCCTGGCCACCCTCAAGGCGGGCACGGAGATCAATATTGTGGACGTGCTGCCCAACTACCTGGAAATCAACTACGGCAACCGCACCGGCTTTGTGCTGCGGCACCGCACCTCCAACATCGTGGCGGTGGACCCGGTCAACACCCCGCGCTACGGCACGGTGGTCAGCCAGTACTACACCACGCTGGACCGGGAGACCCACGTGATGGCCAAGCCCGAGACCGGCAGCGAGGTGCTCATCACCCTGCAGGCCGGCACCCAGTTAGCGTTTGTGGATATCACAGGCGGCTGGGCGCGGCTTATCTTCAAGCGGCAGTATGGCTACGTCAACACGCTGGATTTGCCCAACCTGCAGATGGTGGCCCCCAACGAGCAAAGCGGCGACCAGTATACGCCGCTGGCCGTGTACAACTCGTTTTACAACATCGCCGACAACGAGATGAACAACAACCGCATCGAGAACATCCGCGTGGGTGTGGGCTATATGGACCGCGTGATGCAGCCCGGCGAGACGCTGGACTTCAACGGCACGGTGGGTCCCTTCTCCCGCCGCAACGGCTACCTGAGCTCCTGGGGCCTGTTTGAGGGCGAGCTGGTGCCCTCGGTGGGCGGTGGCAGTTGCCAGCTGAGCAGCACGCTGTACAACGTGGTGCTGCAATTGACGGGGCTGACGGTGCTGGCCCGCGCGCCCCACGGGCGCAACGGCGCGCCCTACCTGCCCCACGGGGTCGACGCCTCCTCTGGCGACCTCAACTTCATCTTCCGCAACGATTATAATTTCCCCATCCGCATACAATCCCACGTGCAGGACGGCGTGCTGTTCATCGCCTTCTACCGGGACGATATCCGCTCATGAGGCGCCTGGCGTGGATGCTGGCCCTGCTATTGCTGCTGACGGCAACCGCCGTCGGCCAGCAGGCGGAGCCTGCGGCCCTCTACACCGGCCGGCTGGCAAAGCCCACGCAGCTGCTCAGCCAGCCCGCCAAGGATGCCCCCACGGTGGGGTATCTCTCCGTGCGCCATCCCATCGAAATCTTGCAGATGGCGCCCGACTGGCTGTATATCCGCACCAACGGCATGACTGGCTACGTGCAGCGCCGCTATGTGGACGACAACCGCGTCACCACGGTGGACCCGGCCAGCACGCCCAAGTACCCGGCCGTCACCAGCAGCTACATCGGCTGGGTGGAGCGGGAGGCGCCTGTCAAGGCCGCCCCTGACAATAACAGCGAGACGCTCATCACCATGTACCCCGGCGCGCGCCTGGCCTTCATCGGCATGGAAAACGGCTGGGGCAAGCTGATATTCCACCGCCAGTACGCCTATGTGGATACCAGGCTGCTCAGCGAGCTGCAGCCCATCTTTGACAGCGTAGATACCGCGGACGACTCCGCCCCCATCGCCGCCTACACCTCCTTTTACCGCATCACCACCGATGAAACCAACCTCGGGCGGATGGAAAACATTGCCGTCGCCAACGAGCGCATGCGCCGCTTTGTGATGGGGCATAATGAGGAGTTTGACTTCAACCGCGACGCCGGGCCCTATAACGCCCGCGCGGGCTACCTGCCGGCCAACGTGTTGGTGAATGGCGAGACCATTCTGGGCTACGGCGGCGGCACCTGCCAGGTATCCAGCACCCTGTACAACGCGCTGATGCAGCTGCCGGGGCTGCATATCCTCAAGCGCCGCCCCCACGGCCCCAGCGGCGCCAGCTACCTGCCGCTACACGCGGATGCCGCGGTCGGCAACAAAAACCTCAACCTGGTCTTCCACAACCTCTACCCCTTCCCCGTGCGCATCGACGGCAGCGCCCAGGACGGCGCGCTGACCATCGCCATCTGGAAGGTAATGGAGTAGCCGAACACAA
>CALNAU010000091.1 GCA_937874275.1 uncultured Clostridia bacterium | reverse complement strand
CTCAAACTCTTCCCGCAGCGTGAGGGCGTTGGTCAGGTTGCCGTTGTGGCACAGCGCCATCTGGCCCTTGAGGTGGTTAATCAGCAGCGGCTGCGCGTTGCCCCGGTTGTGCGAGCCGGTGGTGGAGTAGCGGCAGTGCCCAACCGCGATGGAGCCCTCCTGCATCTTCTCCAGCGTATCGCGGGTAAACACGTCATTGACCAGGCCCAGGTCCTTGTGGCAGGTGATGACGCCATCGCGGTTGACGGCGATGCCGCAGCTCTCCTGCCCGCGGTGCTGCAGGGCATACAGCGCGTGGTAGGTCTCGGGCACCACCGAATCGCCATTGTGGCGAAAGATGCCAAACACCCCGCACTCCTCATGCAGCTTGGAAAACACCTCGCATCCTGCCACGTCAGGCCCCCATCAGGCGCTTCATCATCTCGCGGTAGGCGTCCTCTACCCCGCCCAAATCGCGGCGGAAACGGTCCTTGTCCAGCTTTTCCCCGGTCTTGCTGTCCCAGAAGCGGCAGGTGTCGGGCGATATCTCATCGGCCAGCACAATGGTGCCATCCTGCAGGCGGCCAAACTCCAGCTTGAAGTCAATCAAATCCACACCCAAGTCCTTGAGGTAGCGGCGCAGGAAGTCGTTGATGCGCAGGGCATAGTCAGCAATCAGGCGCATCTCCTCGTCGCTGGCCCAGCCTATGGCGGCAATGTGATACTCATTGACCATGGGATCGCCCAGCGCGTCATCCTTGTAGCAGTACTCCAGCACCGTCTTGCCCATGGGCGTGCCCTCGGGCAGACCCAGGCGCTTGGAAAGCGACCCCGCAGCGATGTTGCGCACGATGACCTCCAGCGGCACAATGGTAACCCGCTTGACGATGGTATCAGTGTCGCTGACCTCCTCCACCAGGTGTGTGGGGATGCCCTCTGCCTCCAGCTTTTTCATCAGAAAGTTGGTCATGCGGTTGTTGATGGCGCCCTTGCCGGCAATCTGCCCCTTTTTGAGGCCGTTGAAGGCCGTGGCGTCATCCTTGTAGGACACCAGCAGCTGGTCCGCCCGGTCGGTCGCATACACCCGTTTCGCCTTGCCCTCGTACAGCATCTCCCGCTTTTCCATGGTTACGCCT
This sequence comes from uncultured Clostridia bacterium, assembly GCA_937874275.1. Classification (GTDB taxonomy): domain Bacteria; phylum Bacillota; class Clostridia; order Christensenellales; family Aristaeellaceae; genus UBA1038. The sequence continues at coordinate 3,396 of CALNAU010000091.1, read as the reverse complement.
CCCGCGCCATAAGCGCTTCATTGATTTCTTTATCCGCCTGCAATACCGCCGCGCGCATGTCCGCGCGCTTTTTGGTCAGCCTGTCGCGAAGGTCCATATCCGACACCGCCAGTATTTGCACGGCCAGTATGGCCGCGTTCTTGGCGCCGCCCACAGCCACCGTGGCGACCGGGATGCCGCTTGGCATCTGCACGGTGCTCAGCAGCGCGTCTAGCCCGCCCAGGCCGCCCGAGGCCACCGGCACGCCGATGACGGGCAGCACGGTATTGGCCGCCACAGCGCCCGCCAAGTGCGCCGCCATGCCGGCCAGGGCAATCACCGCGCCCACATCCTGCGCCTCCAGCGACAGGGTAAAGTCCCGCGCCTCCTGGGGCGTGCGGTGGGCGCTGAGCACGCGCACCACGGATGGCACGCCGTATTCCTCCAGCGTTTTCACGGCGTCCAGGGCAATCGGCTTGTCGCTGGCGCTGCCCATGACGATGGCTACCTTCTTCATCAAATCCTCCTGCGGTGTGGTTCGCGTCATTGTTCGGATGAATGGCGGCGGTCCTGCCTGTCGGATGATGGCCGTGAACCGTACGCCGATCATCCGCGCCGGGCTGTTTCACCCACATGCACCATCAAATGCAAAAAGGCCAGCCGCTGGTCCCCCATGGTCGCCCTTTTTGTCTGCCTTGCGGCACATCCTCAGTATAGGAGGGCAGCATGCCCCTGTCAAGGATATTTCCGAACTATTTATAATATCAATAGATTTTTGTTCGCTATTTCAAGATCGGATTGAAAGGTCTGTTTCCTGCGCGGCTATACCTTCTTGAAATCCGGGTCATGCATCGCGCGAAGCCGGCGGGAAAGGGTGTACTGAAGCTGAAAGGAGCTTCTGCCCACGTGGTTGTCCTCCAAGCCCGCGAAGTGCAGGCTGTCGTACCATACCGCCATGATGACCAGCGGCAGCGGGTCAACCCCTTCGTTTATAATCAATCGATAGCTGTCCGGGGTGCCGGGGCGCAGCACGTCCTTCTCCACCAGTGCCACCTGCGCATCGTCCCGGTAAATAGGCAGCTTGATGCCCTGTCGGCCGAGGGCGACCTCGTATAGCTGAAAACGCTGTTCCGCCAAGGTGATTTCGTAGTAGGTAAACAGAGAGAACCGCTTGGGGGGCACCCAGCGTATGGTCCCCGCCCTGTTGCCCGCCGCATCCAGGATGTCAAACGGGTTGAGCATCAGGCGCTGCTTGCGTGTCGCGCTGCCGCGCAGCTGCTCCACCGGTCGGAAGAACAGGGTGTAGCGCGCCTCCCCATTGACGGATACCGGCATGCCTGCGCGAACAAAGTCCTCCGGTACATCCACCCGCGCCACCTGTCCCTGGGGCAGGTGCGCGGTAAACACCGAGCCACGCTCCACCTGCTGCTGAACCAATTCCAGACGAATCTGCTGCGCCATACGCCCCTCCACACATGATGATATTGACTATCTACCACAAAAAGGCTGCCCTAATCGACCAAACGAAAACAGAGGAAGCACGAAATGCCTCCTCTGTCATGAGCACGTGTATTATCCCTTCACCGCGCCCGCGGTGAGGCCCGCGACAAACTGTTTGCTCATGGTCAGGTACAGGATGATGACCGGCAGCGCGGACAGCGTCAGCAGCGCGAACACCTTGGGCCAGTCCGTGGCGTACTGCCCCTGCAAACGGGTTACCGCCAGCAGCACGGTTTTCTGGTTCTCCTGGGTGATAAAAATCAGGGGGAACCACAGATCATTCCAGATGGGTACCAGGTTATAGATGGCCACCGTGGCCAGCGCCGGCTTAATCAGCGGCAGCACGATGCCGTAATAGATGCGGCTGCGCTTGGCGCCGTCAATGTAGGCAGCTTCATACAAGTCGCGCGGCAGGCTGCGCACAAATTCCGTCAGGATGAACACAGCCGTGGGCAACCCCATGGCGATGTACACCAGAAACAGGCTCCACAGGGTGTTGAGCAAGCCCAGCACCTTCATCAGCTCCAGCAGGCGGATGGTGGCAATCTTGATGGGCAGCATCATGCCCAGCAGGAAAAAGAAGAAAATAGCACGGGACATTTTGCCCTTCCAGTGGGCCAGTGCGTACGCCGCCAGCGACCCCAGGAACAGAATCATGAACAGGGATACCACCACCACCAACGTGCTGTTGGCGAAGTAGCGGAAGAAGTTGCCGCCCTCCACCACACCGGCGTAGTTGTCCAGCGTCCACTCGCTGGGCAGGCCAAAGGGATTGGCGTAAATCGCCTTCTTGGTCTTGAGCGAGTTGATGAGCAGCAAATAGATGGGAAACCCGGCCACCAGCGTCCAAATCCCCATCAGAATATGCGACGGGATATGCATGTTGGCGATGCGCAGGCTGCGGGTCTTCTGTTGCTTTTGCATGGCTTACTCCTTCCCCTGCGTGGCGCGCAGCGTGGGGATGACCCCGGCCAGCAGCATCACAAACACGGCTGTGGATATAGCGGCACCCACACCCGGCTGGGGAATGCCCACCGGGTGCTCACCGGCCACGCCATAGCGGTAGAACAGCGAGCCGATCAGGTCGGTCGAATAATCTGGCGCACCATTGGGCGTGGCCATCGCGTAGACAATGTCAAAGGCATTAAAGTTGCTGACAAAGGTCATGATGGCAATCATGCCGACCACCGGCAAAATCAGCGGCAGCTTGATGTACCAGAATGTCTGCCAGGAGTTGCAGCCCTCGATGTCCGAGGCCTCCAGCAAATCCTCGCTGATGCCCTGCAGGCCGGCCACAAACATCATGGTGGGAATACCCACCCACTGCCAGACCGACACCAGTGAAATCACGTTGAGCGCCGTGGCCCGGTCGCCCAGCCAGGGGTGCGCCAGAAAGCCCAGTCCCATCTGCCGCAGCGCCAGCCCGCCGAACACCGGGTTGAGCAGCAGCTTGAACAGGTAGCCCGTCACCATCACCGCGATGGTGCAGGGGATGAAAATCATCGTCTGATAGAATGGGCGCCCGCGCATGGTGCGGTTGGTCAGGATGACCGCAAACAGCATGCCCAGCACGTTTTGCAGCAGCATGTGGTAGGCGAAGAATACCCAGGTGTTCTTGAACGCGCCCCAAAAGCGCGCGGATATCACCGGGTCGGTGAACAGCTTGACGTAGTTGTCCAGCCCCACAAAGGTACGCGAGCCGGTCGTGCCCTCGTACAGGCTCAACCGCACCGAGTCAATCATTGGGTAGGCCATGAACAGCGTGTACACCAACAGCGCGGGAAGGATGTACCATATCCAGTAAGTCCCGCCCGGGTTGAGGCTTCCGCCGCCGCGCAGGCTCCGCTGCCTGACAGTTTGCATCTCCTGGCACCTCCATCCAGCATATGTCTTTGGCAATGAACGCACGAGCGCCTG
>CALNAU010000090.1 GCA_937874275.1 uncultured Clostridia bacterium | reverse complement strand
GGCTGGCGGCGCGTCTTGGTGCCGCTGTTGTAGGTGCCGGGGTCCATCACAATGTCGCCCATGAAAATCATGGCGGCCGTCTGCCCGCCATCCAGGGTGAAGGCGTCGGTGCAACCCTCTTCCAGCAGGCGGTCGGCTACAAAACTCAGGCCCGCGCCGCCACTGCGCTTGTTGCGCCCCTCCACCATGATGCCCACAAAGTGGCCCGGCGCGACTACGCCAATGGCGCTACGCGGCTCACGGGAGCTGAAATTGGCCGTCCGCTCCTCCTTGATGCCGTTTCGGATGAGGATGGGGCCAAAGGCAAACACATCGGTTGCCCCGGCGGCCAGATAGTCCTGCCCGGTCATCTCGCCCGGGGTGTGGATGGCCATGCGGCCGTCGGGGTACAGGCTCAGCTCGTCCAGCGGCGGGGTGTTGACGTTGGGCTTGCTGTAGGTCTGCTCATGGATGATTTTGCCGTCGCGGATGATGATGCCGGGGTACTTCTTGTTGTACACCCGCCAGGTATACAGGTCGCCGTTCTGGGCGTACACCAGCCGATGCTGGCGGGCAATCTGCTCTGGTTTGGCAATCTCGCGCCCGGGCCTCTGGGGGCTCTGGCTCCAACCGCGAAAGACGGTATCCCCCCGGAAGTGAATGTGGGCGATGAAGTAATACACCCGCCCATAGCGCAGCTTGGTGACGCGCCGCTCAATCTCCACCCGCAGGGTTTCATCGATGTAGATCCAGCGCCCGTCCTTCTTGTCCGCGTAGATGAAGGCGGGGCCGTTCTTTGGCAGCTGCTCCTTTAAAAACCCCTGTTCATCCAGCGCCGGGTAGCCCTCAAAAGGGGCAGAGGCTTCATAAGGGATTGGCGTGGCCGGTGGTTGCTGTGCCTGCGCTGAAGAAATCAGACACAACAACGCCAGCGTCAGCGCCGCCAGGCGGAGAGGGTTTCTCATGCCTGTGTCGCTGTCAGCGCGGCCAGTTCATCCTCCACGGGCTGCTCCGCCTCGCGCATGGCGCTTAGCGTTTTGTCCATCAGGTCGTCCAGCGTCCAGCCCAGCAGCTCGGCCCCCTGGGTAATCACCTCGCGGGAACAGCCTGCGGCGAATGCCTTATCCTTGTACTTTTTCTTGAGGGACTTGAGCTCCATGTCCTGGGCGGATTTTGACGGACGCATCAGCGTGGCCGCAAAAATAAGGCCTGTCAGCTCGTCCGCGGCAAACAGCACCTTTTCCATCTGGTGCGTGGGTTCGGGCGAGGCAGGGTTATGCCCCCAGGCGTGGGCGCATACGGCGTGCACAAAGCGCTCTTCCGCGTCAATCTCGGCCAGCAGTTCGGGCGCCTTGGCACAATGCCGGTCTGGCCACATCTCAAAGTCAATATCGTGCAGCAGACCCACCAGGCCCCAGAAATCCTGCTCGTCCTCATAGCCCTGGTCCTTTGCATACCAGCGCATCACCTGCTCCACCGTCAGCGCGTGGCGGATGTGAAAGGGTTCCTTGTTGTATTTCTGCAGCAGCGCCAGCGCCTGTTCTCGGTTCATCATGGCTGTGTCCTCCTTGGTCATTCCTTGTATCGCAGGCTATCACCCGGCGAGACCGCTGTCAACCATGCCCGGCTTCGCTTGAAAGCGGCGTACCCCCATGCTACAATTCTCTGGACTGTATCAGCAGCGACATATTCCGGCGAGGAGGCCTGCATGACCCACAGCCCCGTACTGGCAGCCCGCGAGCTGCGATGGCAGACCCGGCTTTATCTGGCCGGGACGTGCGGGTATGCCCTGCTGACGGCCACCTTGCGCGCGCCCCATGCCCTGCGGCAGGAGGAAGCCTTCCGGCAGGTTTTCGCCACGCTGTGCAGTCAATTGGAGGCCGCAATGCAGGCGGAGGATATGGCGCCTGTGCTGCTGCTGGAAACCCATGATGCCGAGGGCCCGGCCAGGCACTACGCGGTGGCCGATGCGCGCGCGGCCAAAGCGCTGGCCATCCGGTTTGAAGAGACACATCCCGACGGCGCACTGCTGGATTTGGATGTGATGTTATCGGGTGGGCAACCTCTGTCCCGCAGCGATTTGGGCTTGCCGCCGCGCGCCTGCGCGGTGTGCGGCGCGCGCCCGGCCACGGCCTGCATCACCGGCCGCGCGCACAGCGCCCGGGATACACAGGCGGCCTTTCGGGCGATGCTGACGGGAGCGGAGGATGAGGCCTCGCGGACCGCGCGGCTCGCCCTGCTCAGCCTGTTGTATGAGGTCGCCATCACACCCAAGCCCGGCTTGGTGGACCGGGCGGACAACGGCGCGCATGACGACATGGATTTTTTCACCTTCATGCGCAGCGCGGCGGCCATTGCGCCCTACTTTGCCCAATGCGCAATTGTGGGACAGCGCGCTGATGTGCCAATTGATGCCTTGCTCGGGTACCTGCGTCCCCTGGGGCTGCTGGCAGAGCAGGCTATGGCGCGCGAAACGGGCGGCGTCAACACCCACAAGGGGCTCATCTTTTCGCTGGGTATCCTGTGCGCCGCGGCGGGGCGTTTGAGCGGCAGCCGGAATGCGGAGGAACTGTGCGCCCTGGCCGGGCAAATTGCGCGGCCTGCCCTGGGGGACGCGGCGGATGCCAGCCACGGCGGACGGGTGCGGCAGCAGTACGGCGACATGGGGGCGCGGGGCGAGGCCGCGGCAGGCTTTCCGTCGGCCATGGCGGCGCTGCCTGTGCTGCGCGATGCCATGAACCGGGGGGAAGGCCCCGACCGGGCGGGCGCCAAGGCGCTGCTCGCGCTGATGGCGCAGGTGCGCGATACCAATGTGCTCTACCGCGCGGGCGAGGACGGCTTGGCCTTGATGCAGCAGGGCGCGCGCGACTTGCTGGCGCGGGGTGTACCCTCCGAGGAATTGCTGACCTTTTCACAGGCTGTGACGGCCCGAGGCATCAGCCCGGGCGGCAGCGCCGATTTGCTGGCGGTGGCATTCTTCCTGTATTTATATGAGGGATAGCGCGCAAACCTTGTCGTGATACATTTCGCGATACTCCAATCGGGCAGGTCGCGGTGGGTGCGCGCTTGCCCCCTTCGCTCGCGGCATGGTATACTATGCCCGATTAGACGGAGGACCTATGCAAACGCACGCACCCCATGCTTTGACTGACGCTCTGCCGCAGGAAGAGCTGTTTTTTAACCGCCCCATGTCGGCCTACACCACCATCAAGGTGGGCGGCCCCGCAGCCTTTTTGATGGAAGCCACCAGCGCAGAGCAGGTGGCGCGGGCAATCCGGGCAGCGCATCAGCGCGGCATCCCTATGCTGCTGCTGGGCAATGGCTCCAATTTATTGGTGGATGACGCCGGCTTTGACGGCCTGGTGATTCACTTTGGTGAGGCATTTGCCCAGGTTCATTTGGAGGGCAATGTGCTGACCGCTCAGGCGGGCGCCTCGCTGATGGCGCTCAGCCGCCTGTCGGTGGAGCATAGCCTGGCCGGGCTGGAGTTTGCCGCCGGTATCCCGGCCTCGCTGGGCGGCGCCGCGCTGATGAACGCGGGCGCCTACGGCGGCGAGATGGCCCATATCGTCCGCTTTGTGGACTGTCTGGACAAGCAGGGCCGGCCCGTGCGCCTGCCGGTGAAGGACATCGGCTATGGCTACCGCAGCAGCCTGATGATGCACGAGGGCTATACGGTGCTCAGCGTGTGCATGGAGCTCAAGCCCGGCGATGGCGAAGCCATCCGCCACTGTGTACAGGAAAATCAGCGGCATCGCCGTGAAAAGCAGCCGCTTACCTACCCCAGCGCGGGCTCCTTTTTCAAGCGCCCGCCGGGTTACTTCGCCGGCGCGCTTATCGAGCAGGCCGGTCTCAAGGGCAGCCGCGTGGGCGCGGCCCAGGTCAGCGAGCTGCATGCCGGGTTTTTGATTAACCTGGGCGGTGCCACAGCACAGGATTTCCTGGGGCTGGTGGCGCATGTGCAACACACGGTAGAGCAGATGAGCGGCGTGCGGCTGGAGCCCGAGGTGCGCATCATCCGCCGCCAGGCCACATGAATTTCACCGCCACCGTTAAGCAGGAGCTCATATCGCTGCCGCTTGAAAAAACCTGCTGCATGACCAGCGAGCTCAACGCGCTGACTGCCTGCTGCGGCTCCATCAGCCTATTGGGTGCCGGGCGCGTGCAGCTGCACTATGTAACACAATCAGCCGGCGTGCTGCGCCGCATCTTCACATTGCTCAAGCGCCGCCATGGCATTTCGGCGGCGCCCCGGCTGGTGCGCCTGGGCAGCTTTGGCGGCGTACGCCAGTACCAGCTGCGCCTGACGCCGGAGGATACCCGCACCGTGCTGCGAGGCATGGACCCGCAGCGGCGTGAAGGCATTGGCCTGCGCGGTGTGCCGCTGCGCCAGACGCGGCGCATCTGCTGCCGGCGCGCGTGGATACGCGGCGCTTTCCTGGGCTGCGGCACCGTGACCGACCCGGCCAGGGGCTATCGGGCAGAGTTTGTGCTGGCCGATGCCGCCCGCGCGGCGCACCTGGCCAGGCTGTTGACACTCAATGGCGTACCCACCGGGCACATCCAGCGACGGGGCAGCGAGGTGGTGTACCTGCGCCAAGGCGATGCCCTGGTGACGCTGCTTGGCCTGATGGGCGCCAGCCGTGCGGTGTTTCATGTGGAGAATGTGCGCGCCGCGGGCAGCCTGTCGGCCGGCGTGAACCGCGCCACCAACTGCGACCACGCCAACCTCACCAAGCAGCTGAGCGCAGCCCAGCGCCAGGTGGAGCAGATTACCCGCATCTCGCTGGCGCGCGGCCTGACGGCACTGCCGCGGGAGCTGGAGGAATTGGCCCGCCTGCGCCTGAGCAACCCGGACGCGGGCCTCAAGGAGCTGGGGGACATGCTTTCGCCCCCGCTCACCAAATCCGGCGTACAGCAGCGCATGCGCCGCATCGCCGCCTTCGCACAAACCCTTGATTGAATCCCGGCACATGGCCGGGTAACAGATACGGACAGGCAGCCGAGGCATTTGGTTGCCTGCACGGGATGGAGGGGTTTTTGTGTTACAAAAAGCCGTATACCTGACGGGCTCCCTGCCCATGAACCGGGACCGGGTCATCCGCCTGGTGACCGCCGCCAGCAGTTTTAGCGCCAATGTGCTGCTGGAGCGCAAGGGGGCCACCATCAACGGCAAGTCGATGCTGGGGCTGCTGAGCATATCAGAGTCTACGGGCCGCGAGTTCATGCTCGTCGTCTCCGGTGTGGATGAGGCCGAGGCGCTGGAGCGGCTGGCCGCCATGCTGGAGGAAAGCCAGCCCTGAGTCTTGCTGACCTGCGGATTTTTTTCGGTCGGCGGGCTATACCTGTAAAAATATTCATCAAAATGGCCGATTTCATGAACAAATGATTGACATATTGTCATGATTCTGTTATATATTGGACGGTATAAACCATCCGAGGCGTACAGGCTGCCTGCGCGCCACGCGCGGAAAGGATGAAAACATGTCAAACGCTCACAGGACCGATCCCTACTTTCGCTTGCTGCGGATTATGATCGTCCTCCTGGTGCTGTTCGTGGTGTTCCTGGTGGGGTATCTGCTGCTGGATTCGCATCTGCGCGGCCGCTACATTCAGGAACAGGGCCGCATCGTGGAGGAGAACAATGCCATGGTGCAGGCCTATAACGACGCGGTGCTGGCCCAGCGCACCCAGGTGGAACCGGACGTGGCCCCCGATTGGCCCGTGCCCGCGCAAACCGGCACCGATATCGTGAGCCTCAAGGGCTACGCGGTCAAGGGCACCAACCCGGTCACCATCAGCCGGGCGGAGGCCCTCAAGGGTGGCTTGTTGCTGCTGAACCGCTGGCACATGCTGCCGGCCGATTTTGCGCTGGTGGAGTCCGAGATCGACAGCATCATGACGCTGACCGACCGCCGTGTGCCCACCGAGTCACGCGAGATGTCCCTCTTCCCCGAGGCCGTGACGGCGCTGGACGAGATGATTGCCGCCGCCAAGGCGGACGGGCTTGAAAACTACATTGTGCGCGGCGCCTACCGCACCATGCAGACGCAGACCAACTATTGGAACGCCGCCTCCGAGCGCCTGTCCGCCCGCTACTCGGGCGACATGCTCACCGAGGAGGTGCGCAAGGGCGTATCCTATCCCGGCACCAGCGACTACCAGAGCGGCCTGTCGGTGGAGATCAAGGCCTGGAGCCCCAATGACCCGGTGCTCAACGCGGCGGTGGCCGCCAACTTCCAGACCACAGAGCAGGCCAAGTGGCTGTACGAAAACAGCTGGAAGTATGGGTATGTGTTCCGTTTCCCGGTGTCCGGCTACCCCAATGCCCAGACCATCGACAAGTCATATAAGACCGGCATCGACCTGAAGATGGACGCCTACCGCTATGTGGGCATCCCCCATGCCCGGGTGATGCACGAAAAGCAGTTCAGCCTGGAGGAGTACATCGAGTACCTCATTGAGAACAAGCACATTGCCGTGTATGAGGAAGGCCAGCTGAAGTATGAAATCTTCCGCGTGGCATACGATGGCGAGGATGCGGAGGTCAGCATCCCGGCCAACGCCGCCTCCTACAGCGCCTCTGCCGACAACATGGGCGGCCTGGTGGTGGCGGTCACCTACTGACCCTCACCGCGCTGACCCACATATCTGCTGATACCATCTCGGGTCGCCCAACCGGGCGGCCCGTTTGTTGTACAAGCGGCCTTCTTGACGCTGACTATTGAGCTCAAACCTTGACAGCCCGGCCGGATTGCGGTAGCATAATCTCCGCAGTTCCGCCGCCATGTGCAGGGGTATCGAAGCGGTCATAACGGGGCTGACTCGAAATCAGTTTGGGCGCAAGCCCACGTGGGTTCGAATCCCACCCCCTGCGCCA
>CALNAU010000089.1 GCA_937874275.1 uncultured Clostridia bacterium | reverse complement strand
AGATGCTGGATGCGTTTGATGTGCTGGTGTTTGACATGCAGGATGTGGGCGCGCGCTTTTACACCTACCTGTATTCGCTGGCCTACGCCATGCAGGCCTGCGCCAGGGCAGGCAAGAGCCTGGTGGTACTTGACCGCGTCAACCCCATTAGCGGGCACAAACGCAGTGGCACCATATTGGATTTGCGCTTCCGCTCGTTCGTGGGGGATTATGAACTGCCCACCCGCTACGGTCTGACCATCGGTGAGTATGCGCGGTATATACGCCACTATTCAAAACTGGATGTGGATCTCACCGTGGTGCCGTTGTCCGGGTGGCAGCGGCATATGTACTTGGACGATACCGACCTGCCCTGGGTAGCGCCATCGCCCAATTGCCCCACACTATCTGCCGCGCTAAGCTACATCGGCACTTGCATCTTTGAGGGTACCAATGTATCGGAGGGGCGGGGCACCACACAGCCCTTTGAAGTGATTGGCGCGCCCTGGATAGACGGCGCGGCGCTGGAAGCGCGCATGGGGGAATATGCGCTGCCGGGTATTCATTTCCGTCGTACCGTGTTTCGACCGACGTTCAGCAAGCACCAGGGACAGCAATGCCACGGGGTACAGCTGCACCTGTTGGATAGGGAACGGGCGGACGTATGTCACGCGGGGCTCAAGCTGCTGGAGGTCATCCGGGACATGTACCCGAACCATTTAGAATTTCTCAGTTGGGACGAGGGAAACTCCTATACGCTGGATAAACTGTTAGGCACCAATGCCTTTCGTGTTGGCGGGGTGACAGCGGACGAACTGATAGCGCAGCACGCGCCGGGCGTGACGGAATTTGGGCATGCTGTTGAACCGTTCCTGCTGTATACCTGACGCTCACAGGATGGCGCGCTGAATCAGCGACCAGGTCTTGGGCACAAAGATAATCATGCCCACGATGAAGGCCGCCGTGGCGGTCACCAGCACGGCACCGGCGGCGGTGTCCTTGGCCAATTTGGCCAGCGGCTGATGCTCGGGTGAGGTCAGGTTGACCGCGGCCTCTAGTGCGGTGTTCATCAGCTCGGCGGAAATCACCATCGCGAACAGCACAATCAATACACACCATTCCAATTTGCTGCACTGCAGAACCAAAGCAAACACCGTCACCAGCGCCATGGCCGCGAAGTGGATGACCATATTGCGCTCGGCCTTCAGGCCGCTGATGATGCCGTCAATGGCGTGGGCAAAGCTCTGAACCAGCCCGCCGCGCGCGCCCGCGCCGTATAGGCGATCGCTGAGGCTGAAATCCTCATAGAAATAGGCGCTTACAAAGCCTGTGAAGATGGCCAGGTACACAGCAGAAATCAAATACCCGGCCAACACGTCCGTCAGATAATGCACCCCTAGATAGATGCGGCTGAAGCCCACCAGGCCGATGGCCAGCAGGCATATCAGCGACAGCGTGCGCTTGGCCGCGCGGCCCAGGTTGGAGCGCCGGATGAGGTAAATGGAAAAGCCATAGAACGCCGCCGCTGCCATGCTGTGGCCGCTGGGGAAACTGAACCCGCGCTCCAGCACCAGGCGGGAGACCACCATGGGCCTTGGGCGGGCAA
>CALNAU010000088.1 GCA_937874275.1 uncultured Clostridia bacterium | reverse complement strand
GGGGGGATGAGCGGCGCAAACCGCCCCTGTTTACAGGATGGTGATGCGCTGCCGGTCAAAGGCGATGAGCCCTTGCTCGCGCATCTTCTGCAATTCACGGGATAGGGATGTGCGCTGCACGCCAAACTGCGCGGCCAGCGCCTTCTTGCTGATGGGCAGGCGCACCGTATTGCTGCCCTGCCGCTGGGCCTGCCCGCGCAGGTAGTTGAGCACGCGCTGGCGGATGGGCAGGTTGGCGAAGTGGCGCAGCTTCTCCTCCAGCAGGCCGGCATTGTCCGACACATAGGCCAGATACCGGGCCAGAAAGGCGCTGTGCCGCTGAAACAGCACAAACAAAGCCTGCTGCCCGATGCATAGCGCCTGGGTCGGCTGGCTGGCGGTCACGGCCAGCTGATAGACCGGCCTGCTGGAAAACAGCAGGTTGCCGCCCAGGATGTCACCCGGGCCAAAGACCGCGATGGTCATCAGGTCGCCCTCCGGGGTCAGGCGCTCCACCGCCAGCTGCCCGGACAGCAGAATCTCCAGCGCCACACAGGGCTCGCCCTCGATGTGCACCAGCTGACCCTTTCTGTAGTTGCGGGGTTGAAAGGCACCGCTGTTCAGCGCCTCGAGCAGGGCTGCCTCTCCCAGGCTGGCCAGCAGGGGAATGGCAAGCGCTGTCCTTATCTCCATCGTCATCGACCGCGCCTCCTTCACATACAGTTACCATGGTAACATATTTTTCCGCGGCCAGCCATTATGATGAAGGCATCGTTGGATGGTAGAAGGAGAAGTTCTATGAAGCAAAAGATGATGCTGATTCGCCTGGCATTCGCGGCGCTGTTCATCCTGCTGATGACGCGGGGCGCGCTGATGGCCTGGCTGGTGCTGTACGCGGTGAGCCTGGTGTTCCCTTTGCTGTTTGGCAAACGCATTTACTGCATGGCCGTGTGCCCCATCAACACGCTGATGCTGGGGGTGGTCTGGCTGCGGGGCAAGTTGGGCATCAAGCAGAGTGCCCCGCCCACGTGGCTTAACAGGGGCGTATGGGCCTGGCTCAGCCTGGGGGTGACGGTCGCGCTGTTTGTCATCAGCCGCAGGGTGCTTCACCGCACCATGCCGGTCATGCTGCTGTGGCTGCTTATTGCCGCGCTGATGACGCTGCGCTACCATCCGGATGTGTTCCACGACCTGCTGTGCCCCTATGGCCTGCCCCAGCGCCTGCTGGCCCGGGTGTCGCTGAAGTCCGTGGAAGGCCGCCGCGCCGCGCGCGACTATCAGGGGGTCACGGCCTCTGTGGTGATGGCCAACAAAGG
>CALNAU010000087.1 GCA_937874275.1 uncultured Clostridia bacterium | reverse complement strand
CGATGGTACTTGGCGGGTAACCGCCCGGAAGAGTAGGTCGCCGCCGGTTCCCAAAACAGCTCAGCAATGGGCTGTTTTTTCTTTGATGACACACCGCAACGGTTGTGATATGCTTTCATCAGATAAGAGCGAAATGATGAACCCATCGAACACTTTGGGAGGAATTATGCATGGCATCGCAAGCGATATATCGATTCTATGCGGAATTGGCGGACTTCCGTCCAAAGATTTGGCGACGATTTGAGGTGGCACAGAATGTGACCATGTCTCGGCTTGCCTATGTTCTGATGACTTTGTATGAGATGGAAGCCAGGCACCTGTTTCAGTTCCGCGTGCCCGAAAAAACGAACTACGAACATTGGTATATTGAAAAGATAACTGCCTGTACCGAAGAAGAACGAGCGCGTGAACAACTATGGATTAACGAAACATTTTCTGATAATCGGATAGTCCTCCAACTGATTGATGAGGACAGCGAAGCGCTCCTCGGGCGGGAGTTGCTGGATGCCTCCATGTTGAGACTGCGAGACGTGATTGCGCATCCCGGGGACCGTCTTTATTTTGACTATGACTTTGGTGATGGGTGGGAAGTTGACCTTCTTCTGGAGGATATCAGACAGGATACCGAATTATCGGGCAGAGAATTGCCTCGTGTACTCCAAGGGGAAGGTTATGGGATTGTCGAGGATTGTGGTGGACCGGAAGGGTTGGAAGAACTGGCAACCGCATTCAAAAAGAAGAAAGGAAAGCACTATCAAGATATGAGGGAATGGCTGGGTGTGGACAGTCTGGATTTATCAACCCTGGATTTGGATGATATGAACTTTCGCCTCAAGAAGGTACCTCGTATTTATGCTGACCTATATGAATACGAGTTGGAACCAACCAGGAGGTCAATGGACATTCTAACGAGAAAATACAAAACGAAGTGATTGAAAACGCAATGGGAGAAATTATGATGATTGAAGGGGCGGAAATCAGGCCGTATTATGAGGCGATGAAGCGGCACTTGGAGGAAGGGCTGCTGCCCTTCTGGACGGCGCGCGGTGTGGACAAGGAATACGGTGGCTACCTGACCAACTACGACGGTCAGGGCGTGTTGCAGCATGATATGCGCAAGGCGGTGGTCACGCAGGCGCGAATGGTGTGGGGGTTCTCGGCCTTTCACAGCGCGTATCCGCAGATGCCCGGCCTGCTGGAAGCGGCGCGGCAGGGGGTGGACTTCCTCATCGAGCGCTTCTGGGACAAGCGCCATGGCGGCTGGGCCTGGATGACCGACAGGGAAGGCCGGGTGCTGGACAATGGCAAGGTGGTTTACGGGCAGAGCTTCATGATTTACGCGATGGCCCAGTACGGCCTGTCCAGCGGCGACCCGCGCGGATTGGACTATGCCAGCCGCACCTTCGATCTGCTGCAAAAGTACGCGGCCGACACACGCTACGGCGCCTACTATGAGAATCTGGAAGAGGACTGGTCTGTATCCGATGGCGGATACTGCGCGGGGGATCGCAAATCGCTGGATATTCATATGCACCTGTTGGAAGCCTTCACCACGCTGTACGAACTGTCCGCACAGGAGATACACGCCAGAAAGCTCAATGAGGTGATTGCCATCATCACCGACAACATGGTGGACGAAAAAGCGGGCTGCGGCGGCAACCAGTATGACCTGGCCTTGAACCCCATCCCACCCATCGGTATCCGCCGCACCTGGAACGACGAGCGCGGCAAGGGCGAGGTGATTGGCGACGCGGTGGATACCACCTCATACGGCCACAACCTGGAATTGGGCTGGCTGCTGGACAGGGCGGCGAACATACTGGGGGACGAGCCGGGGCGCTTTGACAAGCATTTGCGGATGTTTGCCGACCACGCGCTGCGCTATGGGTTTGACCATGAATTGGGCGGCGTATACCGGGATGGCCCGCATGAGGGCGCCGCTTTGGTGCGTGACAAGGAATGGTGGCAAAACTGTGAATCGCTGGTGGGCTTCCTCAACGCCTATGAGCGGTTGGGGGAGGCGAAATACTGGCAGGCGTTTGTCAAGAACTGGGCCTTTGATAGCACCTACCTCATCAACCATGAGGCCGGGGAGTGGCACCAGTTGGCCAATGCCGCGGGGGAGCTGTTAATCCCCGATTTGGGCAACCTGTGGAAAGGCATGTATCATACCGGCCGCGCTGTATTGGAATGTGTGCAGCGGTTGGAGAAAATGCTGTAATTCCGCCTACATGCGACTGCCCGGCGTTTGATGGAACGCCGGGCAGTTTTTAGGTTTGCCGGTATGCTTATAATGCCTGTTCTGTGCGGCGAATCAACTCTTCCTGCGCCTTGGGCCCCATTTGTGTGAAGAAGGCGCTGTAGCCGGTGACGCGTACGCACAGGTTACGGTACTTCTCGGGTTCCTTTTGCGCGGCGCGCAGGGTTTGGTGATCGACCACGTTCATCTGCACCTGCAGCCCGCCCTTTTGCATGTAGGTTTTGAGCAGCGCGGTGAGGACGTCAATGCCTTGTTCGCCGGACACGGCCGAGGGGTGCAGCCGCAGGTTGAGCGGCCCGCCCGTAATGCGCTCAAAGCGGATTTTGGAGACCGAGTTGAGCAGCGCCGTGATGCCGGAGATGTCCGCCCCTTCGGCGGGCGACTGGTTTTCGCTGATGGGGTCGCGCTGGCGGCGTCCGTCCGCGGTGGCGCCCACATCCTTGCCCATGGTGGTAAAATCGCGGTCTGAGGACAGCGTGGGGTAGAAGCCGTAAAGGTATTGGCCCTGGTCCTGCGCGCTTACCGCGTCCACAAACGCGTCGGACGCCCAGGCCACATACTTGTCCACCGCGTCGATGTCGTTGCCGTACTTGGGCAGCCTGCGCACCCGCTGGCGCAGGGCCTCTTGCCCCTCCCAGTTGTCCAGCAGAATCTGGTTGAGCTGGGGCAGCGTCAGGCTTTTCTCCTGAAACACCAAGGTATCTATGGCGTGCAGCGCATCGGCCACCGTGCCGATGCCTGTTCCCTGCACCACAAAGTGATGGTATTTGGTGCCACCGTTGTTCCAGGTGACCGCGTTTTGAAGGGTGCCCTTCAGGAAACAATCCTCGATGCGCAGGCGCCCGGCGTTGACCTCTGCCTCCAGACGCATATCACGCTCGATGCCCTTGCGGTACTCCTGCATCAGGTAGTTGATTTGCGTTTTGTAGGCGGCCAGCACATCGTCCATGCCGGTCATTTCTGTCAGCGGCGGTGTGGAGGTGCCGTAATAATCGCCTGTCATCAGGCCGGTCATGCGGTCGCGCAGAGGGAATACGTTGGGGTTGCGGTTTTGTCCGCCGGGGGCCAGGGGGCAATCGCCCTGGTTGAGGGCCAGCTCCAACGGACGCACCAGGTTAAGCCATAGCTGACGCAGCCCGCCCTCCTCTGCCGGGATGATGGGGTCGTTGCAGCCGAAGAAGCCGTAGTCGTATAGCTCAGGCTCCTCTATGCCGCAGGCGCGCAGCGCCGGGATCATCCGGTCATCGTTGTAGAGGATGACGGTGGCATTGTCCCGCATGGCGTGGGCCACCGCGCGCATAAAGCTGTCGTCGATGCCCTCGTGGTAGCGCACGATGACAAAGGGGTTCTTGAGCTTCAGGTCGTGCGACACCTGCACCATCAGGCGACTGAGCTCGTTCACGCCCGATGTGCCATCGGCCAGCAGCCCGGCCAATATGATGTAGTTGGGGTCGTCAAAGGCCACTTCCAGCGTCTGGGTGGTGGAGGTGGTATCCAGGCTCATGTGGTCGGTGTTGGCCATGATTTCGTTGTTCTTCAGGTAGAAATCCTGCAGCAGCGCGCGCGCCTCTTCCTGCGTCAGCGTGCCCTGCTCAATATCCTGCCTGTACAGCGGCAACAGGTACTGATCCATGCGGCTGTAGTTGAGCACGCCGCATCCGCTTACCTTTTGCACCACCAGCGTGATCAGCCACAGCAGCTGCAGCGCCTCCCGGAAACTGCGCGGCGCGCCCTGGCTGAGGTGGCGCAGGCTGTCCGCATCCTGTGTGCGGCCCGCATCCTGCGCTGCCTGAGCGTAGCGCAGGAAATAATCGCTCGTTGCCTTGTGGCACAGGGCTACCCCCTGTAAAAACTGCTGCCGCTCGGTGTCTGGATGCCGCGCGCGGCTTTCGTCCGCCAGACGGGTAAAGCCCGCCAACCCTTCCTTAATGAACAGCGGCCAATCCAGAGCCAGGTGGCCAAAGGAATAGAACCACGGCGGACGGCACCGCAGCCACCCATCGGAATAGAACCACAGGATATCCTTTTGAATCTCCTCATCGCTTTTGTGGCTCCACCAGGAGCGGTACATGTTTTCCGCATGCGTCCACTCGGCCTGAGTGGGGATACGCTCCACCACCTGACCTAACAGCAAATCATCACCGGAGACCGGCGTGCTGATGCCGCGCAGCAGGTACGCCAGCGTTTTGCCGTAGCGGATTGCGTAGGGATCATCGCGGAAGAGGGGTTCGCTCTCCTCCAGCAACTCAATGCGCTCATAGAACGTATACTGGCTGCTTTTTTGCAGGTATTCGTCTATCCTGTGCAGCACCTTGTCAGAAACCTGGGCATAGGGCATGGTTCACACCTCCACGATGAGATGATACCCGCGCAGCAGGCGGGCAAATTCGTCGATATGCAGGGGAGCAGAAAATTCTTCCATGGGCCGGCGGATGCTCTGCGCCTTGTACAGCCCATAGTTGTGATAGGGTAAAAGGCGTACGGCCGGTGGCACAGGTAAACCGCTTAGAAACTCGCCGGTACGCCGGGCGAAATCGGCCGAATCGTTGACGCCGCCAATCAGCGGCATCCGGATTTCCATTGCGGCGCCCGCCTGGGACAGGGCGCGGATGTTCTCCAGTATCAGGCGGTTGTCCGTCCCCGTATACGCCATGTGCACGTCCGGATCGATGGCCTTGAGGTCCACCAGAAACAGGTCGGTATAGGGCAGCAGGGGCTTGATGGTGTGCCAGGGCATGCGGGCCGCGGTGTCCAGCGCCGTGTGGATGTCCTTTTGTTTCAGCGCGGTAAACAGAGCCTGCACAAACGCTGCCTGCAACAACGGTTCGCCGCCGGATGCCGTGACACCCCCGCCGCTGTTGCGGTAATATCCTTCATCGCGTAGCAGCAGATCGGTCAATTGCTCGGGAGTATACGGCCTGGCATCGGCACGCAGGGCATCCTGCGGGCAGACAGCCGCACAAGCCACATTATAGGTACAAAGCGATTCATCAAACCGATGCTGGCCATCCACCATGATGTGCGCTCCATTGGCGCAAGCCGCGACGCACTGGCCGCAGGATATGCACTTGTCCTCAAAGAACTGAAGCAATGGCTTGGCGGGGATGGATTCCGGGTTGTGGCACCAGGCACAGCGCAGGTTGCAGCCCTGAAAAAAAACGGTCGTTCGAATACCCGGGCCGTCCCGGGTGCTGAATCGCTGGATGTTGAACACGTAGGCTTCCATGGCTGGCTGTACTTCCATCTCGTTGTGGGTAGCAACGTCGTCATGTGGGTGCGGTTTTCGGCCAAAGTTGTCGTTGTTTTCTCCATCATAAAGAGGAAGACCGGTTTTGTCAATTGTCATCATATCTTATCTATTGCTGTCGTTTATTTCGGAGCGTTGCGGTTTTTTTGTGCATTATCATGCAAGATGCTTGCACTTTCTGGTTGGAAGTGATAGAGTATGTGACAGCAGAAAGCTGCAAAATAAAAAGGGGGTCTCTTTTATGAAACGTTTGGTTTCCCTGTTTCTGGTCCTGATGATGATGCTGGCCGTCGGCGCGTTCGCCGAGCAGCCGGCAGCAGAAGAAGTGGACTACAGCGTGCTGAAGGGCAAGACCGTTGGCTTCGCCCAGATGGACAACAACAACTCCTGGCGTATCGCCGAAACCAAGAGCATGGAAGATGCTGCCGCCAAGTATGGCTTCAACATCATCGTGACCGACGCCATGGCCGACATCGCCAAGCAGGCTTCGGACATTTCTGACCTCATCGCCCAGGGCATCGACTTCCTGGTGTTCCCGCCCCAGCAGGTGGATGGTCTGCAGGCTGCCGTGAAGGAAGCCATGGATGCCGGCATCCCCGTCATCCTGATTGACCGCACCATGAACGGTACCCCCGGTGTTGACTGGACGACCGAAATCATGAGTGACTTCTATCTGGAGGCCCAGGAGCTGGCCGAGTACGTGATCGAGCACACCGGCGGCAAGGGCAATGTTGTGATTCTGCAGGGCACCGCGGGCGCCGACTCCACCATCCAGCGTCAGGCCGGTTTTGTGGACACCCTGAAGGAAAAGGCCCCCGAGATGAACATCGTGTTTGACCAGGTTGCTGACTATGTCATGGAAAAGGGCCAGCAGGTCATGGAGCTGGCGCTCCAGGCCCACAAGGATGACATCCAAGTCGTGTTTGCCCACAACGATGACATGGCGCTGGGCGCCGTGAAGGCCATTGAGCAGGCCGGTTATGATCCCGCCAAGTTCGGCGTCGTCGGCATCGACGGCCCCGCCGCCGCGCTGCAGGCTGTCAAGGATGGCAAGATGTTGGCTTCCATGACCTGCACGCCCCTGTTCGGCGAGCCGGTTGCCAAGATCCTCGTTGACATCATCAAGGGCAACCCCCTTGAGGCCAAGATGGTCAACCCCGACATCCTCTACACCAAGGAGAACGCTGACCCCGCTCTGGGATACTGATTAACAACCAATAGCCGGGCGCGGCCATGCGCCGCGCCCGGTTTCTTCACTACCTATGATGAATTGTTCCCCAGCGCAGGCGCACGGGCGGCCTTGATGAGCGTGCGGGACAGTTTTTTGTTTATGAGGCCATAATATGCAACAGGAATATTTGCTGGAGATGCGGGGCATCGACAAGGCGTTCACGGGCGTGAAGGCTTTGACCAATGTGGACTTTTCTGTCAAGCGGGGAGAAGTGCACGCGCTGATGGGGGAGAATGGCGCGGGCAAGTCTACCCTCATCAAGGTGCTCACCGGTATTTATCACAAAGACGCCGGCACCATCATCTTTGACGGGCAGGAGATTGCGCCCAAGACGGCGCTGGCCGCGCAGGCGCTGGGCATCAGCACCATTTATCAGGAGCTGAACCTGGTGCCCTTTCAAACCGTGTATGAAAACATCTACATGGGCCGCGAGCCGCGCACCCCGATTGGCACGATTGACCGGCGCAAGATGATTCACGACGCCCGCGAAGTGCTGGAAGGGATGGGGATTTCTATTGATGTGCAGGAGCCGCTGCGCCAATACTCCACCGCCATACAACAGATGGTAGCCATCGCCCGCGCGCTGACCATCAACGCCAAGCTGGTCGTTATGGACGAGCCGACCTCCTCGCTGGACGCCAAGGAGGTGGAGGTGCTGTTTGCCGTGATTCGCAGGCTGCGGGAGCAGGGCATCGCCATCATTTTTATCAGCCACCGCCTCAGCGAAATCTTTGAAATTTGCGAGCGGGTGACGGTGCTGCGCAACGGCGAGCTGGCCGGCGTATTCAATGTGGACGAGCTGGACACCCAGACGCTGGTCAACTGCATGCTGGGGCGGGCCTTTACCTCAGCGCAGCGCAACAAGGGCGCCTATGCCTTTGAAGACGCGGAGGAATTGGCGCGGCTGGAGTCCGTCTCGTGGAATGTGCGCCTCAACGGCATCGGCGTGGACATCAAGAAGGGCGAGATTGTGGGCCTGGCCGGCCTGCTGGGCAGCGGAAGAACCGAGCTGTGCAACATTCTGTTTGGCGCGGAGCCGCCCGATGACGGAAGCATCTTCTGGCTGGACCAGCCGGGGGACATCCGCAGCCCACGCGACGCCATCCGCCTGGGCATGGGCTACTGCACGGAGGACCGCAAGGTGGAGGGGTTGTTCCTGCACCTGTCGGTTAAGGATAACCTGACCATGGCCATGCTGCCGCAGCTGACTAAGAACGGCGTGGTGCAAAAGAAAAAGCAGGATGCCATTGTGCAGCAGTACATCGACCGCCTGTCCATCAAGACGCCGTCCAGCGAGCAATTGGTGCGCTACCTCAGCGGCGGCAACCAGCAAAAGGTGCTGTTGGCCCGCTGGATGTGCATGAACCCCAAGCTGATTATCCTGGACGAGCCCACCCGCGGCATTGACGTAGGCGCCAAGGCCGAGATCGAGTCGCTGATTCAGGAGTTTTCGGCCGCGGGCATCAGCGTGCTGATGATTTCCTCCGAGATGGAGGAGCTGGTGCGCAACTGCGACCGCATCGTGGTCATGCGCGACGGCAAAAAGCTGGGCGAGCTGACTGACGAGCAAATCAGCATGGATGACATCATGGATACCATTTCCCACGGGGCTTCTGAAATACTCACGGCGAAGGAGGACGAGCGGACATGAGCACAGGTCCTGTCAATCCCATCACCCTGGAGAGGCCGCCGCTGTCTGATACGCTCAGAAAGCACAGCCCCGTCATCATGCTGGGCACATTGCTGCTCATCAACGCGATTTTTACCAGCAACTTCTTCACCATCGACATCGTGTGGCTCATCATCATCCAGTGCGCCACCATCATCCTGACGGGCATGGGGCAGACGATGGTTATCGCCACCGGCGGCATTGATATCTCCATCGGTTCGCAGATGGCACTGGCCGCCGTGGTCTGCGCGCACATGCTGCCCTACGGCATCCTGCCCGCGGTTATCGCGGCCATCATCGCCTGCGCGGTGATGGGGCTGATCAGCGGCTTCATGGTGGGCAAGCTTAACGTGTCGCCCATGGTGGTCACGCTGTCCATGCTGCTGTTCGCGCGCGGCGTGGCACAGGTGCTTAACGACGGGCGCATCCTCTATATCGATCAGTACAAGAACTTTGAGTTCCTGGGGCAGGGCAAGATATTGGGCGAGCTGCCCATGCAGATCATCCCCATCGTGATTGTGGTGGCGGTGGTCTACTTCATCATCGAAAAAACCGCCTGGGGCCGGCGTATCCAAGCCGTGGGCGACAACCCGACCGCGGCCCGACTGACCGGCATCAACGCCACCTGGACAATCATATCGGCGTATGTGTTTTCCGCCATGTTCGCGGCGGTGGCCGGCCTGGTGCTGGTGAGCAAGGTGGGCGCGGCCGACGGCAGCAACATGGGCCGTCTGGCCGAGCTGGACGCCATCGCCGCGGTGGCGGTAGGCGGCACCAGCATGGCGGGCGGACGCGCCAAGGTAATGGGCACGCTGCTGGGCGCCATTGTGATGCAGCTGATTACCATCACGGTGGTTATGAACAACATCCAGTACGAGTACGCGCAGATCCTCAAATCCGCCATCATCATCTTTGCCGTGTTCATCCAACGCGAGTCGCGCGCGTAACGAAGGGGAGGATTAAACAATGCATACGAAAAAAAGCCCTGTACGCCGCGTCTGGAAGTGGTTTGCGTCCCGCAACACCATCATCGCGTTTTTGCTGCTGTTCACGGTGGCGGCCATCATGTTCTCCAACCGTAACTTTGTGTCCTTCAACTCCATCCACAACATCTTCCGCAAGGTGGCGCAGGATAACGGCGTAGCCGCCCTGGGCATTGCGTTTGTCATTCTGCTGGGGCAGATTGACCTGTCCGTCGGCTCCACCCTGGCGCTGTCCGGCGTCATCAGCGTGCTGGTGGCCAATGCCGGTTACCCCCTGCTGGGGGTCGGCGCCGGCATTGCCGTGGGCGTGCTGGCGGGCTTCATCACCGGGCTGATGGTGGCCAAGATGAAGATATCCTCCTGGATTGCCTCGCTGGCCATGATGCTGGCGCTGCGCTCCGTCGTGCTGCTGATTACCAACCAGCAGCCCATCCCGCTGCAATCCGCCATCTTCATGGACCTGGGGCAGGTAAAGTGGTTCAAGGTCAGCATCATGGTCTATATCTACCTGGCGCTGCTGTTCATCAGCATGTTCATCAGCCGCCACACCCGGTTTGGCACGGGGCTGTACGCGGTGGGCGGCAACGAGGAAGCCGCCCGCATGATGGGCCTGAAGGTGGACAAAATCAAAATACTAGCCTATGTCATCTGCGGCGCCATCTGCGCGGTGGGAGGCATCATGATGGCCTCCCGTATGCGCGGCGCGCAGCCGCTGGCGGGCACCACCTGGGAGACCTACGCCATCGCCAGCTGTGCCCTGGGCGGCCTCAAGCTGACCGGCGGCGAGGGCAAGTTCAGCGGGGTGTTCTTCGGCAGCCTGATCATTGCCATCCTCAATACCATGTTCAACTACTCGCCCAGCATCAACACCTGGTGGCAGAACATCCTGATGGGTGCCCTGGTGCTGATTTCCGTTGGCTTGCAGACCGACGCTATCAAGCTGCGCCTGCCCAAGGCTGCCAAACATACCGCGGAGGTGAACAAATGAACTATCAGGATACATACCGCCAAATGAGCGAAGCCATTGTGCGCGAGCACGAGGCCGTATTCGCCAAACTGGATATGGGCCAGCTGCGCGCCTTTATGGACGCCATCAAGCAGGCGAACAACATCTTCGTCTACGGTTCCGGGCGGGAGGGCATCTCCATGCGCAGTTTTGCCATGCGCCTCGCCCACCTGGGCAAGCCCACCCACTGGCTGTTTGATGATACCACGCCCGGCATGCACAAGGGCGACCTGCTCATCCTGTCCGATGGCCGGGGGGATGTGGGCATTCACCGCTACTTTGTCAAGCGCGCCAAGGAGAGCGGCGCCACCATCGCCATGGTGACCGGCCTGCCCGAAGGGGCACTGGCGCGCACATATGCGGACGTGGTGCTGTTTGTGCACGCCACCGTGTACCTGGATGAGGCCGCCATGGGGCCGGACGCGCCGCGCCAGCAGGATGTGGTGCCCACCGTGCAGCCCATGGGCAACCAGTACGAGCAGCACCTCTACCTGCTGATGGATATCGTTGCCATCCTGCTGCGGGAGGATATGGGCTTGAGTTACGCGGACATGGAGGCCCGGCACCGCAACATCGAATAATTGGCGGCCCATCCGCGCCGCCGGACAGGAGCGCCCGATGCCCAGGATGATTAACAGCGTCTCGGGGCCTATTTCCACCGCCGCCCTGGGGCAGACGCTGACGCACGAGCATGTGGTCAGCGCCAACTGGAACATGCGCATGTGCTACGAGGAGTGGTTCAACCGCGAGGAGTTTCTGGCCTATGCGTCGGAGGATTTGCGCCGCACCAAGGAAGTGGGTGTGAGCACGCTGGTGGATGTAACGCCCGTATGCCTGGGGCGGGATACCGGCATTGTGCGGGAGGCGGCGCAGCGCAGCGGCATGCAAATCATCTGTGCCACCGGCTTCTTTTTTACCGAGAACCAGTGGATGTACAACCGCAGCGTAGACAGCTTTCTGCATTATTTGATGCATGACATCGAGCAGGGGCTGGACGGCACCGGTGTGCTGCCGGGCATCATCAAGATGTGCACTGACCGCATGGGCGTCACCCCCATCAACGAGCGGCTGCTGACAGCCTCGGCCATGGCGGCCGCGCGCAGCGGCCTGCCGGTGGCTACGCATGCGAACTATGTGAACGACAGCGCCCAGCGGCAGCTGGACATCCTGGAGAAGCATGGCATACCGCTCGACCGGGTGGTGATTGGCCACTGCGGCGACAGCAATGATTTGGACTACCTGGAGGCAATCCTGCGCCGCGGCGCATATGTGGGGCTGGATCGCTTTGGCGATGAGGCAAAGAACTCGCTGGAGAACCGCGTCAACACGCTCATGGCGCTGTGCGACCGGGGATGGCTCAACAAGATTCTGATTTCCCATGACTACGTGAGCTTTGTGGATCTGGGCGCGTTTGAGTGGCGCTTCCAGCGCGAGAAGGACCCGGATGACGCGGTATACAACAGCCGCTACATCCACCGCTACGCGCTGCCCCTGCTGAGGGAGAAGGGATTCCCGGAGGAGAGCATCACCCAATTGCTGGTCGGCAACCCGCGCGCCTACTTTGAAGCCTGAACCTGAATGACGAAGATGGAGGATAGATGAGCATGAAAGCCCTCGTGATGGAACAATACAAGGAGTTTTCCTACAAGGATGTGCCCACGCCCACGCCGGGTGAGGGGGAGGTGCTGGTGCGGGTGAAGGCCTGCGCGGTGTGCGGCAGCGACGTGCACGGCATGGATGGCTCCACCGGCCGCCGCCGCCCGCCCGTCATCATGGGGCATGAGGCCTCCGGGCAGATTGAGGCAGTGGGCCACGGGGTGAAGGAATACAAGGCCGGTGACCGGGTCACGTTTGACTCCACCATCTACTGCAACAAGTGCGAGCGCTGTCAGGCCGGGCTGGTCAACCTGTGCGCCACCAGGCGGGTGCTGGGCGTCTCGTGCGAGGATTACCGCATGAACGGCGCCTTTGCCGAGTATGTGGTGGTGCCCGAGTATGTGCTCTACCGGCTGCCCGACAACGTCACCTATCAGCAGGCCGCCATGGTGGAGCCGCTGGCCATCGCCTACCACGCGGCCACCCGCACCCCCATCACGCCGGGCATGAGCGCGGTGGTGGTGGGCGTGGGCACCATCGGCATGCTCACCTTGCAGGTGGTGCGCAGCATGGGGGCCGAGACCCTCATCGCGGTGGACATTGACGACGAAAAGCTGAAGACCGCGCTGGAGAACGGGGCGACCGCCGCCGTCAACAGCAAGGATGCGGACGCGGTGCAGCAGATACTGGCCCACACCAAGGACGCGGGCGGCGTGGATGTGGCGCTGGATGCCACGGGCATCGGCGCGACGGTGGATTTGTGCCTGCGCTCGGTCGCCCTCAATGGCAAGGTGGTGCTGATTGGCAACCTGGCCCCCAAGATTGAGTTCCCCCTGCAGTGGGTGGTCACCCGGCAAATCAGCCTGTTTGGCAGCTGCGCGTCGGCCGGCGAGTACGGCGAATGCCTCAAGCTGATTGCCGAGGGCAAGGTGGATGTGGACGCGCTGATTTCCAAGGCCGTGCCCATGAAGGACGGCCACGAGTGGCTCAACCGCATTTATAACAAGGAAGAGGGGCTGAACAAAATCGTGCTCCTTCCCTAACGGCGTCGAAAGGAACGGACATGCGTAAAATTAAGACAGGTGTGGTGGGCTGCGGTAAGGTGGGGCATTTCCACGCGCGGTGCTTTCAAAAGCTGGAAAACAGCGAGTTTGTGGGCGCGGTGGGCACGCGGCCCGGCCGCGGCGCGGCCTTTGGCAAGGAGTACGGCGTGCCCGGCTTTGACAGCCTCAAGGAGCTGGTGGAGCAAACGGGTGTGGAGGCCATCAGCATCTGCACGCCGCACCCCAACCACGCCCAATATGCGGTGGAGGCGGCCCGGCTTGGCCTGCACATCGCGGTGGAAAAGCCGCTGGCCGCGTCGCTGGCCGATTGCGATGCCATCATTGAGGCCGCCAACCAGGCGGACGTCACAGGCAGCACCATCTGCCAGCGACGCTTCTATCGCCCGGCTATGCGGGTCAAGCAGGCGATTGAGGATGGCAAGCTTGGCCGGCCCATTCTGGGCACGGTCAACATGCTGGGCTGGCGCAGCATGGACTACTACCGCTCCGACCCCTGGCGCGGCACCTGGGACGGCGAGGGCGGCGGCGTGCTGGTCAACCAGGCGCCTCACCAGCTGGACCTGCTGCTGTGGTACATGGGCGAGATAGAGGAAGTATTTGGCGTGTGGGATACCCTTAACCACCCCGAGCTGGAGGTGGATGACACCGCCATCGCCGTCATCCGCTTCAAGAGCGGCGCGCTGGGCAACATCGTGGTGAGCAACTCGCAAAACCCGGCCCTATTCGGCAACGTGCGGGTGCACGGCAGCAACGGCGCCAGCGTGGGCGTGCAGACCGATGGCGGGGCGATGTTCATCGCCGGTGTATCCGGCATCGCGGAGCCGCCTGTCAACGACCTGTGGACGGTGCCCGGTGAGGAGGAT
>CALNAU010000086.1 GCA_937874275.1 uncultured Clostridia bacterium | reverse complement strand
AGGACACCCAGCACCATCAACAGACCCAGTAATCGTTTCATTTGTTTTCTATGCATATGTATCACCTCCTGATGCAATGAACATACCCGCACATCACAGTGTGAACCGTTCCCGGTGGGTACACTCTAAGTGCTAAGGAAGTTGAAATCCTTAGCAGAAAGGTTGCACATGGAGATTCAGTTTGAAGCGGTATCGACGCAAATCGGTCAGCATCTGCTGGTGCGACTCCCGCAACAGGCAAGCAAAGCCCTGCCCTCCCGCGTCATGGTGATGGCTGAGGGGACATTAAATAGCACGCCCTTCACAGCGCCCCTGGAGCCTGACGGCCAAGGCGGCCACTGGTTGGACATCAGTGATTCCCTGGCCCGTGAAGGGAAAGTATCAGTAGGTCAGCCGGTATTCATTACGCTGTCACCCACCAACGATTGGCCTCAGCCGGAAATGCCCCAAGACATCATGGACGCTATAGAACATGAAAACCTGTTGCCGCAATGGCGCAGCCTGACCACCAAAGCCCGTTGGGCCTGGCTGCGTTGGATTCGCGCCACCGCAAACCCCGCCACCCGCAACAAACGCATCGCCGTTGCCGTCGACAAGTTGCGCCGGGGCGATCGCCGCCCATGCTGCTTCAATGCCGGTATGTGCACCGTGCCCGAGGTTTCCAAGGGCGGTATCCTGATAGACTAGATGGTGTCTACTTTCTATCTCCACCTAACTTTACGGCTGTTTTCCTTTACGTTTCATCATATGAGAGCCCCCATCGCTGCACGACTTGACGATTGATAATGGAGGTAACCCCCATGAAACGAAAGTTCCATCTCATCACCATGCTGCTGGTGCTCCTCTCCGGCGTCGTCTCCGCACAGGCGGCGACCCCATTGGAACAATTTCTCACCGCGATGCCCGCCTCATCTTTTTCGGACGGATACTTTTCCTATGTGGATTATCAAGCCTTGGTTGCCGCTCGGCCCGACGCCGCTGCCCCGACCATAGGCACTTCCTTGGATGAACACCGGCAAACCCCTGCCGGACAGCAGTATTTCCAAACCATGCTGGGGGTATCATCCGGTTTCAGTGGTGTGAC
>CALNAU010000085.1 GCA_937874275.1 uncultured Clostridia bacterium | reverse complement strand
TACAGCAGCGTCAGCGTCTTGGCGCCGGCGGCGCCGTCCACGCTCAGGCCGTTCACCTCCTGGAAGGAGCGCACCGCGTTCTGTGTACCCTTGCCGAACTGGCCGTCGTTGGCCCCATCGCGCAGGTAGCCCAGCTGCACCAGGCGGTCCTGCATGCGTCGCACCTGGTCCCCGGCGGAGTTGAGCTTCAGCGTGGGGATGTCCGTGGGCGCAGGCGTCATCTCAAAGTTGGGCACCGGTGTCTCGGTGGGCGGCGCGGTGGCCATCACCACGGGCGTTGGCGGCGGGGTGGGTGTGATGTTGTCCAGCGCCTCGTCGATGGTGTTCAGCTGGCCCTGGGGCGGCAGGCTGGGTTGCACCGGCGTGGGGGCAGCGGGGCCGACCGGCTGTCCGCCGCGACCCAGCATGATGGATAAAAACCCTGCCGTGAAAATCAGCAGAACCACAATCACAATCAGCAGTTTGTTGGCTGCCGACATCGGTCGCCTGTCGGGCGGTTGGTTATACTGCATGCGATTTCCTCCTTCGCGAATGCGGGGTTAGGCCTCTTCCAGCGCCAGGCGCTTCATGTCCTCGCCCTGGGCTTCGATGGTCAGCGCGTCAATCACTTCATCCAGGTCGCCGTCCATAATATCGGTGATGCGGTGCAGCGTCAGGCCGACGCGGTGGTCAGTCACCCGGCCCTGGGGAAAGTTGTAGGTGCGGATGCGCTCGCTGCGGTCGCCGGTGCCGATCTGGCCGCGGCGGTGCTGGGCATAGGCCGCGTCCTGCTCGGCTTGCTTATGCTCGTACAGGCGGCTGCGCAGCACCTTCATGGCCTTCTCCTTGTTCTTGAGCTGGCTCTTCTCATCCTGACAGGTTACCACCAGGCCGGTGGGCAGGTGGGTGATGCGCACGGCGGAGTCCGTGCGGTTGATGTACTGGCCGCCGTGGCCGCTGGCGCGGTAGGTGTCGATGCGCAGGTCGCCGGGGTTGATGTCGATGTCCACCTCATCCACCTCGGGCAGCACGGCTACCGTGGCGGTGCTGGTGTGGATGCGGCCCTGGCTTTCGGTGCTGGGCACCCGCTGGATGCGGTGCACCCCGCTTTCAAACTTCATGCGGCTGAAGGCGCCGGCACCCGACAGCGTGAACACCGCTTCCTTGACGCCGCCCAGCTCGGTCTCATTGAGGCTGATGTATTCCACCTGCCACCCGTGGCGCTCGGCGTAGCGCGCGTACATGCGCATCAACAGCGCGCCAAACAGGCTGGCCTCGTCGCCGCCGGCACCCGCGCGTATCTCCATCACCACGCTGCGCTCGTCATTGGGGTCGCGGGGGATGAGGTGCCGCCGGAGCCGGTCGCGCAGTTCCTCCTCGCGGGTCAGCAGCTGGGGCAGCTCCTCCTGCGCCATGTCGGCCATTTCCGGGCTGTCCAGCAGCTCGCGGGTGGAGGCAATCTCGTCGCGCAGCTTGCGGTATTCACGCCAATCGGTCACCGCCTGCTCCAGACCGGCGCGCTCCTTCATGAGGGCCTGCCAGCGGGGCAGGTCCATGATGATGTCGTTTTGAGAGCAGGCGACGCCCAACTCCTCATAGCGTTCGTCCATCCAGACGAATTGGTCATCCAGTGAAGGCATGTGTTCCTTTCCATTGGGCCGCCAGTGTGCGGGGCAGCCCGCCAGCATCATCGTACACGCTGATGGCGTCAAAATCAAGCGCGGCCATTGCTTGTACGGCCTCCGCCTGGCCGTCGCCCAGCTCCAGCAGCAGCCAGCCGTGGGGCAGCAGGTGCAGCGGCGCCTCCGCCACCAGGCGGCGGTAGAAGGCCAGGCCGTCGCCGCCCCCATCCAGCGCCAGGCGCGGCTCCCTCTGCACTTCTGGCTGCAGGCTGTCCAAGTCCTTTGTGGGGATGTAGGGCGGGTTACAGCAAATCATATCATAGCGCGCGTCCCCAAATGGCATAAATAAATCGCCCAGCGCAAAGTTTACATCCAGCTTGTGCAGCGCCGTGTTTTCCCGCGCCAGCGCGAGGGCCTCCGGCGCGATATCCCCGGCCCATACGTGAAGCCCGGGCTGATGCGCCTTCAGGCTGATGGCGATGGCCCCGGAGCCGGTGCACAAATCCAGCACACGCTGACCGGGCCGCAGGCGCAATAGCGCCTGCTCGCACAGCACCTCGGTATCATTGCGGGGGATCAATACGGGCGGCCGGGTCAGCAGCCGCAGGCCCATGAAATCCGTCTCGCCCAGTATGTATTGCAGGGGCTCGCGCTGCGCGCGCCGGGCGATCAGGCGGTCATAGTCTTCCCGCTCTTTTGCGGTCAGCACCCGGCTGCTGTGGGCCAGCACCTCCAGCCGCTTGAGCGACAGAACGCCGCCCATCAGCCAGGCGGCGTCTATCTCCGGGTTGGGTACGCCGGCGGCCGCCAGACGGGCAGAGGCTTCCCTCAGCGCCTGGCGGACCGTCATGCGCTGGCCGCGGCGGCTTCGGCCGTGCTGTCTGCCTCCTTGGCGACGCGCACATAGCCTTCCGGTGTGCGCTCGCCCTCGGGCAGGCCGTGCAGCGCCGCGTTCATGGCCGCGATGGCCACCTCCAGCATGGGCAGCGAAGGCTCCCGCGTGGTCAGTCGCTGCAGCTGCATGCCAGGCCAACGCAGGGCACGCGCCCATTTGCCGTCGGCATGGGCAAGGCCCTTTAATATCTCGTAGCTGATGCCCGCCACCAGCGGCAGCAGCAGCAGCCGGCTGAGGATGCGCACCAGGTAGTTGCTGCTCATGTCATAGGCAAAGATGCTGAATATCGCCTGGTCCAGCACCGAATAGAACAGGATGGAGAACACAAACGTTATCAGCAGGAAGCTGGTGCCGCACCGCGGGTGCAGGCGGGAGAAGCGCTGCGCGTTTTCCGGCGTCAGCGGCTGCTCGGCTTCGTGGGTGTACACGGTCTTGTGCTCGGCGCCGTGGTATTGGAATGTCTTTCGCATGTCGGGAATCATGCCGCACAAAATCAGGTAACCCACCAGAATCACCGTGCGAATCAGCCCGCTGACCAGGTTGACCGCCAGGTGCGACCAGCCCGCGGCGCGCAGCGCCTGGGCAGGCGCGTTGGGCAGCAGCACAAACAGCCCCACCGACAGCGCCATGGCCAGCACCACCGCTAGACCCATCACAATCTTGTCCACACCCTTGCCCAATTTCTTGGCCAACCACTTTTCAAAGCGGGTGGGCTCCTCATCCATGATGCCGCTCATCTCGCCCGAGTCGGTCAGCACCTTCATGCCCAGGCTCATCATCAGCACCATATTGACCGCGCCGCGAATCAGCGGCAGGCCCATCCACTTGTGCTTCTTGGCGGGGGATTGGTAGGGGTCGCGCTTGACGACGATGCTGCCGTCCTCGCGGCGCACAGCCACAGCAATCCACTCGGGCGCTTTCATCATCACGCCCTCCAGCACCGCCTGGCCGCCGATATCGGGCCTCCTGCCCGCCTTGCGTTCATCAATTGACATCATGTACCTCAAATATTTTGTTGCTACGAAACGCTCTCAAAAAAGCTTCAATGAACTCCATTTTTCCGTCCCCGCGTCCCCTCTTTCAGTCAGCGTAGACGCCGCTACGCTTCCTTCTCTCGGCTGAGCGGGAACAATAAAATGCATCGTTCATCATTGCGTTTTTTCCTTTGTTTCGCATCATTCGTCGGGATAACATACTCGGTCGATATAAAAAGTCGAGGCAGACCGCCCGCTGTTCATGCGGCAGTCTGCCCCTGTGGCTGCGCGGGGAATCAGATTCCGTAGCGCTTCTTGAAGCGGTCAACACGCCCGCCGGTATCCACCAGCTTCTGCTTGCCGGTATAGAAGGGGTGGCATTTGGAGCAGATATCCACGCGCATTTCCTTGCGGATGGAGCCGGTCTCAAATGTCTCACCGCATACGCAGCGGACGACCGCCTTTTCATACTTGGGATGAATGTCCTGTTTCATGTGGGTTTTCACCTCGCTCGCGCTGAGTTTTCGGTTCCATGGCGCGCAACCATGAGCCGTCTAATCAGTATATCAGCGGTTTCATCCAAAAGCAAGCAAAAAATCACGGTTTGCCGCTTGGGGCGGGCATTGTTCCTTCCACTGCCGAATGGTATGATGACGTCATGAAAGAGGCTGATGATAAACGCCCGATGGATCCGTTTTTTGAGCAGGTGTATGCTGTGGTTGCCCGCATCCCGCCGGGACGGGTGATGGCCTATGGGCAGATTGCCCGCGTGTTGGGTTTTCCCCGCAGCGCGCGGCAGGTGGGGCGCGCCATGCGCCACTGCCCGGACGGCCTGCCCTGGCAGCGGGTGGTGATGGC
>CALNAU010000084.1 GCA_937874275.1 uncultured Clostridia bacterium | reverse complement strand
CGCACCACGCTGGTGCCCTACCCGGACCGGGACAGCGCCATGGCTGGCGACCGTGTGGCCTCCCCCTATTTTCTGTCGCTCAACGGGGCGTGGGATTTTTGCCTGCTGGGCAGCCCCGCGCATATACCGGACAATTTGGCGGTGTTTGAAAGCTACGGGCGCATTCGGGTGCCTGGCTGCTGGCAGATGCAGGGCTTGGGCAAGCCGCAGTACACCAACGTGCGCTACCCCATCCCATACGACCCACCCTATGTGCCGGATGATACGCCGGTGGGGCTGTATCGGCGGCGGTTTGACATGCCCGATGGCTTTGAAGGCCGAGAAACCCGCATACGCTTTGAGGGGGTGGACAGCTGTTTCTATGTGTTCCTCAACGGGCAGTTTATCGGCTTTTCCAAGGTGCCGCACATGCCGGCGGAGTTTGACCTGTCCCCGCACATGCAGCGGCATGGCAATGTGCTGCACGTGCTGGTGTTCCAGTGGTCGGACGGCACCTACCTGGAGGATCAGGACAAGTGGCGGCTCAGCGGCATTTTCCGAGATGTGATGCTGCTCAGCTTTGGCAGCCAATGCATCCTTGATATACAGGTGGATGCCGGGCTGGATACCGACATGGAGTCCGGCCTGCTGCAAATCAAGGTGAAGGCACAGGGTGTGGACAGCGTGCATGTCGCCTTGCGTGATGGGGATGACAAGGTCATCTCGACCGATGTAGCCATCCAGGATGGCATGGGCATTTTGCGCCACGGCCTGCCGCATGTGCGGCGCTGGACGGCGGAGGCACCTGCGCTGTACGACCTGGTGGTCAGCATCCCAGGGCAGGTGGAGCATCAGCGCATCGGCTTTCGCCGGGTGGATATCCACCGGGGTCAGCTGCGCATCAACGGGGTACCCGTCAAGTTGAAGGGGGCCAATCGCCACGATACGCACCAGCACCTGGGCAGCTATACCCCGCAGGACAGCATGCTGGCCGATGTGCTGCTGATGAAGCGCCACAACATGAACTGTGTGCGCACCAGCCATTATCCGCCCGATCCGTGGCTGCTGTCCCTGTGCGACGAGTATGGCCTGTATGTGATAGACGAGGCGGACTTGGAGTGCCACGGCGTGGTGTTTGTGGACGCCTATGACCTTATCGCCCGCGACCCCAGGTGGGAAGCCCAGTTCATCGACCGGGGTGTGCGCATGGTGGAGCGGGACCGCAACCACCCATCCGTCATCTTCTGGTCGCTGGGCAACGAGTCCGGCTACGGCGTCAACCACGCGCGGATGGCGGAGGCCATGCGGCGCATTGACCCAAGCCGCCCTATCCATTATGAGCCGGATGAGCGGGCGGAAACGGCGGACATGGTCTCCCGCATGTATACCAGCGTACCCGATGTGATTGCCCAGGGCGAGCGGGAAGACGCGAAACCGTTCCTGCTGTGCGAGTACGCGCATGCCATGGGCCTCGGCCCCGGCAACCTGGAGGATTATTGGCAGGCCATCTACAAATATCCGCGGCTGATGGGCGGCTGCGTGTGGGAACTGGTGGATCACGGCATACCAAAGCCGGCACCGGATGGCAGCGGCACCTACTGGGCCTATGGCGGGGACTTTGGCGAGGACATTCATGATGGCAATTTCTGCGTGGATGCCTTGTGCTACCCCGACCGCACGCCGCACACCGGGCTGAAGGAATATACCCATGTGCTGCGCCCCGCCCGCATCTGCCTGTACGATGAGGCGGAGGGCAAGGTAAGCATCCGCAACTGTCTGGACTTCACCAACCTGGAGAGTTTCCGCTGCACTTGGCAGGTGATGCACCAGGGGTGTGCATTGGCTGAGGGCGAGCGGCGGGTTAACTGCAAACCCGGCGAATCGGTGGTGGTGAAGCTGATGCTGGGCACCTACCCGCAGGGCAGCGCGCTCAACATGCAGTTCGCGCTGGCCGACGCCAGCAAATGGGCGCCCGCGGGGCATGTGGTGGCCCGCGATCAGGTGCCATTGCAGCTGGGTGAGCCTTTGCGGGCGCTGGCGCTGCCCATCAGGCGCTTGGATATGGAGGAAACCCCCTACCAAATCACCGTGCGTTGTGGCGAGGATGTGTATCGCTTCTGCCGCGCACGAGGTGGGCTGGCCGAGGTGGAGCACGCGCGCATTGCCCTGCTGCAAAGCCCCCTGTCGCTCAACCTGTGGCGCGCGCCCACCGATAATGACCGGGGGTTCGGGGCCAATGTGGCCGCGGTGTGGGCCCGCTATGGCCTGGATAAGTTGCAAAGCCGCGTGGCCGCGTTTGAGGCCCAGCGCATGGAGGATGAGGTGCATGTGCTGGTGGAGAGCGTGCACGGCCCGGCGGTGTACCGCCCGCTGGTCAGGCTGCGCCAGCAGTACCGCTTTGACCGCCATGGCCGGGTGGTGCTGGATATTACCTATACGCCCTACACCCAGCAGCAGGAGGCCTTTGAACGGATGTACCTGCCCAGGCTTGGGCTGCGCTTTGCCATGCCGCGTGCCTTTGACCGGCTGACCTGGCTGGGCCGCGGCCCGCAGGAGAGCTACCCGGATATGAAAACCGGGGCGCTGCTGGATATATATCAGGCACAGGTGGAGGACACGCACGAGCCCTACATCTACCCGCAGGAGAATGGCTCCCACGCGGACACGCAATTTGTCGCCATCACGGATGTATCGGGCTGCGGCCTGATGATCGCGGGGGAGGATTTCTCGTTCAGCGCGCGCCACTACACGCAGGAGGCACTGACCCGGGCCACGCATACCTGGCAATTGAAGCCGGAAAACCTCACCGAGGTGTGCATCGATGGCGCGATGGGGCCCTTGGGCACCAACTCCTGTGGACCTGAGCCGCTGGAGAAAGACAGGCTGTATTTGAAGGAGGCGCGCGCGTTCCGTTTCCTTCTGCGTACCTTTGATGTTCAAACGGAGAATGTGTTGCATGCCGCACAGCGCCTGCAACAGATGGAGGAAGCATGAGCACCTTGATTTGCGCCCATCGCGGCGCCTCGGGCTACGCGCCTGAAAACACCCTGGAGGCCTTTCAATTAGCGGTGGAGCAGGGGGCGGACGCGGTGGAGTTGGACGTCCACCTGACCCGCGACGGGCACCTGTTGGTAGCCCACGACGAAAAGGTAGACCGCGTGTCCGACGGCAACGGCTTGATTGGGGAGATGAGCCTGGCAGCCGTCAAGAAGTTTGATTTTTCAAAGCTTCACCCGGAGTATCAGGGGGCCAAAGCGCCCACCCTGCAGGAGGTGTTTGAACTGCTGGCGCCCACCAACCTGCTGATTAATGTGGAACTGAAAAACAGCATCGTGCCATACCCCGGCATGGAGGAGAAGTGCCTGGTGCTGGCGGCCAAAATGGGGATGGAGGACAGGGTGATCTACTCCTCCTTCAACCACATGAGCATGCTGGCCATCAAAGAGATTTTTCCGGATGCCGTATGCGGCCTGCTGTACGACAGCGTGCTTATCCGCCCATGGAATTACGCGGCGGAATCCGGCATGGATGCCCTGCACCCGCACTATCAGCACCTGCTGTACTTTGGGGATTACTGCGCCAACGCGCACCGCGCGGGGCTGAAGGTAAACACCTGGACGGTGAACGCCGAGCGGGATATGAAGCGCGTCATTGAAGCCGGGGCGGATATGATCATCACCAACTACCCGGACCGCGCGCGGGCCGTGATGGTTTGACGCTGCCCGTGGGGCAATGCTATACTGGTTTGTAATTTGCGGAGAGGGGTTTTGATATGTCCGGTCATTCCAAATGGGCCAACATCAAGCATAAGAAGGGCAAGGCAGACGCTGCCCGCGGCAAAATATTTACCAAGATAGGGCGCGAGATTGCCATCGCCGTCAAGGAAGGCGGCGGTGACCCCGCCGTCAACGGCAAGCTGCGCGACATCATCGCCAAGGCCAAGGCCAACAACATGCCCAATGACAGCATCACCCGCAGCATCAAGAAGGCCGCGGGCGAGATGGACAATGTGGTCTTTGAAGAAATCACCTATGAGGGGTACGCGCCCGGCGGCGTGGCCGTAATTTGCGAGATTGTGACCGACAACCGCAACCGCACCGCCTCCGAAATTCGCCATATCTTTGACAAAAACGGCGGCTCCCTGGGCACCACAGGCTCGGTGGGTTATATGTTTGACCACAAGGGCCTGCTGATTGTAGAACGTGGCCCCGGCGTGGATGAGGAAGAGCTGATGATGCAGGCGCTGGACGCCGGTGCCGAAGACATGAAGAGCTACGACGACTCCTTTGAGATTCTCACCGCGCCCAACGATTTCTCCGCCGTGCGTGAAGCGCTGGAGGGGCAGGGCATCGCGTTTGTGTCCGCCGAGCGCAGCAAGCTGCCGCAGACCACCGTCGAGGTGGACGACGCGGAAACCCTGGAGAAGGTGCAGAAGCTGCTGGACATGCTGGATGACAATGACGACGTGATGGAGGTCTACCACAACGCCGAGCTGCCCGAGGAGGAAGAGGAGGAATAGGGTTTATCTCCTCACTGCCTTTGGTAGATGAACATGAAACCGCCGTGGAGCAAGTGCGCCGCGGCGGTTTTTCGTAGGGGATTTTGCTTATCTCAATCGCTTGGGCTCGTAGGGCACCAGCGGCGTCCAATCCTTCTGCGGCAGCTGCTGCATGGAGGCAGGCAGAACACCATCCTTGACGAGAGCGAAGCCAAAGTCGCAGCTGAGGTTGCGTGCGCCGCTGGGCACGGTGATGTCCTCCGCTGTGACGGTGGTGCCCGCTACCTCGGGCAGGATGCTGCCCACCAGGCGGAATTCGGTCTGGTGCACGGTGGCCTTCAGCTCGGGCGGCATGGTGACCTCTACGCTGTACTGGCCGGGATACACATCCCGCAGCAGGTAGCGGCCATAGGCGTCGGTTTGAGTCTGCTGGGCCAGCTGGCCATATTGGTACAGCCTGATTTCGATGCCGGGCACACCGGGCTCGCCCGCGTCCTGCATGCCATTGCGGTTGAGGTCCAGCCAGGCGTAGTCGCCCAACTGACCCAAGGTGCCCATGCCCACATCCTGCGCTTCCTTGTGCTCGGCCATGGTCAGCGTGAAGGGCTGTGAGCGCCCCAGGTTGTCGTTGACGATGCCGGTATCCGAGGTAATCAGGCTGAAGCGCGTGCGCTCGCTGTCAATCTGGCGGGCGAAGCGGTAGCCATCGGCCAGCGTGATTTCCAGCGAATACTCGCCCGGATACAGCTGTTCCAGCAGGTACATGCCCTGGCTGTCGGTGACGGCTTCGGCCGCCACCTCACCGCCCGGGGATTTGAGCAGCCGCACGGGCAGGCCCGCGATATGCTCGTGGGTGCCGCCCAGGTTCCACACGCTGCCCTGCATGCTGCCAAACTGTACCAATCCGAGGGTTAACTCGGTCGCAGGCTGGGCGGGGTTGAAGCGCAAATTCTTTTCCCACTGGCCGGCGCTGGCCACGGCGCCCGCGGGGGCATACAGCTCGTGGTCGGCGGGCAGCTGCACGCTGAGCGTATAATCGCCGGGGAACAGCAGGGGAATGCTGTAGTTACCCTCGGCATCGGTGGTGGCCTTGAACTCCACCTTGCTGACCTGATGGCGCAGGCGTACTTCCAGCCCTTCATATCCGGGTTCGCCCTGGGTTGGGTTTGAGCTCAGGTCGTTATCATAGTAGGCGCGGCCGCTGACGCTGTGGGTGCTGAGGGCCGCGATGCTGTTGTCCTCGCTGCGGGTGCCCATGCCGACCACGACTTCCGCGTTGGAGGCGTTGGCGGTCGCGGGCACAAAGGGGCTGTGCTCGTCGTAGGCAATCAACATGCCCTCAGGCAACGTCACCAGCAGCTGATAGGTGCCGGGGCGCAAGCCTGTGACGTCAAAGCGGCCTTCCGCATCGGTCGTTCCCTGCCTGGTGTTGGCCGAGACACCGCTCTCCAGCAGAATCCGGATGTCAGCAAGCCCTTGGTCGTCCTTGTCCCGGCTGCCATCAGCGTTACGGTCTAAGTATACCTGGCCGGCATAGCTGCCGGTTTTGACGGCGAAGAGGGCCTCGGCGTCCAGCTCGTCGCTTGCCTTCACGTCAAATGCGCTGCTGGTAAAATGCCGCTCATCCGTCAGTGGGTTGGAGAATGCCGCCCCATCCGGCAGCGTGTAGCGCAGCGAATAGGTACCGGGCAGCGCACCTTTTAGCAGGTAGCTGCCATCGCGCTGGGTGGTGGCCACGGTGTAGGCGCTTACGGGCTTGCCGTCCTCGTCCAGCAGTTGCACCTCGACCCCTTCCAGGCCGCCCTGCTGGCCATCGAAGCCATCCTGTTCGTCGCCTAACAGTACCTTGCCGTTGATGACACCGGAGCGGAAGGCGGCTGCGTCCACCCGCTCCTGCACCTGGCCGGGCTGCAGGGCGATGGCTGCTGTCTCGCCCCAGGCGGCGGTCTGTGTCACAATGCGGCTGATGCGGTCAGCTGTGACGGTGGGGATGTCAGAGAAGATGTAGGGGGATTGTAGCAAGATGCGCACCGTATAGCTGCCGGGTATCAGGCCCGTCAGGTGATAATCGCCTTCCCCATCGGTGACGGATTCGGCGGCCACCAGTTCGTTGGGCCCGATGGCCTGCACGGTAAAGCCGGTCAGGGGGTCCTCCTCCTCATCCAGCACACCGTTGTTGTTCGTGTCGTCAAACAGCTTGCCCTCGATGGTGGCGGGCAGCGTGACACCGGCCTTGAGCTGGGCGCGCACACCCGGCTCAAGCGTGTAGGGGATGGTCAGCATGGAGGCGGAGGTATCCTGGTGGAAGCGGTTGCCGCTTTCATCGCCAGCGATGCTGAATATCTGGCCGTCGGGCAGCGTGAGGGTAAGCTCCAGCTTACCCGCGCGCAGCAGCGGGACCCGTGCCACGCCCTGCGCGTCGGATACAGCTGTGGCGATTTGCTGGCCATTGGCCGCGACCACCAGCTCTGCCCCGGCGAAGGCGGGCTCGCCCTCATCCTGCTGGCCGTTGATGTTGCTGTCGTGGAAGGAGAGCACCTCCAGGGAGGTGGTGGGGATGGTGCCGATGCTGCCGAAATCGCTGTCCTTTTCGGCCTGCACACGCACCTTGGCGGTCTGTGTACGGCTGTCATCGGCGCTGAAGATGGAATCGCCCTCGCCAATGGTGAACATCATGGTGTCGGGCAGCGAGGCGGTCAGCTCATATTCGCCCGGCTGCAGGGTGGAGAAGGCAAAGCTACCGTCGGATGCGGTCACGGTGTTACGCTCCACGCCCATGCTACGGTGGGTAAGGGTCAGCACCAGGCCGCCCAGCCCCATCTCGTCCGCATCCCACAGGCCGTTGAAGTTGGTATCACTCCACGCCTTGCCGTGGCCGGAGCCGGTCAGCGCGCCGCCAATGCCCATGCCGATGCTGCCGCGCGCGGGCAGCACAAAGGGCTCGGAGCGGCCGTAATTGCTCTCGCCGGGCACGATGGTGTTATAAAACAGGCTGATCTTGGCGCCCAAGGGCCCAATGATGTAGCTGCCCGGCATGGTGGCCGACAGCACATAGTTGCCCGGGGGCAGGTTGGTGATGTTGATGAGGCCTTCCTTGTTGGTTTCGCCGCTGGCGGCGAAGTAATAGGTGCCATCCAACTCAAACAATACCTCAACCACCACGCCGCGCAGCAGCGGCTCGCTGCTGAACCGGCCGCCGTTGAGGTTGTCATCGCCAAAGGCGATGGCGCGCACAAAGCTGCCGTTCTTGGATGGCATCACGCCCATCGGCAGGCGCAGCGTACCGCTCTCCTGGATGGTGAAGGGGGCCGTGCGGGTGCCGGTATCGTTGCTGGGGAGCAGTTCGTTGCCGCCCTGCACATACCGCGTGGGGATGAACCCCTTGGGCAGCACCGCTTTGATATAGTATTCGCCAGCCCCCACATGGTTGAAGGTGTAGCTGCCATCAGCCGCGCTGATCGCGGTATCGACCTGCTCCTCCCCCTGGGCGCCCAGGCGCATCAAGGTCAGCTCGGCTTCAGCCAGCCCGGCTTCGTCCGCGTCCATGTTGCCGCCCAAATCCTTATCGGAATAAACGGTGCCCGTGACCGTAGCACTCGGTGCTGTGGCCAGCGCGGGCAGATGAACGCAGAGCATCACTGCGATAAGCAGGTATATCAGTGTGTGGCGGCGTGGCAGCATGGTGACCTCCCAGTCGTTTTTCGCTAACAAATTAAGTATACCATAGCAAGCGGCGGAGCGCTCAGGCTCCGCCGAAATTTACAAAGGATTAACGGATGAGGCTCACCTTGCTGCGATCCCGGCGCGGGGCGGCCTTGTCATCATCGGGGGTGCCCACCGCGATGGAGATGCGGAACTTGTGCCCCTCGGGCATCTGGAGCGCCCGAGCCAGGGCATCGCTTTCCTCCCCTTCAAAGGCGTGGTGCACCAGGCCCACAATCACGCTGCCCAGGCCCATGCTTTCAGCGGCCAGGGCGATGGTCTGCACGGCGATGCCG
Organism: uncultured Clostridia bacterium; assembly: GCA_937874275.1. Taxonomy (GTDB): domain Bacteria; phylum Bacillota; class Clostridia; order Christensenellales; family Aristaeellaceae; genus UBA1038. The sequence goes on along the minus strand of CALNAU010000084.1, from coordinate 6,252 downwards.
CAGTCGATGGGGGAGTAGGTGCTGTCGGGTGCTGAGATCAAGATCGCCGTCGGCGCATGGTAGAAGATGTTGAAGGCCGGTTCATTGAACCGAGGGCTGCGCTCGGCTTCGGGCAGCTGATCATTTTGCTTGCGGGCGGCTTCGGTCAGCCGCTGGGTCAGCTCCGGATTTTGTACGATGCTGAAGTGCCAGGGCTGCTGGTTGTGGGCCGAAGGGCTTTGCAGCATGGCGTCAATCAAGGTGTCCAGCTGCTTTTCGGTCAATTGGTCCGGCTTGTAGCGGCGATGGCTGCGCCTGGCGGCGATGGTGGACAGGACTTGGTTTTCCATAGGATACCTCCTTGCGTGCTTGTGTTGGGGCGGCTGCGGATGATAGACTGAACAAAACCTGTGGAGGAATTGTATGGGACACGAGGTTTGGATGCGCCTGGCGCTGGATCAGGCCGCGCAGGCGGGGGACGATGTGCCGGTCGGCGCGGTGGTGGTGAAGGACGGCACCGTGCTGGCCGCTGCCCACAACAGGCGAGAGTCAGACGGCGCGCCCTTTGCCCATGCCGAACTGCTGGCGATGCAGCAGGCAGCCCGGCTGCTTGGCACGCGCAGGCTGACCGGCTGCACCCTGTATGTCACGCTGGAGCCGTGCCCCATGTGCGCGGGCGCTCTGGTGATGTCGGGCATAGACAGGTGTGTGTTTGGCGCCTTTGACCGGCAGTACGGCTGCTGCGGCAGCGTGTACGCGCTGCCCATGGACCCGCATTTTTCCCATCGGGTGGAGGTCATCGGCGGCGTACTGGAGGACGAGGCCGGCGCGTTGCTGGACGCTTTCTTTGCCCGTCAGAGGGCCTCGCGGTAAATGGCCAGCACATCCTCCCGGCGCAGCGGCCGGAAGAACCCGATGGTGCCCTCAGCCGTGTAAGGGGCATCGTCGGCCAGGCGCTCCAAATCCTTTTCCTGCACGTTGAATTCGCCCAGCGTGGACGGCAAGCCCAGGCTGTTGAAAAAGTCGCGCAGCGCGCGGATGCCCGCCTCAGCGCGGCTTTTTTCGTCGCCCGTTTTTGTGTCGACACCCATCACTTGCACCGCAAAGCGCTCAAACCGCGCCACATCATGCGACAGCTGATGCTGCATCCAGTGGGGGAACAGCACCGCCAGCACCGCGCCGTGGGCCGCGCCAAAGTGGGCGGATACCGCGTGGCTGATGCCGTGGCAGCTCCAATCCTGCTGGCGGCCGGGGCTCAGCGTGTCGTTGTGCGCCAGGGTGCCGGACCACATCAGGTCGGCATGGGCGGCGTAGTTGTCGCCCTCGGCCAGCGCCTTGGGCCCGGCGGCCAATATGGTGCGCAGCGTGCCTTCACACAGTTCGTCTGACAGCGTCACGTCCTTGGAGTTGGTGAAATAGCGCTCGAATATATGGGCCATCATGTCGGATACGCCGTTGGCCTTCTGGTTGTTGGGCAGGCCATAGGTAAGTGTGGGGTTCATCAGCGACAGGCGCGGGCGGTTAAAGTCTGTGCGGCAGCCGCGCTTGAGCAGGCTCTTTTCGTGGGTGATGACCGAGCTGTTGCTGGACTCGCTGCCCGCGGCAGCGATGGTGAGCACCGTGATGACCGGCAGGGCATCGGCGGGCTGTGCCTTGGCCATATAAAAATCCCAGAAGTCACCGTTGTATCGTGTGCCCAGGGCGATGGCCTTGGCGGTGTCAATGGCGCTGCCGCCGCCAATGCCCATCACGGCATCCACCTGTTCGCGCCTGGCTTGCTCAATGCCCTGATATACCAGGTTGGACAGGGGATTGGGCAAAACGCCACCCAACTCGCAGTGCTGGATGCCGGTGGCATCCAGCGACGCCTTCACGCGCGCCAGCAGCCCGCTGCGCACCACCGAGCCCTGTCCGTATACCAGCAGCACTTTGCCAATGCCCAGCTTGCGTACCTGTTCGCCAGTTTGCAGCTCGGCTTCGGGGCCGAAAACGAAGCGCGTTGGGTTATGAAAGATAAAAGCATCCATCTCTGATTCCTCCACATGGTATTGATGTAAAATGACATACGCAGTATACCAGTTTCATCAGGTGAGCGCAAAGACCGGGCGACCGCGTCGCTTGATGTGGATCATGCGGCTTTGCGAGGGGACTGCCGGGCCGCAGGCGTTGACACCCCATGTGCTATATGCTAAATTAGGCCTGTAAGAATATATATGCACCCACAGGTTTTCAAACATCAGGTTCGGATATGAACGCATCGAGTGAGGAACGGAAAGGAACTTTTTATGTTCTTTGATGATGACCAAATGATTGCCCTGCACGGGGGCGAAAATCCTGCCATTCAACAGCGTGCGGTGGTGCCGCCCATCTACATGAACTCACTGCACGTGTTCCCCAATATGGCGTCCTACCTGGGCGTGGATGTGGAGAAGGAATACATCTATGGCCGGGTGAGCAACCCCACCGTTCACCTGCTGGAAGAGAAGCTGGCCGCGCTGGAGCGGGGCACCAGAGGGCTTGTGTTCTCCTCGGGCATGGCCGCGCTGACCACCGCCATACATGCCTGCTGCAAAGCGGGTGATCACATCATCTGCCTGTATAACTGCTACGGCCCCACGGTAGAGTTTCTCAAGGATATCTGCATCCCCAAGCTCAACATGCAGGTCACCTTTGTGGAGGCGACGGCAGAGGCCGTCATCGCGGCCATCCGCCCCGATACCACCCTTGTGCTGCTGGAAAGCCCCACTTCGCTGGTGCTGGAAGTCATTGATATCCAGGCGATTACTCGGGTGACAAAGGCCCGGGGCATTCGTACCTACATCGATAACACCTACTGCACCCCGTTGTATCAAAAGCCGCTGACCCTGGGCATCGATATCGTGATGCACACGCTGTCCAAGTATCTGGGCGGGCACAGCGACGTCATTGGCGGCGCGCTGGTGTGCCAGGATGAGCAGCTGGGGCGTGATTTGGCCCGCTGCCGTGAGTTCTACGGCGGCATCATCGGCCCCATGGAGGGGTGGCTGGTGCTGCGGGGCTTACGCTCGCTGTCTGTGCGCCTGGCGCAGCATCAGCAAGTGGCCATGCAGGTAGCGGAGTTCCTGGAGGCGCATCCCCGCGTCGCGCGGGTGCACTATCCGGGGCTGCCCAGCCATCCGCAGCATGCCATTGCCCAGGCACAGCAAGCGGGCAGCTGCGGTCTGCTCAGCTTTGAAATCGACGGCACCAAGGAGGACGCGCTGCGCGTGTGCGACGCGCTGCGCGTGTTCCAGATAGGGGTATCCTGGGGCGGTTTTGAAAGCCTGGTCGTCATGCCCATGTACAAGAAAACAGCCGAGCAGGCTGCCCAGTGCGGCACCGGCCAGCAGCTCATCCGCATCCACTGCGGGCTGGAGGGGGTAGACGTACTGATTCAAGACTTGCGCCAGGCGCTGGCGGTGCTGGATTAAGTTGGTAAACAGGGTGTGGTGTATGCCCTGTATTTGACCATATGGAATGAAAGGGAGGAACACAAGTGAAACGATTTGCCAAACTGCTATCTGTCATGCTGTTTGCCGTCCTGCTGCTCACCGTGGTGGGCACTGCGCTGGCCAGCACCGAACCCATCACCCTGCGCATGATTGAGTCCCTGACCAGCGAGCCGCGCACCAAGCTGCTGCGCGAAATCGCCGACAACTACGAGAAGGAAAACCCCAACGTCAAAATCGAGATTATTACCCCGCCGTTTGAGGGCGCGGACGCCAAAATCTCCCAGATGCTGGCCACCAAGCAGCCGCTGGATATCGTGGAAGTGCGCGAACAGATGATTACGATGTTCTCCAACAACGGCTGGATTATGCCGTTGGACGAGCAGGTGAATGCCTGGGAAGGCAAAAAGACCATGACCGCGGCTGCGTTGGAATCCATGACGCTGATCGGCGGCAAGGCCTGGATGGTTCCCTCCGGGTTCTATCAGCGCTGCCTGTTCTACCGCAAGGACCTGTTTGACGCCGCCGGCCTGCAGCCCCCCAAGACCTATGAGGAGATGCTGGAGGTAGGCAAAAAGCTGACCAAGCCCGAGGAGAACAAGTACGGCTATGCTTTCCGCGGCGGCAACGGCGGCAACCAGTACTACGAGGTGGAGGCCCTGTCCTGGCTGGGCTTTGATAAACTGGCCAATACGGCGGCTGCCTTCTACCTGAAGGATGGCGAGGGCAAGACCATCTTCACCACACCTGAAGCCAAGGAAGCGCTGGAATACCACAAGAAGCTGTACCTGGAGGCCTCTCCCAGCGACTCGGTCACCTGGGCGTTCAGCGAGATGGTGCAAGGCTTTATCAACGGTACCGCCGCCATGCTGATTCAGGACAGCGAAGTCATCGCCACCTGCGAGGCTGAGCTGCAAGAAGGTCAGTGGTGGACAGCGCCCCTGCCCGTGGGCCCCTCCGGCCAGTCCGTATCGCCCAATGGCTATAGCGGCTGGGGCGTGACCTCTTACACCGAACATCCTGAGGAGGCAGTTGACTTCCTGCTCTACTTCCTCAACAGCGAAAACAACACCAAGTACGCCAAGGTGACGGCCCTGGTGCCCATTCACACCTCCGCGGTGGAAGACCCCTTCTTCAAGGAAGGCCCCTTTGCCGCCTACATGGAGATGGCCAACAACCCCGATGTCTATACCTACGCTGTGAGGCCCCAGATGTATGAGGCCTTTGCCAGCTACAAGGAAGAGATTGATCAGGAATTCCAGAAGTATCTGAAGGACCAGATCAGCGCTGACGACCTGCTCGCGCACCTGGACAAGATTTGGTCCGAGGCGTATGCCCAGGAAGGCCAGCTCTGGCAATAATCCCCGCCAACAGTTAGCCATCCAATGATGCGAGATGGCGCCCTCTGCCCATGGCGTCAGGGCGCCATCTCCTTTTATACGAAACACAAAAACCATCGTTCTCTGCAGCGCTGTTTGTTCATCCCATTCCGTTTGAATATCCAGCTGTTATGTTTGTTGTCGCAGGAGGCGCCCATGAAAAAGGAAAAGAGAAGCATCAACCACCCCGCCGGCGAGCGGCGATTCATCTTTCTGATGGTGCTGCCCAGCCTGATTACCGTGCTCGCGCTGACGTATTACCCGCTGCTGCGCGGCATTCCCATGGCATTTCAGAACTATACGCTGTTCAATCTCAACAACATCAAGTGGATTGGACTGGATAACTTCCGCGAGCTGTTTGAGGTAACGCCGTCCAATATGTTCTACACCACGTTGCTCAACACGCTCAAATGGGTGGTGGTGTCGCTGGCGGGTCAGTTCCTCATCGGGTTTATCATGGCGCTGATTCTGCAAAAGAACTTTCGGGGCAAGCGCGTGTACCAGGGGCTTATTTTCTTTCCCTGGGCCATCTCGGGCTTTGTCATCGGCATCATGTGGCGCTGGATGTTCAACGGCACGGCCGGCGTCATCAATGACATCCTGATTAAACTGGGTATTCTGCAGACGCAGTACGGTTTCCTGTCCGAGGTGGGCAGCGCGCTCAACGCCGTCATTGTGGCCAACATCTGGTATGGCATTCCGTTTTTTACCATCATGATTACGGCGGCCTTGCAGGGCGTGCCCGAGGAGCTGTACGAGGCGGCCTCGGTGGATGGGGCAGGCGTGCTCAAGCGTTTCACCGCCATCACCATGCCCCACATCCGCCCGGTCATTGTGTTGACGGTGCTGCTGCGCGTCATCTGGATTTTCAACTTTCCAGAACTCATCCAGGCCATGACGGCCGGCGCGCCGGCAGGCTCCTCCCACATCGTCACCACCTTGATGATGGAGAAGGTGCGTGGCATGGACTATGGCATGGGCAGCGCCATCGGCCTGCTGTGCATCCTGTTTCTAAGCCTGTATACCGTTGTCTACCTGGCCACCACCCGGTTCAGCCAATCCGCGCAGGATTGAGGGAGGGGGCGACATGAGCACATTGCATCATCCGGGCGTCCGCCTCACCGCCAAGGTGGTCAAGTTTTTGTTTCTGGCGGCTTTTCTGGTCATCGTCATCTTCCCCTTCTATTGGATGGTGATTACCTCCCTAAAGCCGACACAGGCTGATATCTACGCCTACCCCATCCAGTATTGGCCCACCACGCCTTCGCTGATCAACTACGAGAGCATTCTCAGCAAAGAACACTTTGGCAACTACTTCGTCAACTCGCTGACGGTGTCCGCCGCGGCCGGATTCCTGGCGGTGTTTATCGGTATGTTCGCCTCCTATGTCATCGCCAGGTACAAATTCCGCGGCCGCAACCTGCTGC